>NZ_CP026604.1:2202294-2516908 GCF_003063625.1 Saccharobesus litoralis | reverse complement strand
CTGGCCATTTTCATCATCAGGAAATTGCATAAGGTTTAATAATTATCTCAAATAATAACGCGTATTGTAGCAATGCCTAGCCAGACAACCTACAAATATTTCTGCCAGAACTCGGCTACATCACTCGCCAGCTTATATTGAGCAAAGCCAGCTTTAGCATAGACATTTTTCGCGACTTGATTATTAGATAAAACTTCCAATGTCACTTTGCAATGGCCTTGCTGTTTAGCAAACTCACAAACAAATTGCATTAATTGCTGCCCTAATCCTTGACCTCGATACTCCTCACTTATCGCAAAGTCATGAATATTCAATAAAGGCTGTGCTTTAAATGTCGAAAATCCGGCAAAACAGTTCGCCAAACCTATAGGTTGTTTACCATTCCACATAATAAAGCCACTGTACAAAGGCTGTTTTTTGAGTTGTGAAATCAGTTTAGCTTTAACGTCAGGCGCTAAATCTTGTCCACCGCCCATAGGATCGGTTGCATAATTGGTCATCATAGTCATAACCGCTTGGCTATGTAAGGGATTATCTAAATCGACAAGCGTAATTTGCATCGTAATTTTCTTATTGGTTTAAATTGTTTAACAAGGTGGTTAGCATTTTAGTACTGATTAATACGTTCAATGTTAAGTACCATTCGCTTTCAACCATAGGGTATTTTGTTGACGTTCAAAATGAAATTGATAGAAACGTAAAAAATTCATGCCTAGCAAGCCTTCCAAACCATGATTCAAGTTAAGCGGCATGACCGCAATTTGTATAGGCGTAACTCGGGCATCTTGTAAGCTTAATAAATTAATTCGATAAATATCGGCGCTTGCATATCCGCCCGCGGTATTCATGCGTTGTTCTCGCACAAAGTCGAATGTCATGCGGCTACGCAAACGCTGAAAAGCCGCATCACTGATCACTGTCATGGCCGCACCGGTATCAATCAGTAGCTTTACGTCACTCTCTTCATCAAGCCTAGCTGTTACTGCCATTTGATTATTTAACACCTGTATAGGTATGGCGATACTTTCTGCTTGTAGGCGTATAATTTTACCGCGCAGCTCATCAACCAAAACATTAAACTCAGGTTGATGACTGAGGATCTCGAGTTGATATTCAGCTTCAGCGTAGTTCTGTAACGCAATCAACGCCTCTATTTTCCATGCGGGTGTCGCAATAAGCTGTTCATTTAACACCTCGACAATATCAATAAAATCAATTAATTCATGCCATTGCGCACGAGTAACCAAAGACTCAACTTGTCTTATCACTAACTTAGCACTGGTTTGTAACCAAGCATCAACCTCACTTTGGTTTTCCGCATAGGGTAATAAATCATCATACACCCGCACGGCTTCAAGAATATTCCCCGTCACAACATGTAACTCGGCTTGCAAAGGCATAAAAGCTTTATCATGCGGATAATAATTAAGCATAGCGGCTAAAAACTGACTCGATTGCTCGATATTTTGTTGATTGATCCAGGTAGCTAAACTATCTAGCCAAGTATTTTTCAGCTGAGAAAAATGATTCGAAGCATGAATTTCATCTAACTGCTGCACATCCTGCAATAAATCCACCGCCACGTAATAATCAGCTCGTTGAAAGGCTGCTTCTGCCTGTTGAATAACCTGCTGGCTATTCAATGTTGTGCGACTAAATTGTGCAGTTTGCTGCGTCTGGTTAGCACTAGTCGAAGAGTTTAAAGCCTTTTGTTGAGGGTCAGATGGTTTCAAACTCATGGGATTGGCATGATGAGGCAACAATATATGTTCTTGCTTTGACCCACGCTCATCTTGAAATTTTAATTGTTGCCACAGCATAAAATTGGCACTTAAAGATAACAACAAGGCGCAGGCAAGCAATCGGCTAAACATAATCCAAACTTTTATTGATATAACAAAAACCGTTTTACCATGTGAAGCTAATTGGAACAATAATTGACGCTTAAATACCCCTTTATGAAGGTAGAACTCGGTTCTGTAGATTTAGGCAGAGGGTAATTAGCCACATCAAGACGAGTAAAACTAATTACGCAGAATAAATACAAGCAATACTTAAACATTAATAACCATTCAAGCACATTCAAATCTAACCAGCTTTTTATCCAAACAAGCGGATAAATCATGACGAATATATTCATAGATGTGCTCAAATGGTTGCTCATCTACAGCCTGTAGGTAATAACAAACATTACGGCCTGAATGCTTAGCTTTATACAAGGCGATATCGGCTAAGTTCAAAGTTTGCTGCCAGTTTAACGCGTTCGGGTGCTTAGCTAAAAATGGATAGGCAACTACACCAAAAGACGCAGTTACAGAGTGGGCAGGACAAGCTATATCAACTGTCATCTCACTAATTTTATGGCGTAGCTCACTCGCGAATTGCAATAATTGACTACGACTTTTACCGCGGCTAATAATCAAGAATTCTTCACCGCCCCAGCGAATAACCCAATCCTCTGCTTGGCAATGCGACTTTAGCAATTGGCTTAGCGCAATCAACACTTTATCACCGGCTTCATGCCCATAGCTGTCGTTAATTTGCTTAAAGTGGTCGATATCAATCAGTAAAATTCCCAGTGACGCATGATGACTCTGGGCCTTTGCTAAATTAGCTAGCTCGGTTGGTAAGTGTTGACTAACAAAGCGACGATTATAAGTGCCGGTCAGTTGGTCATGTACGCTGATTTCTTGAATTTCAGCCAATGCCGCACTCAGCTCTTGCTTTTGTAATGCATTTTTTAGGGCGATTGCAGTATAACTAGCCAATAGCTTACACATGTTAACTTGTTCTTCGTTGTAAGCCTGCTTTCTAGGGCTTTGCACAGTTAATACCGCAATAGGTAAATTACCCGCATCTAATAATGGAATATAAATAATAGACTCCATACTGTGCCCCACTTTAGGTTGCACTTGACCGGGAACAGCCTCTAATAAACTATGGTAATGATCAACAACCAAGGGCTGGCGACTGACAACACAATGCGCGGCAGGACGGCTGGCATCATGCATTGATTCATAAAAAGGCGATAGGCGTTGTCCGTCTTCAATTGCAAATGCCATGTATATTTGCTGTGTATCCGCTTGTACTATGCCAATAGCAAAAGCATGGCAATCCATTAGCTGCCGCATATTGTTGTAAAGCCCATTAGAAATAGCTTCTACATCTAACGTTTGATTCAATTCACGACCAATAATAGAAATGGTTTCTAATTCAGCCGTTTTTAATGCGACTAAGCGATCCAACCGGCGTCGTACTCGCCGAAAGTGCCGTAAGCGATTTAAATACCATAAATATAAAACAAGCAATACCAGTAGCACCGCCATCACTTGCAGCACTCGCGATTCATGCCATTTAGGAACTTGTTTAATAGACAAGCTTAAACCTGACTCCAACCAGTGGCCATCTCTGTCTGTTGACTGGATCTGCAACTGATATTGCCCTGGCGGCAAATTGGTGTAACTCAGTTGACGGTTATATATATTCACCGTTTGCCAATTTTGTTCAAACCCCAAAAGCCGATAACGATATTGCAATTGGCTAGGTGCCGAATAATCAAATGCCGCAAAAGTTGCCGTCATTGATTTATTATCAGCTGGTAATTCTAGCGGTAACTGTTGACTTATATGCTGGCTAACACTAATCGGCTGGCCACTGAGCTGAAATCGGCTAAAGCTCAATGTCGGTTGCAGGGTTTGCAAACCTATATTGTCCGGATCGATCAGCAAGAGTCCTTTACTTCCTCCGTAAACTAAAGTGCCATCACTTAATTTGCTATGCGCCCCCCACCATTTATTACCAATATCAATGCCATCAGCTCGGGTCAAATGACGCGCCTGCCAGACTCTAGGGTCAATAACATACTCCTCTGTCCAAATCCGGTTTTGCTTATCTAGCAGCATGTTAGCCCCGAGGGATTGCTCATGAATACCCACTAAACGGTTCACTGATTGCAACTCGGCTTGCTGCTGCTCGAAACTCAGTAAACGATCCAAGCCTTGCGATGTAGCAATCCATAATTTACCTTGCCGATCAACGGTTAACCCACCTATCGTCGAACTCGACAAATGACCTTTAATAATCTGCTGCGCGTGCAGTCGATAAACCTTATTATCGTTAGGTAATACGTAAAATAGTCCATCAAACGTTCCCAGCCACAAAGTGCCATCAAACGTTTGAGCTAGTGCATTAATCGTTTTATCAAATGTCAGATTAGCTTGCTCGGCATAATAGAACTGTTGAAAACGACCATCGGCTAAGCGTTTACTCAGTCCGGCATAAGTACCTATCCACAAGCCTTGATCAACACCAGCTAACAAAACCCTGACATGGTGATCAACCAAGCCATGCGCTTCTGTAAACCAAGTTTCTTGCAATGTGTAAGGGTCTAGTTGCAGGAGTCCTTGATGAATTGTCGCCAGCCAAACTTGATGCTTGTCAGTTTGCACCATAGACATCACATGGGCTTTGTGTAATTTACCTGAAGCTAATTGAATACGGCCCGATTGCTGAGCGTAGCGTGTTACACCATGACCACGCGTACCCACCCAAATTTCGCCTGAGCTTAATTGCGTAACTGAGCCAATATTGGCGTAATGCAAAAAATTAGGTTTAAACACACTGGGCTTAATTCCACGAATGGTTAAATTAATCGGGTTATATAAATTTAAGCCACTGCCCCATGTGCCAATCCAAATTAGCCCTTGGCGATCACGGTATAACGTGTCGATATTATTCGCATTCAAGCTAGTATTGATACTGGGGTCATGCTGAAATTGTCGGTTTGTTTGCAGGCTTGTCAGGTCGATTTCGAAAATTCCGCCAGTTGTAGTTGATAACCACAAGCGCTGACTATCTGGCTGAGTAAAATCACTTACCCAATTGTGAATAAAGGGCTGTGGGCTATCCAACTGGGTCAATTGCAACCATTGCAAAGCTTGTTGTGATGCACCGTTGGCGGTTAATACTCCAACCCCATAATTAGCAGTGCCAAGCCAAACACGCTTATCTGCGGTTTGATACAATGAACGCACATCAATAATCGAAGCTGGATCTTGTGTATCGAAGCGATACACCACTCGCTGCCATTGCATGTTCTGCAGGTTTAAACGATTTAAACCTTGCTTACGACTACCCACCCACAAAAACCCTGACTCGTCATACAACAAAGCTTGTATAATTTTGCCACTAATTTGTGTACGAATATCAAGTTGCTTTATATCTTGAGTCTGTGGGTTGTAAAAACTCACGCCGTTGGCAGTACCAAACCAAATTCGACCATGCTTGTCACCGGTTATGGTTCGTACATAGTTATCACCCAAGCCGCTCTTGCCCGGCGTAGCTTTAGTGTAATGCTCAATTTTTAACGTGTTTGGATCATAAACAAACAAGCCATCATTGCGTGAACCGGCCCAAACTCGCCCGTCAATCCCAGCCCACAAACTGCGAATTACACGTATAGGGGTTCCATCAGACGCTTTGGCATAACGCTTAAACTCGTAACCGTCATAGCGAAATAATCCAGTAGGGGTTGCGACCCAAATAAAGCCTTGCTGGTCTTGTATCACATCAGAGATAACACTATCAGGCAAAGCGTCTTCATTACCAACAGAAACAAAATACCCTTGACCTTGCTCAAACAAATTGAGCGCCCAAGTGCCAGCAACAGGTAAGAGTAAAAAAACAGTAACAAGAGCAAAACGCAGCACAGTAACCTAATGAAAAAATGTGACATTATTCATCTATTCAGTATAGAAGCCTTTTTGATTCCTGTGCTATGCATACGTATTTGTTCAAAAATACCACTGTGGATAAATCTGTGAATTTAATAAGGAAAACATATTGAAAGGTTAAGGATATCCGGTGAATTTTTGCAAGGAGCCAAGTAAAAAACTCAATAAAAAATGCCATTTTAAAGCCTAATACATCAATAGAATGACCGCTGTGCATAACTCTCTGGATAAGATCTGATCTATCTGTATAAAAGCTATGAATAGCATATTCATCTCGCTAATGAATATGGATTAGTCTTTTACAATATGGGGATTAAAGAAAATTGTTAAGAAAGTGCAAATAAATAAACAATTGGCTAATTAAATCTGTTTTTAAGGTCAACAAATTTTGTTACTGTATATCTATATGTGTGCGCTACTTAACATACACGGTTAAAATAGCGCTTTTGGGCACAACCCAGTAATAACGACTATAAAAAGGTTGGAGGCAACATGCCTGTTCCATTTTCTTTAGCGACAGATGAAGAACTAAATAAGTTTGTTAGCTTCTGTACGCGCCGTGTTTTTCCGGCAAAACATATTATTATTCGCGAAGGCGATCAGCCAGAAACATTACACTTATTGTTACGAGGCTCAGTATCAGTAACAACCGAGAGTGACCAAGGTAGAGAGTTAGTACTTGCTTACTTAAATCCTGGAGAATTCTACGGCGAATTAGGTTTGTTTGATGGCGGATCACGTAGTGCTTGTGTTACTGCACGCACTGAATGTGAAGTGGCAGAAATAGGCTATGCCAAATTCAAACAAATTTGTATGGAAAACCCGCAAATTTTATTCCGAGTTTCTAGCCAGCTAGCTCTAAAACTTCGTGATACGTCGCGTAAAGTGGTCGATTTGGCTTTCTTAGATGTGACTGGTCGAGTGGCGCGCGCCTTGTTAGAGCTAGCTCAAAAGCCAGATGCCATGACGCATCCTGAAGGTATGCAGATTAAAATTACCCGTCAAGAGCTGGGTCGTATCGTGGGTTGTTCACGCGAAATGGTTGGCCGAGTTCTTAAAGAATTGGAAACTCAAGGCTTAGTTGAAGCCCATGGTAAAACCATGGTTATCCACGGTGCTCGATAAGCCTGTAGCTAATTCACTATTCAAGTAAAAATTGTTAAAGCGGCGTTTGTTTAGCAAGCTCCGCTTTTTTTTATTTGTCGACGCCCGCCAACAAGCCAATTATACTAAAAACACTATTCGTCAAATTGGTAGGCCCTTATGCTGCAAGTATTCTTGGATCTTAATTGTCCATACAGCTACATACTGCACGAGCGCCTAATCAATCACCCTGAATACAGTGTAATCCAATGGCATTACGTTGAACATTTACCCACGTTAGAAGCGCAAGACCACGCAACAATCCATGCACAACTTCTAGTAGATATTGATGCCATCAAAAAAATAGAGCCTAATCTACCAATCAATGCACCGGAATTTTGTATCAATAGTCGTTTGGCTATTTTGTCGCTAATGATGGTGGAAAAATGCTATCCACAAAAAGCAGCCTCATATCGATCATTCTTGTTTCGCGCTTATTGGCAGTATGGTGTTGATATTTCTCGCTTTGACGCTTTGCATGCCATACTGGCCAGCTTAAGCACGCCTTGGTTAGATTACGACAACGATGTCGAGCACAGACAATTGTTATCACAAAAACATTGGCAGCAAGGTGACTACTCGCACCATTTACCCGTTTTAATCGGTCAAGGCAGCGCCATCGCCAGAGGTTTGCTCAGCAATGAAAAATTAGATGAGTTTTTAGGTGGTGAATTACATACGGATGCTGTCGCTGAAGGCTGTGACTTTTCCGGTGAATATCATATTGCTTGTATTGGCAAATCAAAACTGGCGCAAGACTGGCGGCTCGATACCTATGGCTTTAACCTGTCTATATTTGACGATTTCAGCCAGTACGACAGCCAAACCCGCGGCCAACAATTTGACGCCATTCTTGTCGATTTTGGCGATGAACATGATGAACGTAATCAATCTTTATGTGCAGTTGCCGAAGCCAAGCGTAACGACTTAGATTACCCCATTATCTGCATTCTGGATAATCCCAATCCAGCGGTCGAGTCGCTCGCCCTCAACCTAGGGGCCAATGATACGCTACTGGTGCAAGATGATGTATCTGTGCAGTTAACGCGTATCAAAAAACGGATCAATACCCACAAAGCCATTAGCATATTAAGCCGTCACGCTTATGTTGACGGTTTAACCGGTTTATTTAATAAACGCAGCTTTGAAAAAAGCTATATTCGCGAATGGCGGATTGCCGCGCGCAGCAATTTACCGCTGAGTGTCATTTTACTCGACTTTGATTACTTCAAACGCTTTAACGATACTTATGGTCACTGCGCCGGAGACGATTGCTTAAAAGCCCTCTCTCAGGTTATCAAAACCAGTTTATTTCGCCCCTCAGACAGCGCAGCGCGCTTTGGCGGTGAAGAGTTTATTTTATTATTGCCAGATACCGATTTGGAATCGGCTTTAATTGTTGCTAATCGCATTCGTAAATCCATTACTAAAAAGCGGATCCTGCATGCAGAACACCCTAATTCAGACTATGTTACGGTCAGTTTAGGGGTTGCCTGCGCCAAAAAAGTCGCCAACTTAAAGTCAGGCGACTTAATTCAATTAGCAGACACCGCTTTGTATAAAGCGAAAAATGGCGGACGTGATCAAGCTTATGGCTTACTGCTAGATTAGTCTCTATTAAATCAACAAGGGCACTATTCAGCCCCTGGAGCGACTTGGCTTACACCTGTTTGAATATCAGCACCACTGGCTCGTTGGAAACCACGTAAGCCAAATTCAGGTAACAACACTAACATATAGTTGATCAAATCCGCTTGTATCTCTTCGTAGTTACGCCACGCGTTATCATTAGTGAAACAATACAATTCGACAGGCACTCCTTCTGCTGTAGGGGCTAACTCGCGTACTAACAATGTAAATTCAGACTTCACTTTAGGGTGCTGTTTTAACCTCAGCTCAACATAACGTCGGTATAAACTTAAATTACTCGTGGCTAAACTTGTGTCACACTCAGCTAACTCAGGAAATTTTTTAGTTAATTCAGCCAGTAGCGTTTCATCCAACGCTGTAATGGTCTGTATGTCTATAAATATAGGTCGCTTAATGCGTCGGCCGCCAGAGCGCTCCATGCCTTTCCAGTTTTTAAAGGAGTTAGACATCACACTATGGGTCGGAATACTAGAAATAGTTTTATCCCAATTTTGTACCTTAATGGTATTTAAGCCTATTTCTAAAACAATGCCGTCGGTATCAAAGGTTTTCACTTCGATCCAATCACCAACTGAGATCAAGCGGTTGGCAATAATTTGCACGCCGCCAACAAACCCCAAAATAGTATCGCGAAAAACCAACAACAACACGGCAGTAATGGCACCTAAGCTTGATAATAAATAAACCGGCGACTTACTGGTTAGCAATGAAATAACCAATACTAAAGCCACTAAAACAACCAGCAGCTTAATTATTTGCACAAAGGCATTTATCGGGACATCACGCGATATTTCTAACTGGCGATAGCTATCTGAAACCACATTGAGGCCAGCGAAGGCCAATTGGATAAAAACGAATACCGCAAATAATTCAACCCCAAGCAAGATAAACTCATCACCTACCGTTGGGTGTTGGGTAATAATATTTAGCAAGGCGACTAAACATAGTAAACTGCCTAAGCGCGCACTTTTGTTTAAAACATTATGCCGCTTTAACGACGCATCAAATGAATCCTTGGTTGCTTTGGTTAAAAACTTTGCCAATAGGCGCAATATAATTTTAGTTGTGTAGTAGGCAAATAACGCCAACATGACTAACAAGCAAAAATTGACAAACAAATGTAAAAACTCAGGCAACCCCTGATACAACGAATACCAAGCTTCTATCCTTTCCATCACCGACACTGTATTAGCATTTGAAAAATTAAGCAGAAGACTAGAGTATACTTAAGCAAAAGTGAACCTTAGTATTAGAGAAAAATGCCGTTAAAAATCGTTGGCTTAGATCATATCGTTTTACGTACTTCTAACTTATCCGCCATGCTAGCTTTTTATCAAGATGTATTGGCCTGCCCGTTAGAGCGCCAATTACCGCCAGAAGTGGGCTTAAGTCAGTTGCGAGCGGGCAATACGTTAATCGATATAGTCGATGTAAACAGTGAGTTGGGACGCTTAGGGGGCACAGCACCAAGCCAACAAAATAACAACTTAGACCATTTTTGTTTGCAGTTTACTGGATGCGATTTACCTAGCCTTATCCAACATTTAACCGCGCAGGGGGTAAAAGTAGGCGATGTTGCAGAACGCTATGGCGCACAGGGCTTTGGTCAATCTATTTATATTCAAGATCCCGACGGCAATACATTAGAGTTAAAAGCTCATAAACCGACTTAAAAATACATTTCAAGCAAGCAGTGTGCATCTAACCATTTGTAACTAACAAGCCTGTATTTTTGATGCCAGCAGGAATACAGCTAGTTTGCAGGCTCTGCAAGCATAAATGCTCTCCCACAAAAATATTAAACCAACTATGGCTTATGATTTCATAACGCTGAATAGCGACATAAATACAAAAAAAGCGCTAACTTATTACAGCTAGCGCTTTTTATACATCTAAACTTTTATACAAAACGAATAAAAGCTTAAACAGCAAAATTAGAAGTGTAGTTGCACACCAACATAAGCACCTGATACATCAAAGTCAGTATCGATGTCATCTAAGTCATCTAACTCTAATGCAAATGAACGGTAACCTAATTGCACAGCTAAATCTGCCGCGACAACATCAATCACTTCATACTGAATACCGGCATTGAAATCTGACAAGCTGTTGCCGTCATAACCGACATAGCTCATGTCTGCGTAAACAGATAAACCCGTTAATGGTAGACCAACTGAAGCAGCACCGTAAAGCATAGGTACAACACCGCTAAAGGTTTTAGTTGTTGAGTCTTCAACTGAATCATCAACAAATAACTCACCATCAATTTTCTTACCATTGAAACCAATATCTAATGATACTAAGTCATTATCTAAGATTTCATAATAAAGAATAAAATCAGTATTGGTTAATTTAGCATCAGTCGTGGTTTGTGATGTATAAGTTTTACCGAAGAAGTCGTACTGACCATTAATTGAACCTTCAATTTCAATATCATTCTGACGAACTTTAATATTCGGTACTAATGGGATTGGGTGCTCTAAAGCAACATAAAACGAGGTTGAAGTTTTATCATCAAAGTCGAATGTTGCTGATGAATCTTTTGCATCTTGACCAAAGCTACCGTCAGCACTCGTTTGCCAACCTTGAGCACCAATATAAATACCATAAAGCATATCGGCATTTGCCATCGGTGCGGTTAATGCAGCTGCTAGCACACCTGCTTTTGCCATATTTGTGAATTTCATGTGTAGTCCTATTTTTTGGTTTATTTTCCAAAATAGCCTAAGCCATTGAGAGGCCTAGAATTAGTTGCAGTCAGTACTGCTTGCGTATAGTTATGACAGATAATATCGAATAAATAAAGCTTACCCCAAGCCATTATTATTAAATTTCGTTGAAAAGCGCACGATTTATCAATTAGCAGTAAATACTGGTTTAAGTCGAAAAACAAAAAACATTTAAAATTCAATGAGTTGTGATTTTTCTGTAATTATTTGTTATTTATTTTCTATTTAGAGGAACTAATGGTTTAGAGGCTGGTCATATTAAACGTGATTGGAATGTGTTTTTTGTATCTCCCTATAAGCCCATTAGCGTTTAGTCGCTAATGGGTATTTTTTTGCCTTTTTTCTTACCTAGCATTATTTGTATAACCCGTAAAACCAGCGGTAACAAACAAAAGTGGGGATAAATATCCCCACTCGCAATCTTATCCTTTTCGCTTTTATGCTCGTTTATTTACGCCCGCTCAAATACGGTTGCTATGCCTTGCCCAAGGCCAATGCACATAGTGGCTAATCCCAGCTTGGCGTCATTAGCTAACATCAAATTGAGTAGGGTTGTTGATATACGCGCCCCAGAACAACCTAATGGATGGCCTAAAGCGATAGCGCCGCCATTTAGATTTACCTTATCATCCATCACGTCAAGCAAACCTAAATCTTTAACACAAGGTAAAGATTGAGCCGCAAAGGCCTCGTTAAGCTCAGCAATATCAATATCGTTAATACTTACACCCGCGCGTTTTAAGGCTTTGTGCGTAGCCGGTACCGGACCATAACCCATGATTGAGGGATCACATCCCGCCACGGCCATAGATTTAATGGTCGCGATAGGCGTCAAACCGAGACTTTTGGCTTTTTGTTCAGACATCAGTAACAAGCCTGATGCACCGTCAGATAAAGCGGATGATGTACCTGCGGTAACCGTGCCATTAACTGGATCAAATACAGGACGCAATGCCGCTAGGCCATCAACTGTGGTTTCTGGGCGGATCACTTCATCCTGTTTAACTTTGACAAGATTACCGTTAGCATCGTGTCCCATAACGGGCACAATTTCATTGGCAAAGCGTCCTTCTAGCGTTGCCGCATGAGCTCTAGCATGAGAACGAGCCGCAAATTCGTCTTGTTGTTGTCGGCTAATACCATGCACCCGCGCTAGCATTTCTGCGGTTAAGCCCATGGAGCCTGCACCTTTAGCTACATTTTTAGCAATTAACGGGTGAAAGTCGATGCCATGCGTCATTGGAATATGCCCCATATGCTCTACGCCACCAACAATAAACACATCACCCATGCCTGTCATAATGGCACGAGCAGCATCGTGGATCGCCTGCATGGATGACCCACACAAACGGTTTACCGTTACCGCAGCAACTGATTTGGGTAATCCAGCCAACAGGGCTGCGTTGCGGGCAATATTAAAGCCTTGCTCTAAGGTTTGCATGACACAACCCCAAATCACATCTTCAATTTCAGCTGGGTCCACTTTCGGGTTACGCGCCAGCAAGCCTTTAATCACTTCTGCTGATAGATCTTCAGCACGCACGTTGCGAAATACACCACCTTTGCTGCGCCCCATTGGGGTACGCACACAATCAATAACGACTACATTAATCATGATTTTTTTCCTCTGCGGTTATTGACCAAGATAGTTTTGTTGTAACGATGCATTATCACGTAAACCTTGAGTCACTTGATAAATCTCACCTAGATCAGCCAACTCGTCGGCTGTAGCAATATATTGTTTTAAACCAAGCGTTTGCAGGTAACGGAAAATACCGCCTCTAAACGGTGGAAAACCTAAGCCATAAATCACCGCCATGTCGGCTTCTTCCGGCGAGGCAACAATGCCCTCTTCTAAGCAGCGTACCATTTCGTTGATCATAGGCACCATTAAGCGTGCAATAATTTGCTCATCGCTAAAGGAGCTTGGTTCTTGACAAACATCATCAAGTAATTGCACCACTTCAAGATCAATCGTCTTCTTCGGTTTGCCTTTTTTATCCGTTTCATAACGATAAAAACCTTGTTTGTTTTTCTGACCGTATAAACCCGCATCATACAAATGTTTGGCAATATTCACTTCAGGTAACGCCATACGCTCTGGAAAGCCTGCCGCCATAACCTGCTGCGCATGAACTACAGTGTCGATGCCCACCACATCTAACAAGTAAGCAGGGCCCATTGGCCAACCAAAGACTTTTTCCATCACTTTATCGACCTGCTGAAAATCAGCACCATCCACTATCAATTGATTAAAACCAGCAAAGTAAGGAAACAATACGCGATTAACTAAAAAGCCAGGACAGTCGTTCACGACAATTGGCGTTTTACCCAGTTTTTGAGCGTAAGCGACAACTGTCGAAATCGTCTCATCAGAGGTTTGTTCGCCGCGAATGATCTCGACTAATGGCATGCGATGTACAGGGTTAAAGAAATGCATACCGCAAAATTGCTCAGGACGTTTTAACGCTTTAGCAAGCTCGTTAATAGAGATGGTAGACGTATTCGAGGTTAGAACACATGACTCTTGAATGTGTTGTTCGGTTTCCGCCAGTACTAATTTTTTTACCTTAGGGTTTTCAGTTACCGCTTCAACGACAATGTCGACGTCTTTAATGGCATCGTACGATAAACTAGGTACTATGTTATTCAGTACTTCAGCCATTTGACTGGGTGTTGCTCGACCGCGTTCAACTTGCTTGGTCAGTAACTTAGCAGCCTCATTTAAACCAAGATCTAACGCAGCTTGGTTAACATCTTTCATGGTTATAGGTGTGCCTTTATACGCAGACTGATAAGCAATGCCGCCGCCCATGATCCCCGCACCAAGTACCGCGGCTTGCTTGATATCTTTGGCTTGTTTACTGACTTTTTTCGCTTTGCCTTTAACTAATTGATCAGCTAGGAAGATCCCAACTTGCGCGGTAGCCTCTTTGCTTTTGGCCAGTTTGGCGAAAATTTGATTTTCAATGGCCATCGCCCCCGCTCTGTCGAGCGTCGCACCTTTTTCTATCGCGTCAATCGCAGCAAAAGGCGCGGGGTAATGTTTACCGACTTTGCCAAACACCATCGCCTTAGCTAAGTTAAAACTCATTTCACGCTCAATGCGCGATAACGTAAGTGGTGTTAATTTAGGAGCCCGTTTAGCTTGCCAGTCAAATTCACCGTTAACAACATTACGGGCAATATCCAAAGCGGCTTGATGTAAATGTTCTGGAGCAACCACGGCATCGACAAGCCCAACTTTTAAACAATCTGCGGCTTTGTGGTCTTTACCTGTAGTTATCCACTCCATGGCGTTATCCGCTCCTGTTAAACGAGATAACCTCACTGTGCCACCAAAGCCGGGCATAATGCCAAGTTTAACCTCAGGTAAACCTATGCGGGCGGTGGTATCAGCAACTCGGTAATCCGTTGCTAAAATGGTTTCGCATCCGCCCCCCAAAGCAAAGCCATTAATAGCACTGATGGTAGCAAAAGGCAGATCTTCCAGCGCATCAAAAATATCCGTGGCGTTTTTAATCCACTGCAATAACTCGTCATCAGCTAACTGAAATGTACCAATAAACTCGGTAATATCGGCGCCAACAATAAATGCTGGCTTACTGCTTACTAAGAGTAAAGCTTGAATACCTGATGTTTGATTAAGCGCCTCTATACAAGACTTAAACTCATTCAGAGTTTGACGATCGAATTTATTAACCGAACCTGGGCAATCCAGCCGCAACTCAGCAATGCCGGTTTCCACTATCTGGCATGTAAGACTTTCACCTTGGTAAATCATGTTGTGCACCACTTCAATATTATTCGCTACAAGTGTAGTCAGAATTTTTACATTTTATTAACTGGTCTTACCTGAGTTTAACTATTCACGGCTAAAATTCAAACACTTGTTTGAAATTTTAATAAATAGTTTTGGGGTATCACTTAAACTAATACAAACAAAAGCGGTGAGTTAAACAGGCGTGGCAAACTACTGGTACAAATAACTAATGCTGTTTCCAGAAATAAATGATCAGTTAAAAGCACCGAAGTAGTAAGAAAAACCAATTAATGTAGGTCACCGTGCGCTGCTCCAGACGCTTATCGGTATTCCCTACATCCATGTAGGTCGCCGTGCGCAGTTCCAGACGCTTATCGGCATTCCCTACATCCATGTAGGTCGAAATTTATTTCGACAATAGCAGCAGAGCTGCTACAGGCTTGGTTTCTAGGCGCGATATTGCCTAATACCTACAGCCATTGTCGAGGCACCAAAAGCAAGCGCTTTAAGCGAGCCTCAATCTACAAGTGAGATTTCAACTAATCAAAAGTAAATTGAAATAGTACAGGGAGGAAAGATAGATTAGGTGATGATTTAAAAACTCATCCACCCAATCTATTGAATATTCTAAACTAAGGATTCGGCGTGAAAACGCAGATGATCTTCAATAAAACTTTGAATGAAGTAATAACTATGATCATAACCCGGTTGCATACGTAATATGATATCTGAGCCGGATTGTTGCGCAGCTTCAACTAAAGCTTGTGGCTTAAGTTGTTCCACCAAAAAGTTATCCGCATCCCCCTGATCAACCAAGATAGGTAGGTTGGCTTTTTCTTTTGCTAATAACACACTCGCGTCATAGGCTTGCCAGTCCGCTTGGTTATTACCTAAATAAAGCCCAAAGGCTTTTTGCCCCCATGGGCAATTCATAGGATTACAAATAGGACTAAATGCTGATATTGAACAATAGGCGCTTTGATTTTTTAAACCTATAGTCAATGCACCATGGCCGCCCATGCTATGTCCGGATATAGACTTAACACTGGATATAGGCAAGTTTTCTTCAATTAACTCGGGTAACTCGTCAACGATATAGTCATACATATGATAGTGGGTCGACCAAGGTGCCTGTGTAGCATTAAGATAAAAACCAGCACCTAAGCCAAAGTCATAAGCGCCATTTTCATCATCCGGAACACCTTCGCCACGCGGGCTAGTATCTGGTGCAACAATCGCGATACCAAGCTCAGCAGCAACTCGAAAAGCCCCTGCTTTTTGCATAAAGTTTTCATCGGTGCAAGTTAACCCAGACAACCAATAAAGTACGGGTACAGTATCGCCGTTTTTTTCCGCCTCAAGTGCCGCTGGAGGTAAATAGACAGCAAAGCGCATTTGGCAATGTAATTCACTGGATTGATGCTGATATTGCCTGTGTTCACCATCAAACACTTTCGCGCAGCTAATTTGTTCCATTGTGCTGTCCAGCCCTATTGGTCGAAGTGAATAACGCTGCGAATGCTTTCGCCATTATGCATCAATTCAAACGCTTCGTTAATTTCGTCTAACGACATAGTGTGAGTAATAAATTCTTGTAAACCAAACTCACCGGCTAAGTATTGCTCAACAATACCTGGTAATTCAGAACGACCTTTTACGCCACCAAATGCCGTACCACGCCAAACACGTCCTGTTACTAATTGAAATGGTCGAGTTGAGATCTCTTGACCTGCACCGGCTACGCCAATAATCACTGACTCGCCCCAGCCTTTATGACAGCACTCTAACGCTTGGCGCATCACGTTAACATTACCAATACACTCAAATGAGTAATCCACACCGCCATCTGTCATATCAACAATCACTTCTTGGATTGGCTTGTCGAAATCATTCGGATTGATCACATCCGTCGCCCCCAGCTGTTTAGCTAAATCGAATTTACGATCGTTAATATCAATACCGATAATACGACTTGCACCAGCCATGCGCGCACCAATAATGGCTGATAAACCAATACCACCTAAACCGAAAATCGCAACCGTGTCGCCCTTTTCTACTTTCGCGGTATTTAGTACTGCGCCCATCCCCGTGGTAACACCGCAACCCAGTAAGCAGACTTCTTTTAGAGGTGCTTCTTTATTTACTTTAGCTAATGAAATTTCTGGTAATACTGTGTATTCAGAGAAAGTTGAGCAGCCCATGTAGTGGTAGATAGGCTGACCATCTTTATAAAAGCGTGTTGTGCCGTCAGGCATTAAACCTTTACCTTGAGTGGCGCGTACCGCCTGACATAAATTAGTTTTGCCAGACTTACAGAATTTACATTCGCCACATTCCGCTGTGTATAAAGGAATAACATGATCACCCACTGCAACACTCGTTACGCCTTCACCGACTTGCTCAACAATACCACCACCTTCATGACCTAAAACAGAAGGGAAAATTCCTTCAGGATCTTCACCCGATAAAGTAAACGCATCGGTATGGCAAACCCCTGTTGCTACGATACGAACCAAGACTTCACCTTTTTTAGGCGGCATTACGTCAATTTCTTCAATTTTTAATGGTTCGTTTGGTCCCCATGCCACAGCAGCACGAGATTTAATAAAGTTTTCGCTCATGAATTTTCCTTCGCGTTATCTTTCGCAAATTTAGTGTTAGTTTTTTAATGCGCGCTAGCGTCGCATAAATTGTCACTTTCAAATATCAAATATTAATACTAAAACATCAAACTTTCATCACTTTGTAGAAAGTTTACAGCCCAACGATGATCGTTGAGTAGAAGATTTTTATAACAAAAAGCTACAAAATTTCTGCAAGCACCTAAACTTAATTTATCTAGGGTGAAAAGGTTTAACCATATCAGTTTTTACCTGTAACAACAGGGCGCACAAATAGGAATGGACACATGAATAATAGCAGCATGATCCAACGTTTTATCCTGCCGATTGGTGGGGTCATTGTGGTAATGGCATTCATTGTAGCCATCAGTTTACCTAACGTGGTTGAAAACACCTTACTGCAACAAACCGAAGCTGACGCAATAACAACGGTTAATCAATTTAAAACCTTACGCGGTTACTACACCAAAAATGTTATTGCTAAAGCCAAAGCTTTCGGCATGTCGCCACATTTTGAACATAAAAATGATGCCAAGCGCATTCCATTGCCAGCAACTATGGTGCATGAACTCAGTGAACTCATTTCTCGCTCAGGTAGCAAAGTTCAATTGTACAGCCAGTTTCCCTTCCCTAACCGCAAAGGGCGACGCATGGATGACTTTCAAAAACGAGCTTGGCAATACTTAACCCGTAACCCCAAAGATTCCTACACGGATATTGTCGAGCAAGACGGTAAACCTTATATGCGAATTGCAGTAGCAGACACAATGCAAGCGCAAGCCTGTGTTGATTGCCACAATAGTCACCCACAAACACCCAAAAATGACTGGCGTTTGGGTGAAGTGCGTGGTGTGCTTGAAGTAACCAAACCCTTGGCGCAAGTTGATGCACTGACCGCAAGTATGCGCATGTACATTGTATTAGGCGCAATCGTTATAGCCGCTGCTTTATTTGCCATCTTGGTCATTTTATTTCAAAAAGTCGTGCTTAATCGCGCGAAAAGCCTAGAGGTGTCACTAACCAAATTAGCCCAAGGGGAAGGCGATTTAACTCAAGTATTAGATGAAGGGGTGAATGATGAACTTGGTGCTGTAGCTCGGCAATTTAACCAATTTTTACGCCGCTTTCGCGACATTATTGCCAATACTGTCGCCACAGCCCACCAACTCGCAACCACGGTTGACCAAGTAAAAGCGGCCACCGATGAAATCAGTAACAAACTGCGCGCTCAGGAAAGCCAAACACAGTCAATTGCTTCTGCTATTAATCAAGTCACATCCAGTATTAAAGATATTTCAAACAATGCTGAAAATGCCGCTCACAACACCCATCAAACCGACAACGAGCTAAATAGTGCCAGCCAACAGATGAATGATTCGGTAGCCAATATTCAATCTCTATCGCAAGTCATGGAAGAATCAGTGGGTGTTATTAATTCATTAAGTGCTGAAAGCAAAGAAATCGGTGTCGTGCTTGATGTCATTAAAGCCATCGCTGAACAAACGAATCTACTAGCATTAAATGCCGCAATTGAAGCGGCCAGAGCCGGTGAGCAAGGACGTGGGTTTGCCGTTGTCGCAGATGAGGTCAGAGCCTTAGCGCACCGCACTCAACAATCTATTGACCAAATTCAAGGAACCGTCCATTCACTACAGCAAATCGGCGAGCAAGCGGTCAATAAAGTTGCCAGTGGTAATCAATTAACGGAGACCACCCAAAACGATATACTCAATGTATCTCAGCAATTAAAACATGCAATGAATTTAGAGCACAGCGCTAACGATGCCGTTGAAAACATTGCCCACGCTATGGAGCAACAAGCTGAAGTCTCGGTTGAAATGGATAAAAACATTGTGCACTTAAGTGATCTGGCAAGTGCATCTATTCAAGAATTGGTAGGGATTGTCGATTTGCTAGAACAAGTGAATCGAGAAACTACTGAGCTATCGCAAGTGTTGTCTAAATTTAAGGTGTAGTCTTCTCGCTCAGGTTTGACTATATAAAAATGCCGCAAACTAAAGCCGTATACGTTGTTTCATACAAATACGGCGATAGGGAAATAGGCCAAACGTCTTAAGTATTCGAGTAAACACAAGATTAAGCGCAACGTTTAGCGTACTGTAAATACAAAGGTTAGAGTGCGCTTAAATTACCCGCGAAAACTGACGTTGGCGCATTTTTTCACGCAAATAGACATCAAAGCACATACAAATGTTACGGATCAACAAACGACCTTGTGGGTTAACCTTTATTTTATCTTGTTCAAAACTGAGCAACCCGTCTGCAACCATCGGCTTTAACAAGGCAAGATCGGCTTTAAAGTAATCAGCAAAATTCAATAAAAATTGCCGTTCCACTTGCCATTTATCTAACTCAAAATTACAAATAAGCTGTTTAATCACAAAGCGACGAATTTTATCATCACGATTCAATCCTATACCGCGCGTTAATGCGGTTTGCTTGTCATCCACCGCTCGATAATAATCTTTCAACTCTTTATGATTTTGACTATAGCTGTCGCCTAGCTGACTAATAGCTGAAACACCTAAACCTAATAGATCCGCGTCGCCTTGCGTGGTGTAACCTTGAAAATTTCGGTGCAACTCACCTTGGCGTTGTGCCACTGCGAGCTCATCATCAACTTTGGCAAAATGATCCATACCGATAAATTGATAACCCTGTTGACCTAAGTAATCGATAGCTGCGTGTAATATATTCAGCTTGGTTTGCGCGCTTGGCAGTTGTCCCTCTTTAATTTTGCGCTGAGCTGCAAATAGTTTTGGCATATGCGCATAGTTGAACATGGTTAGGCGATCAGGATTAAGCTCGCATACCCGTTGTAAGGTGTACATAAAACTTTGTTCGGTTTGCAGTGGCAAGCCGTAAATTAAGTCGATATTAGTTGAGGCAAATCCAAGCGACTTAGCGCGGGCAATAATATCAAAGATCACTTGCTCATCTTGTTCTCGATTGACCGCTTGTTGCACCTCTTTATTAAAATCCTGCACACCTAAGCTTAAACGGTTAAAACCCCAATCGCGTAAGCTATCCAGCATATCTAGCGGTAATTCGCGAGGATCTATTTCAATACTGATTTCCGCTTGTGGTTGAATGGCAAATAAGTCCTGCAAGCGCTGCATAATACGGCCAAACTGCTGACGATTAAGAAAGGTCGGCGTACCACCACCAAAATGAATTTGTGTGACTTTGCGCTGAGTAAATAATGCGGCTCGACTCTCTATTTCTTTCAGTAAGTAATCAATATAGATATCGGCTTTATGCTGATGACGTGTCACCACTTTATTACAGCCGCAAAAATAGCAAAGCTTGTGGCAAAAAGGGATGTGAATATATAAAGATAAATTGCGCTCAGCGTAACGCTGCGCTTCAAGATGAAAGTTGGCTTCGCTAAAGCTGTCATCAAACTCTAAAGCCGTTGGATATGAGGTGTAGCGTGGACCACTATAGTTATATTTTTCGATTAACTTTTGATCCCACAACCATTGATTATTTACTGTTTGCATCACGCTCAACCCAACTGAAAATTCGCTTAATTTCGCTAAGCAGTATATCAAGCTTGAAAATGAGCTTACTGATCTAGCGCAATAATGTGTGGGTGTATAAGAGCGGTCAATGTTGTAAATGAAACCTTAAGCTTACAGATTAAAACCAATGCCTTTAACTTAAGCCAACGTAGGTTGGCGCTGAGTTTGCGAAGCCCAACACAAGCCGCAGTTTTGTTGGGCTTCATTCTTCAGCCCAACCAGAAGCCGTTAACTTAATGGCATTAGCATAAATGCTCACCTACAATAAACAAAAACGCCGAGTAAAAAACTCGGCGCTTATGGAATTCGCAGTAATAGTGAAGACTCTTTATTCAAACTTTTGCTCGCGCCCTAATAAAGCCATCGCGGCTTGTTGCGGCGCTTTACCTTCGTACAAGACTTGGTAAATTTGCTCTGTGATTGGCATTTCTACGCCAACACGCTTAGCTAAGGTATACACTTCTTTGGTGTTGCGATAGCCTTCAACCACTTGGCCAATCGACTGCATGGCATCATCAACCGATTTGCCACTGCCGAGCGCTAAACCAAACCGACGATTACGCGACTGGTTGTCAGTACATGTCAGCACTAAATCGCCTAGGCCAGCCATGCCCATAAATGTTGACTGCTCAGCACCGAGTGCGGCACCTAAACGACAAAGCTCGGTTAAACCTCGTGTGATCAATGCGGTTCTGGCATTTGCGCCAAAGCCAATACCATCTGCCATACCGGCACCAATGGCGATAACATTTTTAACCGCACCGCCCATTTGCACACCAACAAAATCGTTATTTAGGTATACGCGAAAGCGTTTTTCACAATGCAATAAATCAGACAAGGTTTTAATGAAATCTTTATCTGAGCTTGAAACCGAAATTGCGGTTGGCATGCCTAGCGCCATTTCTTTAGCGAATGTCGGGCCAGACAATACCGCTAGTGCCACTTGATCTCCCAGTTTTTCACGTGCGACATCTTGCAATAAGCGGCCAGTTTCTGGCTCTAGGCCTTTGGTAGCCCACGCAAGACGGGCATTATCAAGCAAATGAGGCTTTATTTGATCTAAGGTGTCACCAAACGCATGGCTGGGCACAACAACTAATATATTGCGACTTTGACTGACCGCATAGGTTAAATCATCAGTAACACTCAAGGTGTCTGGAAATTTTGCACCGGGTAAATAGCGCTCGTTTTCACGTGTTTCCGATAAAGCCGCAATATGCGCTTGGTTACGACCCCATAACAATACTTTATGATTGTTACGAGCAATACAAAGCGCCATTGCAGTGCCGTACGAGCCGGCACCTAAAACAACGACATCAAAGTCTGGGTTGGCCATTATGCGTCCAATTTTTCTGGTTTTTCTGCTTGCGCTTGAGCAATTTCGGCTTGCTGTTGCTGCATGTACTGCGCGAACATAGCATCGAAGTTAACAGGCGCTAAGTTAAGTACAGGGAAAGTACCACGGTTAACCAAGCTAGCAATCGCTTCACGCGCATATGGGAAAAGAATGTTAGGGCAAGTCGCACCTAAACAATGCGCTAATGCTGGCTCAGGGAAGTTAGCGCAGTTAAAGATACCCGCTTGTTGTACTTCACATAAAAATGCTGTTTTGTCGCCAACTTTAGCGGTAGTGGTTACAGATAAAACCACTTCGTAAGTATCGTCAGCTAATTTTTTGCTTTTAGTGTCGATATCTAAATTAACTTCAGGTTGCCATTCAACAGTGAAAACATCTGGTGCATTAGGTGATTCAAATGAAATATCACGTACATAGATACGTGAAATATTAAATTGTGGGCCTTCTTGTGCTTGTTCTGGAGCCGCTGCTTGATCTGTCATGTTAATACCTTTAATTGTCGTTACTTCAATAGAGGATCTAACCCGCCACGCGCATTTAGCGCAACAAGGTCGTCGCATCCACCTATGTGCTTATTGTCTATAAATATCTGCGGCACTGTATAACCACCATTGCTACGCTTAATCATTTCCTGACGTAACGCCGCATCGCCTTGAATATTAACTTCTTTAAATTTAGCACCCTTTTGTTGCAATACGTGTTTAGCGTGTGTGCAGTAGGGGCAATAAGGTTTGGTGTAAATGGTTATACTGGCCATGATAATGCCTATGCTTTTGCTACGGGTAAATTAGCGTTGTTCCAGCTGTTCATGCCACCTTCTAAGATATTAACCTCAGTAAAGCCGTCTTGAATCAGTTTATTAGCGGCTTTAGCTGCTGTTAAACCTGCTGTACAAACAACAACAATGGGGGTGTCTTTATGCTTTTCAAGCGCTGCCACCGAACCTTTCTCGATCGTATTTAGCAAGATATGCTTAGCACCGGCAATATGGCCTTTTTTGTAATCCGCTTCACCGCGAATATCAACCACAATTGCATCTAGCTTGTTCACCATCTGAGTTAACTGCGAGTTATCAACACGCGCATAACGTGAAAATTTAGACTGCATAGTTTGATAAACGAGGGCGAAGAAAATCACTAACCAGCCACCAGTTAAAATAGGATGGTTTTGAATAAACTCCAAATATTGTTCCACGAGTTGACTCCAATCTTTCAAATTGGCGGCGATTATAACCTTGAAGAGCGGTTGAATGCGAGGGTAGAGTGAATAATGGTAAAAGAAGCCGCAAATGCAGATGGGTTTAGGCTGTGTAGCACCGTAAGCCGGGTGATAGTTGCACGTATCGCTTTGCTCTTGCCATCTTGCTGATTACATTGTTATCCGCACCAGTGAATATCGTAAATTTTCTTTTTAACAAACAGGTGGAAGGTTGAATATGGCCAGTCGGCAACACGTTTAACTAAGCCATGTTTCATCGGGTTGTAATGAACATAATTAATACGATGCCAATAATCACGTTCATCCCGAATTAAATGCTCCCAAAATCGACGTTGCCAGATACCTCGTTCGTAACGTTTTTGGCGCGTTGCAGATAATCGCTCATTGGCTGGGAGGTTACGAGAAAAGTACGATTTAATCTGCCGCCAACGCAGAGAAAAGTTATCATCACCTGCCGGAAGCTCAATAACGCAGTGAAGATGGTCAGGCAGCACGACCCAAGCGTGAATATTAAACGGATATCTAGCTTTGACGCTTTTTACCGATTCACGTAACAAATCAATATTACGCACCAATAAATCATTATCGCCACGTTCCAATAAATTTATAGTAAAAAAGTAAATCCCACCTTGTTTGTATAATCGACGATAATTAGGCATCCAACCTTCAAATAAATCCATGCAACTTGGACAAGTATAGCGCAGGAATTCGAGCCTCTCGACATACAAAATTCTAACCTCAAACATAGGCATATCGTAGGTCGCCATGAGTTTCGCGAATCGCGACACTCCTGAGTTTTGTAAGTCAACCAAGCAAACAAACGATACCTTTGTGGCATGTCTCAAAAAACAAAGAAGCCCACCATCGGTATGGCAGGCTTCAAATAAGCGGGTATATTGGATGTAGAATGAATGGCGGGTATCGCTGCGCTCTTGCCGCCCTACGTTTTATGCGCCGTACGAGGTGGGTATGAATATTATCAATGCGTCACAATCCCATTATAAATCCCTGTTAATCTAAGTAATAAAACTTGCTTATGAGGTGTTTTCACTCATTTAGGGTAGAATTGCTTTAGTTTTGTCTTAAACCCGTTTAGCCGAGCCATAGTGAAAAGCCACTAGGACATCAAAACCATAACAGGCTAACGGACACACTAACGGCGTTCGCTTTTAGAGGAATATTAAAAATGGCTGCGAAGAAACCACTAGTTTTAATTATTATGGATGGCTGGGGCTACCGTGAAAGCACCGAGTCTAATGCAATTTTAGCGGCAAATACGCCGGTTTTAGATAAGCTATGGCAAGAATCGCCAAGCACCTTAATTTCAGGCTCGGGCTTGGATGTTGGTTTACCTGATGGTCAAATGGGTAACAGTGAAGTAGGTCACGTAAACTTAGGTGCGGGCCGCATTGTTTATCAAGATTTTACTAAAATCACCAAAGCGATTAGCGACGGCGATTTTTACGAAAACCCAGCATTATTAGCGGCTATCGATAAAGCCGTTACTGCAGGTAAAGCGGTACACCTAATGGGCTTATTATCGCCAGGTGGTATTCACAGCCACGACAGCCATATTCATGCGGCTATTGAGTTAGCGACTAAACGTGGTGCTAAAGAAGTTTACGTGCACGCGTTTTTAGATGGTCGTGATACGCCACCGCGTAGCGCTGAAAATCCAATTAAAGCGATTAATGCTGTTTTCGAAAAAACGGGTAATGGCCGTTTAGCTAGCTTAATTGGTCGTTACTATGCAATGGATCGTGATAACCGTTGGGATCGTGTGCAAGCGGCTTACGAATTAATCACTGAAGGCAAATGTGAGCTTAAAGCGGCTTCAGCGCTTGAAGGTTTACAAGCGGTATACGAAGCAGATAAGAACGACGAATTCACACCTGCAACTGTCATTACTGATGCTGAAGGTAATGCAGCAACGGTTAACGATGGTGATGCCGTTATCTTTATGAACTTCCGTGCTGATCGTGCTCGTGAAATTACACGCGCCTTCGTAGATGCTGATTTTGATGGTTTTGAACGAGCTAAAACACCGGCTTTATCTGACTTTGTAATGCTAACGCAATACGCAGCAGACATTAAAGCGTCAGTGGCTTACCCGCCAGAAGACTTAGTGAATACTTTACCTGAATGGTTAGAGAAACACGGTAAAACCCAGCTACGTATTTCTGAAACAGAAAAATACGCGCACGTGACTTTCTTCTTTAGCGGTGGTCGTGAAGATTTATACCAAGGTGAAGAGCGCGAACTGATCCCTTCGCCGCAAGTAGCCACTTACGACTTACAACCAGAAATGAACTCTGTGTTATTAACTGATAAGTTATGCGACGCAATCCGTAGTCAAAAATACGATGCCATTATCTGTAACTATCCGAATGGTGACATGGTAGGCCATACTGGGGTATTTGATGCGGCAGTTAAAGCTTGTGAAGCCGTCGACGTAGCAATTGGTCGAGTAATTGAAGCATTAGATGAAGTTGGCGGTGAATGTTTAATTACGGCTGACCATGGTAATGCAGACTTAATGCTTGACCCAGTTACAGGTCAACCGCATACAGCTCACACATCAGAGCCGGTGCCATTCATTTACTATGGTCGCCAAGCTACGGTAGCGACTAAAGCGGGTAAATTAAGTGATGTTGCCCCTACAATGTTGCACCTAATGGGCATGGAGCAGCCAGAAGAAATGACTGGCTCAACCATAATGCAGCTAGCGTAAGTTAGGTTAAGCACCTTGTTCGGTTTAACGACAAAGCAAACAGCCAGTGTTATCACTGGCTGTTTTGTATTGGTATTCAGCTGTGTGTCATGGGCTAATTCAACAGTCAAAACTGAAGAGCAAAAAGAAGCACAACAAAAGCTGCTGGCCATTCAAAAGCAAATTAGCCAGCAAAGCCAACAAATTGATCGCAATAAAACTGAGCTCAGCCTAATTGAACTGGCAATAGAAGATACGGATCGCACCATTGGTGATACTACCAAGCGCTTAAAAAAATTAGATAAACAATTAAGAGATGGGCGAGTTAAGTTAGGCGAATTACGCAAACGCCAAGCAAAATTAGAAAACGACAAAAAACAACAGCTGGATATTCTAGCCGAACAAATTAAAAGCGCCTATCAAACCGGCAAGCACGACTACTTAATGATGCTGCTGAATCAAGAGTCCCCCGCTAAATTAGAACGGGCTTTGGCTTATTACCAATATTTAAATAAAGCCCGAGTCGAATCGGTTGATGAATTAAAGCAAACCATTACGGCACTAGAAAGCAACAAGCAAGCGCTATTAGAGCAGCAAAATGCGTTAGCTAGCCTTAGTAATGAACAGCGAGCAAAAGCAGCTGAGTTACAAAGCTTGCGCAAACAACAAAAAGCCAGCTTCAAGCAATTAGCCAAACAACTTAAAACAGAACAAGACAAGCTAAATCGTTTAAAGCATAGCGAAACCTCACTTAACCAATTAATTGAAACCTTAGCCAGCGCCGTGGCTAAATTACCTATTTTTGATAATTTAGCTGGCTTAAAAGCCTATCAAGGTAACTTACCTTGGCCGGCAACAGGTAAAGTACAAAACTTATTTGGTAAGCGTAAACGCGGGCCAATCCGCTGGCGCGGTACGGTAATTGATAGCAAGCTCGGTGCACCGGTTAAAAATATTCATGCTGGCCAAGTGATTTTCTCCGATTGGATGAAAGGGTTTGGTTTGGTACTAGTGGTTGATCATGGCGAAGGCTACATGAGTTTATACGGTCACAATCAATCGCTATTAAAAGATGTCGGCGATGCCGTTGAAGCAGGTGAAACCATTGCGTTAGTTGGCCAATCAGGCGGCCAGTCCTACCCTAATTTATATTTTGAATTACGTCATCAAGGTAAGCCGGTTAACCCTAAATCTTGGTGCAAATAACTTGTTCCTTTCTTAACCAGAAACCGGCTGAAAAACAAGAAGGAAGATAAGGTTCACTCACCATAAAATGTTCCAATAAATTGGGGGGTTCAGCTAAGTGATGCTTAAGTACAATAAACGTAATTTTTAGCAAAACTCGCCTACACCCCATTACGTATGAGGCATTAGTTTTCAAAACCAATGCCTAACATTTAAAAACAGCAATTTTACTGACCTTTTAAGCATGACTTAATGCAAGGCTTTTGCGCTGTTAATAGAGCTTTTTGGCCTGCATCATTAAAAAATCGAATTGCAAGCTAGGTGACGAAACGTAACAATACGCCCCTTGAATAACTTGACCGCAATGATCT
The DNA here is from genome assembly GCF_003063625.1 of Saccharobesus litoralis. Lineage (NCBI taxonomy): Bacteria > Pseudomonadati > Pseudomonadota > Gammaproteobacteria > Alteromonadales > Alteromonadaceae > Saccharobesus > Saccharobesus litoralis. The sequence goes on along the minus strand of NZ_CP026604.1, from coordinate 2,488,884 downwards.
ACTAAACTACCGACCCATGACTAAATTTTGCATCACCTTGCTTTTATCTTTTGCCTGTTTATTTAGCCATGCAGCAACCATAGCGATTATTATCGACGATGTGGGTAATAGTCAGCATGATCAACAAGTTTTACAACTACCTAATGAAGTTACCATTTCAGTATTAGCTCATACGCCACACGGTAAAAGTATTGCGAAACAAGCCGGCCTAGCCAATCGTGAAGTCATGTTGCATTTACCTATGGAAGCGTTGTCAGGTAAACGGCTTGGGCCAGGAGCCATTGTCAGTGATATGTCAGCTAATGCCATCCAGCAACAGTTGCTATCGAGCTTAAACGAGTTACCTAATGCGGTTGGCGTTAATAATCACATGGGCAGTAAATTAACCCAAATGCGCGAGCCTATGCTGGCTTTAATGCAAAGTTTAAAGAAGCAAGACCTGTACTTTGTAGATAGTCGCACCACTAAATATACAGTGGCCGAAACCGTCGCCAAAGAACAAGGTGTTAAACATTATCGACGCCACGTTTTTTTAGATTCAATCAGAACGGAAGCCTTTGTTAGTCGTCAGTTAAAATATTTGGTACAACGTGCAAAAAAGCATGGCTATGCGGTTGCTATTGGTCACCCTTACCCGCAAACCATGAAAGTCTTATTTAACGAGCTGCCCAAACTACAGAGCCAAGTAAAAATACAACGCATGTCTCAAATGCCATTAGCCAAGCAAAAACCATCGGCTTATGCCGCCAATTTATAAGAGTAAAGCCTCATGAGTCGACAATATTGGTTAATGAAATCAGAGCCCGATGCCTTTAGCATAGATGATCTGGCCGCTAAACCAGAACAAACCGAGCATTGGGATGGGGTGAGAAATTATCAAGCGCGCAATATGATGCGCGATCAAATGCAGATGGGTGATCGCATCTTCTTTTATCACTCGGCTTGCAAAGTCCCAGCTATAGTCGGCTTAGCTGAAGTCGCTAGCCAAGCCTATCCGGATCACACGGCATTTGATCCTGAATCAAAATATTTTGATGATAAGTCTGATCCACAAAACCCACGCTGGTGGATGGTTGATGTTAAATTTGTTGAAAAGTTTACCCAGCCAATTTCACTAAAAACGCTAAAAGCTATGCCAGAGCTCGAACAACTCGCTTTAGTAAAACGAGGCTGTCGCCTATCTATTATGCCTGTGGCGGAGCTAGAATGGTTGGCTATTCTTAATAAGCTAGGTTCAGAATAGCTTGTTACATTGTTTCTACTGACAAACACTGTTTTTCTGTTAATTGGTCGAGATTAAGCTGCATTGTTGTCCGTATCACAGCTACAATACTTGACCGTAAATTAGCCGCACCTAGCCATGCGATATATCAATTTTTCAGCCATTCGCGATAGCCTTAAACTCGCTTGGCCCATTTCTTTGCAAAATATGCTTGTTACCTTACTCGCCATGATAGATGTCATGATGGTAGGTCATTTAGGCGATGCCGCCATTGGCGCCGTTGGCTTAGGCAACCGAGTGATATTTGTTGTCATGGTTATCGTGCTAGGTTTGGCTTGGGGTGTCGGCATTCTTAGCGCCCAATATTTCGGTGCAGGACAAAAGCGTAAAATCCGCCAATCCATTCTAATGGGTATTTCAGTTGCTGTTGTCGCCTTATCTCCCATTATCTTAGCTGGTTATTTTTGGGCTGATGACGTACTGCGACTCGGTAGCAGTGATGAGACCTTAATTGTTTTGGGCACAGAATATTTATGGATCACCCTACCTAGCCTGTACTTTGTCGCTATTGTATTTGTCTTTGAAAATGCATTACGCGCACTTAACCAAGTCAAATTACCTATGGTATTTAGCTCCATCGCCATGTTGCTTAATATTGTACTTAATTATTGGCTTATTAATGGCGGCTTAGGCGTCGAAGCGATGGGGGTGGCAGGAGCAGCTTGGGCAACCACTATTGCGCGTATTTTCCATGTCGTGCTCATGCTGTATTGCTTGGCAAAAGTGAAGCATGTGCTTTTTCCTAAAGCGAAAGACTTTATTGTACTTAACAACCAAGGAGAGTGGAGCAAACTAATAAAACTGGTCTGGCCCATGATGTTTAGCTTTGGTTTGTGGTCGTTAGGTACTTTTGTTTATCAGTTGATATTTGGTCAAATGGGAACCCAAGAGCTGGCTGTTATGAGCTTGCTGACGCCTATTGAAGGCATTTATATGTCTTTATTTTTTGGCTTTGCTTCGGCTTGTTCCATTATGGTTGGCCAAAACTTGGGAGCCAACCAATTTGACCAAGCATGGTCAACCGCACGAACCTTTGCTATTAGTGCGCCGTTTGGTGCATTTGTATTTGGTCTTGTTATGTTACTCGGCCGAGACTTTATCTTTTTACCGTTCGCCTCGATGCCAACCGACACAATACACTTAGCGCAACAGGTATTTGTTGTTATCACCCTTAGCGTTTGGCTAAAAGTGATTAACATGACCGCAGCTATGGGAGTATTACGCGCTGGAGGTGACAATAAGTACTGCATGTTTACCGATATGTTCGGCATGTGGGTTGTTAGCATTCCACTCACATACTACGCAGCGTTTCATTTACACTTGCCATTAATTTGGGTAGCGTTAGCCATGTATTCAGAAGAAATAGCCAAAGCATTTTTATTTGTGGGGCGCGTACAAAGTAAAAAGTGGATGCGTAACCTAACCAGCAAAACAATCCGAGCAGAAAAAGAACCTGTAAAACAGCAACTTGAACTATAATCGGCTAATAAGATTATTTGTTTGTCTGGCAATAATATGAGTGAAAAATATTTCATTAGCAGCGATGAGCTACTATACGATTCATTTAAATTAGGCTTAGAAATCATCAAAAGTGGTTTCAAACCAAGCTTTATGGTGGCCATATGGCGAGGTGGAACGCCTGTCGGCATAGCTGTGCAAGAAATACTACAAACGTCTGGGATCACAACCGATCATATTAGTGTTCGCACATCGTCTTATCGTCGTATTGGTGAGCGTGAAAAACATGTTCGTGTGCACGGCTTAGATTACATAATCAAGAACATCAATGCAGAAGATAGCTTATTGATAGTCGACGACGTGTTTGATACGGGTTTAAGCATTCAAGCTTTACTGTGCAAACTACAACGTAAATGCCGGCGCAATACACCAAATGATATTCGTATCGCCACGCCTTGGTTTAAACCCAGTAACAACCAAACTTCGCTAACACCGGATTATTACTTACATAAATCCGACCAGTGGTTAGTGTTTCCCCACGAGTTAGATGGCTTAAGTCATCAAGAATTACTAGACAATAAACCCAAGCTTAAAGCCCTATTTGACGAGTACCAAATTTAGGAGCGTTTTATGGAATTAGACACAGATAAAATTGACGATGCCGCATTAGCGATCCTTTACTTATAGTCAAAGCGATCAGGTTTTAGGGGCAGGTTTCTAGTTCCAGACGAAACCTGCGAATGCGGTAATCTAGTGACTTTGTGTAATAAATGTGGGCTACGTTTACTTTAACAAAGGCACTGGATACCTGATTTCTCAGGTATGACGGTAATTTTTTATACCTATTGAGAAATTTCCCTCAATATAAAACACGCTGAATAGTTACAAATAACAAAAACTAAAAGAGCGGCTCAAGCCGCTCTTTTTTATTTATCTAACTAATCTACTATGACTAGGCGTATTCCTAAAAAGGAATATCGTCATCAAAGTCAATATTAGGTTCAACTGGCGCAGGCGGCGGCGTCGATGGTGCTGCTGCCGGTTGCGCTGGTGCACTTGATGGTTGATAACCTGCACTTTGCTGCGGTTGATATTGAGGCTGAGCCGACTGTTGAGGTTGAGCCGCTTGCTGAGGCTGCGAGCTTTGCTGTGGTTGGTAGCCGCCTTGTGCTTGTGGTGCTGCCGCTTGTGGTTGATAACCAGCTTGCTGGCCTTGTGGACGAGGTTGATATCCGCCTTCTTGACCACCGCGCGCATCTAGCATTTGCATTTCATTAGCACGGATCTCAGTTGTGTACTGATCTTGGCCTTGCTGGTTCTGCCATTTACGCGTACGTAAACTACCTTCAACATAAACTTTTGAACCCTTGCGTAAATACTCTCCCGCAATTTCGGCTAAACGGTTATTAAATACAACACGATGCCACTCTGTCGATTCACGCTGCTCACCTGATTGTCTGTCTTTCCAAGACTCAGTTGTGGCTACTGTTACATTACAAATAGCGCCACCGTTAGGGAAATAGCGAACCTCAGGATCTTGTCCTAGGTTACCTATTAAAATTACTTTGTTAATACCTCTAGCCATGGTGGCCTTCTCCTGTAACTTTATACATGATCGCAATCATACCACTGCTGATCATCAGACTCTAGCTTGTCGCTAAATCTAAATTATTTCACCTTATAACCAGCACGATCGCACGCAATCTACTGGTAGGATGAGTTAGTAATTTGCTAAGCTTAAGTTTACATATAGTCAAAGCGATCAGGTTTTAGGGGAAGCCGTCAAGCTTCGAATCCCCATGAGCATATGCTCTATTATGTGATTGGGGTGAGTAAGCGCTGACAATGAACCATAAGGCCTGAGCGAGAAGACTATTTTTGCTTTAGAGAGTTGGGAGTGAGGGTTCGCAATGTCAGCTGTATTAAATGAGCTTATCGGGTTAGTTAATTTAGAAAAAATAGAGCATGGATTATTCCGTGGGCAAAGCCAAGATCTCGGCTTTGGTGCGGTATTTGGTGGCCAAGTATTAGGCCAAGCCTTGTCTGCGGCACAACAAACAGTTGATGAACAAAGAGGCGTTCACTCTTTTCATTCTTACTTTTTACGACCTGGTGATGTTAAACACCCGATTGTTTATGATGTTGAAAATATTCGCGACGGTAAAAGCTTTGCCACACGCCGAGTCGAAGCGATCCAGCACGGCAAGACCATTTTCTATTTAACTGCGTCTTTTCAAATGGATGAACAAAGCTTTGATCACCAATCACCTAAACCCGACGTACCCGAGCCAGAAAGCTTAACAAGTGAACTGGATTTTATTCGTGCTCATGCCGAGCAAATACCCAGTCATTTACGCGATAAATTCACTCGCGAAAAACCAATAGAAGTGAGACCCGTCGAATTTGTCAATCCGTTAAAACCTGAAGCCATGCCAGCTAAGCGCCACATTTGGCTTAAAGCCAATGGCACCATGCCCGATTGCCAACACCAGCATAAATATTTACTGGCTTATGCATCTGACTTTAATTTTTTAACCACAGCGCTACAACCGCATGGCCGATCCATTATGGACAGAAGCTTACAAGTGGCCACCATAGATCATTCCATGTGGTTTCATCGCCCTTTTCGCTTTGATGATTGGTTACTTTACGTAATAGAAAGTCCATCAGCATCAGGTGCTAGAGGCTTTGTTCGCGGGCAAATATTTAACCGTCAAGGTGATTTAATTGCTAGCGCTGGGCAAGAAGGGGTAATGCGGATAAAAGTTTAGTGAAAGGTTTAGTGAAATGAAAAAGCATAAGAATAAGAGCGACTTTTTGTGGGCGAGCATTTATGCTTGCAGAGCCTGCAAACCGTTCTGTCCTAAAGAGCAAAACTACAGAGTTTTGCTCTCGACAATTTCTAAGTACCTGCATCCATGCACCAAAAGTAGGGGCTTGTAAGCCATGTTTCGCAAAATAGCCTTATTATGTTGTAACTATGGCTATAAGCTCGTTGCTTGAAATACTGAATAGTTACAATAAAGCTTAGTTAAAGCGACGTCTCAGCATAATTAAACTAACTAAACTCAATAACCAAACAAGTGAGCCGCCTGAACTATCTGAGTCGCTGTCATTCGAACTATCACCATTGCTGTTTTGCGTTGGTAATGTTTGCCAAGTCACGGCATATTCCACTTCGATCAAATTGTCTTTTTCGTTTAAGTCAAAAGTAGAATTATCAAATACGTTCCAGCTCATACCATTGTTTAAAGCTAAATTCACACTGGCGCTATCTAACGTTTGCCAACCGCCGCTGGCAAGACGAACTTGAATTTCGCCAATTGTGCCACCGGAATAAGCGCGCGGCTGAGCATTAATAATAACGTTGCCTAACCCTTCACCAAAATTATAGGCCGACAATCGCATAGATTTAGTGGCTAAGTCAGTATTAGACTTACTTTGTAGTGAGGTAATTTGCCCACGGCTTAAACTAAAGTTCATAGGAATATTGCCATTAGGCTCATTTAAGCGAACTTCGTTATCTTCATTAATATTTAAGATAAATTGACGTGTGCCTGTTGCATCACCACTGCTAGTAAAACTGACACTAAAGGTAAAGTTACCCACTTCATTGGGATCACCGGCAATATGGCCAAAGTCGTCACTTAAATACAAATTATTAGGTAAAGTCCCGCCAGCTACTTTATAACTAACCCCCTCACCTGCAGAGGTTTTTAACCTTAAGTTAATAAAGTCATAATTGGCCGGAAACGAGGCTAACTTTTCAGTTAACCAACTACCGGTAAACGCTAAACCGCTCGGAGTTACGGTAGCCGAGGCATCCGATTTTAGCTGCGTGGTCAATTTTTGCTCGGTATCGTCTACTGTAGTAACAGGGTGAACAATATCAAACGCACTGGTTACTCGGTACTGCAAATCATCCTGCTGCGGCGCTGTAATGTCAAAATACGGGCTACTGGAGACAGTATCGGCAATCACATTAAAGTTCACACCAGCATCATCGCTGCGCTCAACGATATAATAATCAGCGGTTTGCTCGTCGTCCCAACTGATAGCGTAACTGGAGTCAGCCGATGCAACCGCCACATTGCTCGGGGCTGCTGGCTTTTGTTGCGCCCAAGTCGCAACGTGATTCGAAGTAAATGAGTTTGTGGTTACCGTATAAACACCAGGCCGAGTCGCGGCGCTGCCCAACGTAATTTGGCTGTCGCTATCAACAACATATGCCACTTCTTGTACTTGGTCGTTATTAGCAGTAAATGGCGTAAATTCAACTTTAGTTGCGCCACTTAAGCCTAAACCAAGCAGTTTCGTCGCATCGCTAGGGTCGATATAAAATAACGTGGTTGGAATGTTGTTGAGGTTATCGAACAATAATTCTAGCGCTAAACTACCACCCGATTTAGTTACGTATTTGATGTTGTCATTGTCAACTTTATTAACCGAGTGCAATAAAGCCGCACGCACTTGTTTAGCGGATAATTCTGGCTTTTCGCTCAAAGCTAAAGCCGCTGCTCCGGCTACAATGGGAGCAGACATTGACGTGCCAGTGTCCGTTTTATAACCATTATCTAGCCATGTGCTATAAATGTTGACACCCGGTGCGGCAATATCGACAAATTTCAGTCCGTAGTTACTGCCGGAAAAACGAGTTAATTGAGTATTAGTGTCGAGCTTTTCAACATTACTGACGGCAATTAAGTTAGTTAATTGGTTGCTGTATCCGGCGGGAAAGGTTAAGCCATCATCAATATCTATACCGCTATTACCTGCAGCAACCACAATAAGGGCGTCATGATTATCTTGCGCAGTTTTAAGCGCACTCAATGCCGCATCACTAATATCAGAATAGGTTAACGACATAACCAAAATATCAGCTTCAACCGCTATTGCATAGTTAATACCAGCAATTAGGTGCGAAACTTGACTCTTGCCTTCATCATTCAATACGCGAACAGGAATGATTTGCGCTTGCCAGCATACACCCGCCACACCATTATCGTTATTAGCGACGGCCGCAACTAAGCCAGCTACATGCGTACCATGGCCATAACCATCTTCTGGGATATTGTCAATTTCATTAACGTCGTAGCCATTAATGTCATCAACGTAACCATTGTTGTCATCGTCAATGCCGTTACCAGCAATTTCGTTGGGATTAGTCCATAAATTTGCGACCAAATCACTGTGGTCAAGATCAATTCCTGAATCTAATACGGCAATTTTTAAACTCGAACAATCGGTACGAGTATTCCAAGCGGTTTCTGATTTTATTAAATCATGATGAAATTGCTGGTTGTAGTCAGTATCGTCCGGTGCCACTTGCGCCTTAACTGCTTGGTCTTTTTCGACTGAGATAACCGCTGGGGTTTTGCGTAGTTGAAAAATAACCTTTTCAACTTGCTCATCGTCACTAACTGTCAGCTTTAAAAATTTAACCGCTCGACCATTAGCTGGCGCAAGTAATTTAACTTCTGTGGCAACCCCATCGACTAACCAGCTTTTATCCGGAACTTTTTGTAGCTGGCTGTTCCACTGTACAATTAAATCGGTCGCGGCATAGCTTGATGCCATCAACGACATCAAAGCGGCAGCCAGTACATTGTTAACTATTTTTTTCATGCTGACATTCCAGTTAGCGCAATCTTAAGGATTGTGGTTATTTTTTTATTGCGAGTTTTATGATGACAAAGCTTGCTCGGCATTATCACGCATAGTGCTGATCGCTTGTTGATAATCATCAGCATTAAAAATAGCTGAACCCGCTACAAAATAGCTAGCGCCAGCGGCTGTGATCTCAGCAATATTGTCAGTTTTCACTCCTCCATCGACACAAATATAACAATTAAGTTCCTTTTCATTAATTAATTGCTGTAGGCGTTTAATTTTATCAAGTGAATGCGGGATAAATTGTTGACCACCAAACCCAGGGTTAACCGACATAATTAAAACAAAGTCGAGCTCGTGTAAAACTTCATCTAACACAGATAATGGTGTACCTGGGTTAAGTACTAAACCGGCTTGAATACCGCGCTGCTTAATTAGCTGTAATGAACGGTGGACATGTTGGCTCGCCTCGGGATGAAAGCTAATCATATTAGCGCCGGCATCAGCAAATTGACTAATTAAATCGTCAACCGGCTCAACCATAAGGTGCACATCAATTGGCGCGGTAATGCCATAGTCGCGCAATGCGGTCAGAATGGCTGGGCCAAAGGTTAAATTAGGTACATAGTGATTATCCATTACATCAAAATGAATAACATCTGCGCCTGCGTCTAACACCGCTTTTACATCATCACCCAAGCGAGCGAGATCGGCAGACAAAATAGAAGGGGAAATTTGAATTTTAGGCATTGTCATCACTTGCACCATAAATGAGCACCAAGCACCAAAATAGCCCAGCGCGATAAACTGAATTAACTAACAACATTGTCTTTGGTTTTAATGCTCATGACAAGTTAAACATCGTAAACCCATGATAATTAAACAAAAAAAATAAAAGACACGATTTAATATAACTTATTGGCACATTGCCTGCTATGGCTCTTATGCTAATAAGCAATTTATAACTATTTGAATTTCATATTATTTATGGGGAGAAATAATGAAATTAACTAAAATCGCAGCTATCGTTGCAATCGCATCTGCAAGTTTTACATCAACTCACGCTGTAGCAGAACTTTCAGCTAACGTCGCGGCCACTTCAAACTACTTATGGCGTGGTATGGAGCAAACCGGTGGTGATGCAGCTATTTCAGGTGGTATTGACTACTCTCACGAGTCTGGTTTTTATGCTGGTACTTGGGCCTCAAATGCAACTTGGGGTATGGGTGAAGACTCAAATGGCAACCCTGTTGATGGCGAAATGGAAACTGAATTAGACTTGTATTTCGGCTACAGTGTAGGTGACCTAGACGTAGGTTTTGTATACTTTGCTTACCCAGACGCGAATGATGCGGCTATCGGTAACAATCCAGATTTCAGTGAGATTTATTTAAGTTATTCACTTGGTGATTTATCTTTAGGCTTCGCTGTGTTAGCTGACGCCGACGGTGCAGACTTTGGCGACTCTATTTACCTATCAGCTGATTACGCAGTTGAAGTGGGTAACGGTGCTGAATTAGCTTTTCATGCCGGTATGTACGACGGTGATTTCGTTGGCGAAGATTCACAAATCGATTTAGGTGTTTCTATCTCTAAAGATAGTTTCACATTTGGCGCATCTAAAATGGCATCTGATGACAATGGCATCGATGACGACTTAAAAGTTTACGTTTCTTACGCATTAGACTTCGAACTATAAAATAGCCTTATTGCAGTCTATACTGCAAACCTCTATTTTAAATAACGCTCACTCAGGTGGGCGTTTTTTTATACCCAAAAATCAATCCCTTATTCCTTCTTCGCCCCATTTTGGTGAGCGGCAGTCATTTGCCCTAAAAAAGTGTAAAAACTCTATATTGGTGAAGTAGATCACTTGAATTATCCCTTGATTAGCAATATGTTATAGGCGATTCAATTGTTAATTCGCAAGAAACAGCTTTGTAATAATTGCTTCATCAACTTAGTACACCTTGTACTAAGTAAATTGCTTAAATAAAAACAAGCGGTAATACGGAAAATTAACTTTCATATTCTAAGGTATGGGGAGAATAATGATGAAATTAACAAAAATTGCAGCCATCGTTGCTCTTGCATCAGCAGGTTTTACTTCAACTCAAGCTATGGCAGTAGAAGGCCTAAGCGCAAATGCAGCTGTAACTACTAACTACTTATGGCGTGGTCAAACACAATCTGACGACGGTTTCGCGATCCAAGGCGGATTAGACTATGCACACAAATCTGGCGGCTACGCTGGTGTTTGGATGTCTACTGTTGATTATGGTGACAAATTTGACTACGAATTTGATTGGTATGTAGGTTATGCTGGTGAAACAGCTGCGTTAACATACGATGTTGGTTATATTGAGTATGTTTATCTTGAAGGTTTTAGCAACGAAGATGGCTTAGACTTTAGTGAGCTGTACGGTTCAGTATCTTTCAAAGAATTGGAAGCATTAACTGTTGGTCTTGCTATTGGTGTTGACTCTGAAGGTGGAGCTGGTTTTGCTGACGATTATTATTTATCAGCTGACTATAGCTTCTCAATTCCAGCATCAGGCTTCTTTAAAGATGTTGAATATGCAGCTCACGTTGGCACTTACCAAAAAGATGCTGGTGGTAGTTGGAGCAATATCGGTGTTTCAGCTTCAAAACAAAACTTTACTTTAGGCCTTTCTAAAGCGACTAAAAATTCAGGTGATGACGGGTTCTTAGTTTACCTTTCATACGGTATGGATTTCGACCTTTCTGGTTTAGCTAAAAAATTCAAATAATTAACTTAGGTTAATATTGATAATAAATGCCTGCTTTATGCAGGCATTTTTGTATCTATTGCTTGTTACGCTATTGTTCTAAGATTACTCACCGAGTTCGAGTACCTTAATTCCAAAATTTTTCACGGTTGAATTGATAACCATTTGCTAAATTACAGGGTTAATTTTACATCGGCCAACCTTGCACTAGCCGAAATAAATTCGGCCCTACATTGGAATAGCTCTAGTATTTAAACTTGCGCACTTTCTACTTAGATAGTTAATAAAAACGAGCTCAGCGAGCCTTTGTTTTTGGCTCGGAGTTAATTAGCTTCACCCTGAGCGCGTAGTAGTCTAAGGGTTTATTTTAGTCAAAATACACTCTCATTTTCGAATTCGTTTTTAGACATCAGATAACTTATTAACCTCAACTCTGGTTAAGAATTGCGAAGATATTGATTTTTTATCATTAGTATCCGTTAATAAACAAGTTGTGTTACCCAACAATTGTTCTTTTTTATTTCTGGAGAGAAATTTGAGCCAAGAACAAGGCAAGTTTACGCGTCAATAGCTAGCCTATTGCAAGTAAACTTAACGCAGTAATTGGTTCAAATAGCCTCCAGAAACGAATTTATTATCCAGAGTTGAGGTTATTCTATGCAAAAGCAAAATAATGGCAGCGAGGACAATCAATTATGTGGCTACGTGCTGTTAAAGCGGTTTTATCGGCATTATTTGGTGTGCAATCAGATAAAAATAGACAAAGCGATTTTGCTAAAGGGTCTCTGCCTCATATTCTGATCATCGGTATTATGTGTATTGGCTTGCTAATAATCGCTCTAGTACTAGCGGTTAGCTTAGTACTCAATTAAATATTGGTGCATTGGCTTGTAGCGGATTTATACCTATTACTTTTTTCATTTAATTTTGAATAGTTGAAATCTTACTTGTAGAAGATCCTAGCTTGCTTAAAGTGCCTACTGAATAGCTGATATTAGACAATATCGCAGCTCTGCTGCTATTGTCGAAATAAATTTCGACCTACATGGATGTAGGAAATGCCGTAAAGCGTCTGGAACAGCGCACGGCGACCTACATGGATGTAGGAAATGCCGTAAAGCGTCTGGAACAGCGCACGGCGACCTACATGAATGTAGGAAATGCAGTTAAGCCTTATATAAGGCAAACACTTCTTTAACTGGCTTTCTGTCTTGACCTTTGCGGCTAATATAACGGCCCACTTGAAAATATCGACGGCGTGTTGCTGGCTTATATATTTTACGAGTTAATTTAGTATCGTGATTACTCACTAGCACACTAATTTGCCTATCGTCGCGACTGGTCGCGGCTAAATCACCTAAAATTTGTTGGTGCTCATCATTAAATGCACTCGCAGCATATCCGGTAAACGAAGGTGCTGGCTTGTTGGAAAGGCTAGCATAAGGCGGATCGCAGTATATAACACTATTATCCGGAGCTGCTTTAATTGCTTGCTGAAAATCGACACAACTAAAAACGGCTTGTTGCGCTTTTTCAGCAAAGGCATGCATTTCCCACTCAGGAAAATAAGGTTTCTTATAACGGCCAAAAGGCACGTTATATAAACCGGTACGGTTATAACGGCAGAGTCCATTATAGCCATGCCGGTTAAGGTAAATAAATAAGCTAGAACGCTCTAACTTATCTTGTGATTGATTAAACTCATCACGCAATTCATAGTAGCGTTGTTCAGAGTTGTGCTGGTTATCGGCAAATAATTTGGCACTTTCCTTGATCAAGATTTCCGGTTGACTTTGCAGCAATAAATAAAGATTAATTAAGTCTGGGTTAATATCATTGAGTTGATAACGCTCAAACTTATGTGAGTTGAGAAAGACAGCACCGGCCCCAACAAAAGGCTCTACTAAACATTCTGCTTGCGGCAGTAGCTTGTTTATTTTTTCAGCCAGTAAAAACTTTCCACCAGCCCATTTTAAGAAGGGTCTTATCTTGTTCAATCTAATTAGCAGCTGTTTGGTTGATTAAGGTTTCTCTGATAGCCGAAATTGGTTTTGGCCAAACTTTTGAGGCATCGATATTACTCGGTAAGTTTTTAATAGCAAGCTTAGCTTGCTTAATTGAGCCATATTCACCAAAAACAACTCCATAGCCGGTCAATGCATGATAAATTTTAACCTGTTTATGTAACTGATTAGCTTGTAAATAGTCATTAAGCACTTTTTGATTGCTTAATACCGCCAGCTGTAAAACATAATGTTTGGGGTTTGCTTGTTCAAACCATACATTATCAAAGTCTGAAGTTACACCAGCCTCAGCTTTTGCTGGAGCATTATTAGCAACAGGTAAATGCGATTTATCTGACGGCGACAGTTCGGGCTCTGTCGTTTGAGATGATATATCAGCTAACGAAGCAGTCGCGCTTGTTTCATTAGCTTGCTTAGTATTAACAGCTTGCGCTTTATTAGCTTTGGCATCATCTTTAAGCTCAGAAGACGCCTCAAGATCCTGTAATTTAGCTGACTGTTCGGTATGTTGACTAGGTTGCTGATTAGCAGCACCTTCTAGGTTTAGTACCTTCCGCGCAGAAGGTTGCGCTTCGGGCTCACGCTCCAGTGTGTAATCGGGTCGATTTTTCTTTAATTTATCTATATCTTGACTCAGTTTATTGTTAGCTTTTACTGCTAAGACGGTATTTTCAGATCCAGCTTCAAGCTCCGTAGGTGCATCTGTTACCTTAGGTTGATATAACCAGATACTTAAACCGATTGCTGACGCAACAATGAGCCCAGCCGCCGCGAATAGCCAATAAGAGAATGGTGAGCGCTTAGTCTCTTGCTGATATACATGAGCAAAACTCGGCTTTTCTTCTGTGATAGGGCCGTACAATTCACCAATTAGTAAAACGGAACACTTGGCGGCTTTAAACTTACGAATGATCTCTGAGGCTTTTTCTGGCACCACTTCAATAACAACGCGCACACGTCCGGCAAACAGTTGATGCAAAGCAATAAGTTCGCGGATCAGCTCACTAATAAAGCAATTTTTAACGATAAGCACATATTGATTAGTGCCATTATCGAACTGAGAAAAGGATTCAATTAAAGTTAAGTTAGGATCCATTAATGGGTTACGGAACCACTGCTTTATAATTTGCCCGCGCACATTTTGCATGGTGTCGTCTGCAGTCGACGTGATGTAACACAGGTTGAATTGTTCGCCAAACAAAGGCAAGTGACGTTGAATGGGGCTGCTAGATTCGGTGTATACTACAACCGAATTAGAATATTGAAGGTTATGCAATAGTCGCTCAGCATTACTATCTTGCATAACCTATCCTTCTTAATACTAAAGTCTAAGGCTACAATACCTTAGCGAGTTCTTCTTCAGTGACATCATCATATATTGCGCTTTGGCCTAACTCACTAGGTAAGATAAAACGCATGACGTTGTTTTCCACTTTTTTATCACGTTTCATATGTTTGACAAAGTCAGCCATAGACATACTTTCAGGTTGCGCAATTGGCAAATCATAGGCAGCAATGGCACTTTTAATCTCGTCAAACTCTTGCTGGTTCAGATAACCACGGTTAAGTGAAACTTCAGCCGCGATAACCATACCCGCGCCAACGGCTTCACCATGTAACCATTGCCCATATCCCAACTCGGCTTCTATGGCGTGACCAAAGGTATGGCCAAGATTTAACAAGGCTCGAACGCCTTTTTCAGTCTCGTCTTGAGCAACCACATCGGCTTTAATTTGACAACATTTCTGCAAGATGTACTTAGTTTCATCTTCAGCTAAGCTCTGGATTGCTTGGCGATTAGCAATTAAATATTGCCAGAATGGTTTGTCGCAAATCAGTCCGTACTTAAGTACTTCCGCTGCACCGGCAGCAAACTCGCGTTTTGGTAAGGTTTTCAAGGTATCTGTATCAATTAACACAGCAACCGGCTGCTTAAATGCGCCGATCATATTTTTACCCAGCGCATGATTGACCGCCGTTTTACCGCCTACCGATGAATCGACTTGCGATAACAGTGTGGTTGGCACTTGCACAAAAGGCACACCGCGCTGATAACAGGCTGAAACAAAACCAACTAGATCGCCAATCACACCGCCACCTAAGGCAACAAGAGTGGTATCACGACCATAGTTATTTTCTAACAGAAAAGCGTTAACTTTTTCAAAGTACTCTAGCGTTTTGTACTGCTCACCATCAGGTAAAACAAAGTAATTAGTATCAAAATCGCTTAAACTGGCTAATACAGTGTCTAAGTATAAGGGTTGAACGGTTTCATTAGTGACAACCACTACCCTTTTGGTGGGAATGGCATTGGCAAACTCTTGTTTGTTTGCCAATAAACCAGAACCTATACGAATAGGGTAGCTACGAGCCCCCAATTCAACATTTAATTGTGTAATGCTCATAGCTACAAAATGAATTTAGAATCCTAAACGGTCAATAATTTCCTTGGCTACCACTTTTGCACTTTGCTCGTCTGTCTTAACAACGAGATCTGCAACTTCTTCGTATAGTGGATTGCGTACTTGTGCCAAATCAATTAATACTTGGCGTGGATCCTTAGTTTGTAATAACGGACGCTTTTTATCTTTCTGCGTACGCGCAACTTGTTTATCGATTGTTGTTTCAAGGTACACAACAAACCCACGAGCTGACAAACGGTTTCTAACTTCTTTGCTAATTACCGAGCCACCACCAGTGGCTAATACAATGCCTTGCTGCTCGGTCAATTCAAAGATGACTTTTTCTTCACGTCTGCGAAAGCCCTCTTCACCTTCGACATCAAACACCCAAGCGATATCCGCGCCGGTTCTGCGTTCAATTTCTGAATCAGAGTCTACAAATTCTAAGTGAAGTTCTTGAGCAAGTTGTCTACCAATTGTGCTCTTACCGGCCCCCATAGGGCCAACGAGGAAAATATTACGTTTCTCGGCCATTGTAATCTATCTATACCAACAGTTAGTTTAAGTTGCTCCGGGTGAATTTCGTCTTTAAAAAAAGAGCCGCGATTATCTCAGCTCTTTAGTAGCAATTGCAAGTACAACTGTGGTTTTATAATGCTTCAGTGACGACTCTAGGCGTTACAAAGATTAAAAGTTCCTTTTTCTCGGTAAAATCTGAGGTGTTTTTAAACAAACGTCCTAAATATGGGATATCCCCCAATAGTGGAACCTTGCTTTCCGAGTTAACAATCGATTGTTGGTATATACCACCTAACACTATGGTTTCACCATTGTCGACTAAAACCTGAGTGCCAATTTCTTGGGTGTCTATAGCCACCGCAGAACCTGTTGCGGTTTGAACGGTATCACCACGTGAGTCTTGGGTAATAATTAAATCCAAGATAATTTTATTGTCAGGCGTAATTTGCGGAGTCACTTCTAAACTGAGTACAGCTTTTTTGAAAGTTACCGCAGTTGCCCCACTTGAAGCCGCTTGCACAAATGGAATTTCAGTTCCCTGCTCAATATAGGCTGTTTTTTGGTTAGCAGTGGTAATACGTGGGCTGGCGATCACCTCACCTTTGTTTTCACGCTCTAATGCTGATAACTCAAGATCAAGAATAGTCCCATCCGTTAAGCGCGCGACATGAAAGGCAATAGAGCCAGTTGGCGCTGCAACCGGTAAATTAACATTTAACCTGTCATTTAAACTTGGGATAGCACCACCGCCTAATTGCTCGGCACCGTTTAATGAGCCAGATATTCCATCGCTGCCTTGCTGATCGGAAATACCCCAACGGATCCCCATTTCATCCGTTATGTTATCTTTAACTGTCACAATACGTGATTCGATCATCACTTGCTTAACTGGAATATCAAGGATCGCCACTAAACGCTTAATGTTATTGATGCTTTCCGTTGTATCACGCAATAATAAAGTATTTGTTCGTTCGTCCACTGACAAACTGCCGCGCTCTGACAGCATCGCGCTTTTACCTTTTAATAAACTAGCTATTTCAAGCGCTTTAGCATAGTTAACCTGTAAGTACTCTGTGTACAGTGGCGCTAGCTCTGCTACTTGCTTTTTGGCTTGTAATTCACGCGCCTCACGAGCAGCAATTTCATCACCTGGGGCGACAAGCAAAATATTACCTTCCATTCGCTTATCTAAGCCTTTGATCTTTAAAATAATATCAAGCGCTTGGTCCCAAGGCACGCCGTCTAAGCGCAATGTAATATTACCTGCCACTGAATCACTAGTAACTAGGTTAAAGCCGTTGTAATCCGCAATAATCTGTAAAACCGTTCTAACAGGAATATCTTGGAAGTTTAACGATATTGGATCACCTTCAAATTGCTCTGAGCCAATGATACCGCCTTCCATTTTGTCTTCGGTGACTTCAATGGTGAATATATTTTCTAATTGCTGGTATTGGTATTTAAATGGGCGGTTAGTGGTAATTTCAATGCGGGTTAATGCACCATCTTTAAAGGTTTCTAAACTATCGACAACGGTACCGAAGTCCGTAACGTCCATCTTATAAAGTAAATCGGGGAGAATATCCGTATTATGGAAGTCGATAATGACTTTCTCATTCTTTTCAATAACATCGACTGCCGCCATGTTATCTTCTAAAAAGACCAGAACGCGACCACTGTCTTGCATACCGTGGCGAAAATCCATGGCTTGAATTTTGTTTAAATACTCTACCGTGTCTTTAGATGTTGTTTTTTCAAATGACGCGTTATCAGAAACATGAACAAAGTAACGTTCCCCCTCAAGGCGGGTCTGATAAACTTTTAAGGCATCAAGTAGTATCTTAATGCGCACGGTTTCATCTTCAAATGACGTCTTTATATTTTCTACGCCAGCAATATTGACTGGCACTTCAGTTAAATAACTCTCAAAGTCGGCATTTTTTATTTCTACTTCAATACGTGCAGGATTACTAAATACTTGAACTTTAGGCTCGGCTTCTAGTTCTTGGTCGAACACGAATTCAAGCTCAGTCTCACCTGCCACCACTGGGTTGTAGCGAATCTCATATAATACTGACAACGCATACGCCTGCAACGGCAGTAAGGCCAATCCGCAAACCGCTACACACTTAATTAACGCTGTTCTGACAGACGTTATCCAATTTATCATTTTATTTAGCTTCCTAAATCAGTATCGTCCGCCATGGCAAGATTGGCACCGCGAACTTCCCAGCAACCTGTACCATCTGGGATCATTTCTTCTAATTCTATTTTTTCAGTCGTGACTGCAACTATCCGCCCGTGATACAAGCCCATATAACTTCCGGGGCGAACACGAAATAAAGCGCCGTCGGCCGCTTCGATTAAGCCCCACAGTGCACCATCTGTACCTAGTGTGCCACGCATGCGTAAATTATCTAACGGGTATTTTTCTAATGGTTGTTTATTACGAGCAAAATTAGGCTGTAAACAATCTCGTGACTGCTCCATTTGCTCTTGAATTAATTCAGGTTCAGGTTCAACAAATGGACTACGTAAACCACTAACTGAATATTCAAAACTTTCAAATGCCTCAACCTTAGGTATGGGTTCAATACTGGTTCGCGCAGAATTTTTTACTTGTTGCGTAAACTCTTGAATGTCCGCCATATCGTCACCACAGGCGCTCAACAACCCTATTGTAGTCAATAAGACAGAGAGTTTCTTTATCATTTTTTACCCTCTGACTCTTGTTCGACATTTTCTTTATAACGATAAGTTTTGGCCAGCAAGTTTAGCTGCAGCGTTTCACCTTTTTGTACTTTAATATTAAAGTCATGCAATGTGACGATCCGTGGTAAAGCGGCCACTCGCCCCAAAAACTCGCCAAACTCATGATAACCACCAATAACTTCTAATCTTAGCGGTAATTCAGTATAAAACTTTTGCTCTAATTCATTTTCCCAATTAATCTTGGTAAAGGTTAAACCGCTAGTGGTACCAACAAAACTGACATCATCCAGTAATCCCGGCGTTTCATGCTCTGTAGGAAGGCGCTTAAGTAGCTGGGCGAATTCAAGTTCCATTTCATCTAACTGAGCTTTGTAGGCATCTGCGTTAACCGCAACATGGTACTTACTTGAAAACTCTTGGCGCAAACTCACTTCTTGCTTTTGCGCATTATCATAAGCTTCTATTTGATCACTAATAAATAACTGGTAGTAACCAACAGCAGTAACAATAGCCAATACCACAGCGAAAATAATCTTAATCGGCAGCGGTAAACTACCGAGATCATTGGCATCAATTTCTAAATTATTTAAATCACTGAGATCTAAGTTTTTCCAATCGATATTTTTTAAGTCCATTAGCTACCTCCTTTTTTGTCAGTAGCTTGTGCACCCGCAGTTTGGTTAACGGGTTTGACTTTCATCGACATTTGAAAATCACTCAGAATACGCGGTTCGACTTGCGCGGCAACAATAGAGTTTAATATGGGATCGCCCAATAACCATGACGATTCAATTTTGCGCAGCATGTTCGACAAACGGTTATTCGATTCGCTTTTGCCTTTTACCGTTACCGAGGCATCACGTTTTTCCAATTCAGTCAGATAAATACCTGGTGGCACCACCTTAACTAATTCATCAAGGATCTGCGCACCCAAATTTCGGTTCCGTTGCAGGTCAGCAATCAAGCCCATACGCTTTTCTAAATCGGCTCGCTTAGCTTTTAATTCTTTTATTTCTTCAATTTTGGTATTCAGCACGGCAATTTCATTGCGAATATACTGGTTACGTTTGTTTTGTTGTTCAATTTGACCAGAATAAAATGAGCTAATCAGCATGCCAATCACAATAACAATCACGGCTGTTACGGCTAACACGGCAACAAATTGCTTCTGCTTGAGCTCTCTTGCTTCTTCTCGCCAAGGTAGCAGGTTTATATGTGGCATGGATTAAAACTCCTTAAAGCCAAACCTGCCGCAATCATATAAGCACTTGCGCCTTGTTCTAATGTTGTGCTGTCGATTTTGCCTGAAATATCCATACCAGCAAACGGGTTTGCAACCACAACATGCACACCTAACTCATCTTCAATTACTTGCTTCATACCTTCAAGCATGGCCGTACCACCAGACAGTACCAAATAGTCTAGCTTGTTATTACCGCTTGAGGTTAAAAACATTTGAATGGCTCGCCGTATTTGCTGAATAACCGATGTTTGAAACGGAGCCAACACTTCAAAAGTGTAGTTAGGCGGTAAATCGCCATTTTTCTTAGCCAGCTCAGCTTCATCAAAACTTTTATTATAGTAATTAACAATGTTTTTCGTATATTGTTCGCCACCAAAATTTTGGTCTCGAGTATATATGGCTTCACCATCTTCTAACACTGTCATTAGGGTCATGTTTGCCCCCATATCAACAATGCCGACCAGCTTATTGGCCGCATCATCTGGCAATTGCGCATAAATTAAATCAGCAGAACGAGACAAGGCATAAGACTCAACATCAATCACCTTAGCCGTGAACCCTGCAGCCTCAATTGCCGCCACACGAGCTTGGACACTATCATTACGGGCTGCACTCAATAACACATTCACTTTAGACGGGTCAGCTTCATTGACTTCAAGCCGCTCAAAATCTAAGCTAACCTCTTCTAATGGATAGGGGATAAGTGAGTCTGCTTCAACTTCAATCTGACTTTCCATTTCATCTTCAGTCAGATTAACATCCATATAAATGGTTTTAGTTATAACTGTTGAACCAGACACAGCAGCAGCCGCTAATTTAATATTTTTAGGAAAGTGTTTACGTAACTTGCCTATTGCTTTCCCTAAGGCTTCAATATCTTGAATTTCTCTTTCATTGATAATGCCTTTGGGAATGGGTTCTTGTACGGCTTGGATCAAACGCACAGTTTCACCGTCCTGTTCAAGCAAGACTGCTTTAACAGCATAAGAACCTATATCTATGCCAACCATAGTGGTGTTACTTTGGCTAAAAAACGAAGAAAGCATGTTGTCGCTCGATCGGAATTATTATTTTTTAATGATTCTATTCAATTTAGACACCAGTGTGACAAAATACACCTCTGGGTATATTAACCCTAGCATGGACTATAGCGAGTATTAAATTTTTGTTCCACATTTTTTAATCTAGAGTGAACGAGTGAAGAGATTTTTTAAAGTAATCCTGTACTTAGGCTTGTTTGGCGTTGTTTCAGGTGTCGCCACTGTCGCAGGTATTTATTATTACATCAAGGATGAATTGCCATCGGTTGAAGTGCTGCAAGATGTTCGTTTGCAAACACCTATGCGGGTTTACACATCCGATGGTAAGTTAATCTCGCAATTTGGTGAGAAAAAGCGCATCCCTATTACATTACAGCAAACGCCTGATCATTTTATCAAAGCTTTACTGGCCGCTGAAGACTCGCGCTTTTATGAACATCCTGGAGTCGACTTTGTCGGCTTAGTTCGTTCAGCTGTTGCTGTCGTCGCTGCCGGAGGTCGTCGCACACAAGGCGCTAGTACATTAACTATGCAGCTAGCCCGTAACTTTTTCTTAACCCGTGAAAAAACCTATATTCGTAAAATCAAAGAGATCTTTATCGCTTTTCATATTGAGAGCCTATTAAGTAAAGACGAAATTTTAACCCTGTATTTAAATAAAAATGAATTAGGTAATCGAGCATTTGGTTTTGGTGCAGTTGCCGAGGTGTTATACGGCAAAACCATTGAGCAAGTGACAATACCAGAGTCAGCAATGATGGTCGGCTTGTTAAAAGCCCCTTCCAAGTACAACCCATTACGTCGCCCAATTTTAGCTAAACAGCGTCGCGATACGGTTTTATGGCGCATGAAAGAAGAAAAGTATTTAAGCGAGTCTGAATATCAAGCTGCTATCAATACGCCTTTAACGGCAAAATTTCATGGTGCGCAAATCGAAGTCGACGCGCCTTATATAGCTGAAATGGTACGCCAGCATATGGTACAAACCTATGGTGACGAAGCCTATACGGGCGGTTATCAAGTTTATACGACTATTTCATCTCGCTCTCAACAAGCCGCCCAGCACGCTCTCAGGCTAAATACACACGCTTACGATGAAAGACACGGCTATCGTTATGACGAAATTGAACAACTATGGCAACCATTAGAGCCAAAACAGTCTTTAACTGATGATAAACCTGCCATCAATAGTGAAACAATCAATGAAGCTAATGAACAAACACTGACAACTCAAGCTGTAGAATCAGATGTTGCAGAAGAAGACCCCACTTGGAGTCATGATGAGCTCCAAAACAAACTAAAAACCTTACCTGAGTTTGGCTTAATTAAAAATGCGGTTGTCATGAGTATTGATACAGAAAACGACAGCTTTACTTTTATCGACCAAGATAAACAAATAAGCCAAGTCAGTTGGCACGATGCTAAATGGGCGCGCCCTTATATCAGCGATACCATGCAAGGCAAAGAGCCAAACTCAATACAAGATGTGGTGCAAGTTGGGCAATTAATTAAAGTTCGCCGCAATCAAAACAATGATGGTTGGCGCTTGGCACAATTACCTGATGTTGCCGCGGCATTAGTCTCGTTAGATCCAGATAATGGCGCTGTTCGCGCATTAATTGGTGGTTATGATTTCCGTATGAGTGAGTACAACCGTGTCACGCAGGCTAAACGACAAGTTGGCTCGAATATCAAACCTTTTATTTATTCAGCAGCCCTAGAAAATGGTTTTACATTAGCCAGCATTATTAATGATGCGCCAATTAATCAATGGGATCGCAGTCAAGGCATTACTTGGCGTCCGAAAAACTCGCCACCTGTCTATGATGGCCCGATTCGCATGCGTCGTGCCTTAGCTGAATCTAAAAACGTCGTTTCGGTTCGCTTATTACGCAGTGTCGGCATAAACAAAGTCGTCGAACAACTCGCTAAATTTGGCTTTGATCCGAATGATATCCCGCGCGCCGAATCTATTGCCTTGGGCTCTGCTTCATTTACGCCATTAGAAGTCGCAACGGCCTATACCACATTTGCCAATGGCGGCCATCTTGTCACGCCGTATGTGATTGAAACCATTAACAATGAAGCAGGCGATACCATTTGGCAAGCCAACCCACCTTTAGCCTGCTTAGCTTGCCGATTAGAAGCCGAAGAACAAGCTGCGTTTGAACGCCAATTGGCAGCAGAACTGAGTGTTGAATTAAATGATGAACTAGGTGGTGAGTTAAACAATGAATTGGCTAATGAGTCACCCGACAATCAATACGCTAGTTTAGGCCAAGAAGTCCCCGAATATTTACAAGCCAAGCAAGTGATTAGTGAGCAAAACGCATTCTTAATTGCCGAAGCGATGAAAAGTACGATATGGGGCGGTGGTAGTTGGCGGCATAAAACCGGCTGGAATGGCACCGCTTGGCGCGCTCAAAAATTAAAACGGCGTGATATAGGCGGTAAAACCGGTACCACTAATGATGCTAAAGACGCATGGTTTAGCGGCTTTACCCCACAAGAGGTTATCACCAGTTGGGTCGGGTTTGATGATCACACTCGAGTGTTAGGCAAAACCAAATACAACAATAACTTAGGCAAAGATCAAATATTTGGTACTGAATTTGGTGCTAAAACCGCTTTACCCGCTTGGATCGACTACGCGCAAGTGGCTTTAGACGGCGTGCCTAAATCAGCGAAGCAAGCGCCTGCCAACATCATCACGGTTAGGATCGATCAAGAAACCGGTAAACTATCATCAAAAACGGATCATTCATCGCGCTTTGAGTACTTTATTGAAGGCACTGAACCGCATGAGTTTATTGATAACTCACCTTCCCCTGATGTGCTAACCGCTGAACTAGACGGTGAAGTTAGCGAAGCGGTTGAAGAAGGTATTTTCTAAGAACTTACGGTTTTCAATCTATCAAATAAAAAAAGGCGGTTAACTTATAGTCAAAGCTATCAGGTTTTAGGGGAAGCCGTCAAAGCTACCGCGTCCTGCTCACGCCCCTTACCTGCATCTATGCAGGCAAGCTTCGAGACCCCATAAGCATATGCTCTATTATGTGATTGGGGTGAGTAAGCGCTGACAATGAACCATAAAACCTGATCGCTTTGACTATATCAAATAAAAAAGGCGGTTAACTTAGTAAGTTAACCGCCTTTTTTTAAATCAGCTCTAACACCCAATTTATATCTGTTTCATAAAAACTTTCGATTTACGTTGAAAGTTATACATCTGCTGCTTACCTTCTGGTAAACGGCTAATCGGTTGTTCAACAAATCCTTGCTCAATAAACCAATGGGCAGATACCGTGGTTAAGACAAATATTGACTCTAATCCTTGTTTTTTCGCTTCGGCTTCCATCGAGTCCAATAAACGCTGCCCTCGATTACCACCACGATATTCAGGATGGATCACCACACAAGCCACTTCTCCAGTTTTCGCTTCAGGGTATGGATATAAAGCTGCGCAGGCGATAATCACATCTTCCTTTTTAATCACGGTAAACTGTGAAATTTCATTTTCCAGTAATTCGCGAGAACGTTTAACTAAAGTGCCATTTTCTTCAAGCGGTGCAATTAAATCGAGAATACCACCAACATCATCAATCGACGCGACACTGATCCGCTCACGATAATCTTTCGATACCATGGTACCGGCACCATCACGGGTAAACAGCTCTTGTAATAATGCCGTTTCGCTGGAAAAGCTAACACTGTGACAACGTTCAACACCCGCTTTACTGCAATTTAAAATAGCACGTAATAGCACACGTTGTGGGTGTGGCGTATCTTGATTAAGCAAACGATGCACAGTATTTAAATCACAACTACGGATCAACTCGCCAGCGGAATCAATTAAGCCATTAAATTCAGAAAAGGTGATCAGTTTATCGGCTTTTAACGCATTGGCGGTTTGTGTAGCTACATCTTCCAACGATAAGTTAAACACCTCACCGGTCGATGAGTAACCTAATGTCGAGATAAGTACAATGGATTCATCCTTAAGTTGCCTAGAAATGCCCTCACTATCAACTCGTCTTACTTCCCCCGTGTGTTTGTAATCAACACCATTTAACACGCCAATAGGTTTAGCAATAACAAAGTTGCCGCTACTGACCCGTATTTGCGCACCATGCATGGGCGAGTTGATTAACCCCATGGTTAATAAAGACTCGATATGAATACGCAACGAGCCTGTGGCATCTATCACCGCCGATAATGACTCTGTATCCGTGATGCGAATATTGTGTTCAATCTTTTGCTCTAGGCCGCGCTGCTCGAGTCGAGCATCAATTTGCGGTCTAGCACCATGAATTAACACTAGCTTAACGCCAAGGCTACGCAGTAAGGCAATATCGTGAATGATGTTAGAAAAATTAGGGTGTTGCACCGCTTCACCACCAAACATCATCACAAAGGTCTTACCCCTGTGGGCATTGATATAAGGTGCGGCATTTCTAAACCATTTAACGTAGTTTTGGTCGGCGTTTTCCATCATGATTTGCAAGCTTTATTAAAACTGAGTATGACAACTGAATTAGTC
The DNA here is from genome assembly GCF_003063625.1 of Saccharobesus litoralis. NCBI lineage: Bacteria > Pseudomonadati > Pseudomonadota > Gammaproteobacteria > Alteromonadales > Alteromonadaceae > Saccharobesus > Saccharobesus litoralis. The sequence continues at coordinate 2,463,304 of NZ_CP026604.1, read as the reverse complement.
GTCGATAGATATAAATAGGGCGATATAAAAACATCGCCCTTATAACATTACTGAAATAGAGTGTGCAGGTCTAGCAATAAGCCTTAGCTACCTACATTGTACTCCATTGCGATCTCATCTTCTGGATCTTTACCTGGGCTTTGCTCGCTGTCTTCAATGATATTCTCAGCCAGTGAATCTTTATCAATCTTAGCAAAACCAAGTTTAGTGAAATAGTCTGGCTCGTAGGTTAATACAATCACTTTTTGTAGTTCAATTGAGTGAGCAAATTCCAGTAAATATTGCACCATAGCGCGACCTTGGCCTTTATTATGGAAATCTTGGTCAACCACAATTGAACGAATTTCTGCTAAGCCCGTTTGGTAGATATATAACGACGCACTACCAACCACTTGACCATCCACTTCAGCCACGACAAAGTTTTGAATATCATGGATTATATTGTCGCGTGAACGGTGTAAGATCTCGCCTTTATCAGCCCAGAAGTTAACAAGCGTAAAAATACGATCAACATCAGACATGCGCGCACGACGTACAGAAAGTGCGGCGGCTCGTTGCGCATTCAAGCGTTGCTTAACTTGCTTTAATGCAGTTTGAATTTGTTGTTTACCCGGTGCGCCAATGACATTAGCGCTTAACGTGCCGTTTTCACCCTGCACATTTTCTAAGGCTTTTTGCACTTGCACACGTGACGTACCACCTAGGGCTTCACGCTTATCTAAACAAGATTCGATTGATAAATACTGATATACATCGTTTTCGATCTTATCGCTGAACTCTTGTAACTGCGCTAATGTGAAGTCTTCTAGGGCGTGACCAGCATCAATCGCTGCTAATACCGCTTCACCAACAATATGGTGCGCTTCACGGAATGGAATATCTTTACCCACAAGGTAGTCAGCTAACTCAGTCGCATTCGAGTAACCTTGCTGAGCAGCCGCCAGTGTACGAGAGCGATTCACTTTTAAGCCATCGGCCACTAATACCGCCATTTGCATGACTTCTAACCATGTATCTAGTGCATCGAATAAGCCTTCTTTATCTTCTTGCATATCTTTGTTGTATGCTAAAGGTAAGGCTTTCATTGTGACTAACATACCAGATAATGAGCCGACAACACGACCCGCTTTACCACGAATTAACTCACAGGCATCTGGGTTTTTCTTTTGTGGCATCAATGATGAACCTGAGCTCACTAAGTCGCTCATTTCCACAAAGCCAGCTTCACCCGAGTTGTAGAAGATTAAGTCTTCAGCGAAACGCGACATATGCATCATGCTGATACTAGCGGTTGATAATAACTCGATTACGTGGTCACGATCCGAAACCGCATCTAAGCTGTTTAATGTCGCACAGCGGAAACCTAGGTTTTGTGCTAAGTTTTCACGATCGATTGGGTAAGCTGTACCCGCTAATGCACCTGAGCCTAATGGCGAAGTATCGGCACGGTATAAAGCGTCTTTTAAACGACCGATATCACGGTTGAACATTTCAACGTAAGCTAAACACCAGTGACCAAATGTCACAGGTTGTGCGCGTTGTAAGTGAGTGTAGCCTGGTAAAACTGTGTCTTTTTCACGCTCGGCTAACTCAGTCATGGCTTGTTGTAAGTTAACTAATGCCAGCAATAACTCGCCGCCAGTCTCTTTACACCAAAGTTTCAGGTCAGTTGCCACTTGGTCATTACGACTACGACCTGTGTGTAACTTTTTACCTAAATCGCCGGTTGCTTCAATTAATTTACCTTCAACCCAGCTGTGAATATCTTCAGCGTCTGAAGTTAAAATTTGTTTTGGATCTTGCTCAACCGAGTCTTTTAATTCGTTAAGCGCTTTATGCAGATCTTGTAATTCTTGCTGGCTTAATACACCAACCTGACTTAAGGCTTCAGCCCACGCCATAGAACCAACAATATCTTGCACGGCCATACGGTAATCTACCGGCAGTGAATCATTAAATTTCTTAAACTGTGCGCTTGCCGCTTCTTTAAAACGACCACCCCATAATGCCATGTTAGATCTCCTCGCATAAAAGGTAATGCTGGGCTTATCGGCTTTGATAAACCCTTAAATTTGGTTGAGCTTATTGCTTTTCTCACTCGACAATCAAGCTACAAAGCAAAGCAATAAACTCAGTTGAATAAATGGTAAAAAATCCTCTAGAGCAAACGCGCTAGAGGATTTAAGTTATTTAACCCGAAACAAATAGGCTAAATAGCCTGCAAAGTCGCCGCAAGCGACGACCTACAAATTATTTGCTTGCTTTGTTCAAAGCACCGATCCGGCTTGAAAGACTGAATAAACGAATAAAGCCTTCTGCGTCTTTTTGGTTGTAAACTTCGTCTTCACCGAAAGTTGAGAACTCTTCGTTATACAAGCTGTTTGGTGAACGACGTTGGATAACAGTACAGTTACCTTTGTATAAACGTACGACGATATCACCTGTGATTTCTTCAGCGAATGAAGCAGCAGCCGCTAATAAAGACTTAGATAGTGGCGTGAACCAACGGCCGTCATAAATCACGTGAGAGAATTCAAGACCAACTTGCTCACGGAACTTAAGTGAGTTTTTATCTAATACCATACACTCAAGCGCTTTATAGGCTTTCATTAATACAGTACCGCCTGGAGTTTCATAACAACCACGCGACTTCATGCCCACTAAACGGTTTTCTACGATGTCGATACGACCTACACCATGCGCTGCCGCTTTTTCGTTTAAGTAAACTAGAGACTCATGCGCCGATAACTTTTGACCATCAACGGCAACTAACTCACCTTTATCGAAACTTAATTCGATGGTAGCTGACTCGTCCGGAGCATCCATAGGATCAACCGTCATGGTCCAGATGCCTTTAGACGGCTCGTTCCATGGATCTTCAATTTCACCACCTTCGTGTGAAATGTGCCATGCGTTAGCATCACGGCTGTAAATCTTAGTTAATGAAGCAGAACAAGGAATGTTACGCTCTGCTAAGTAGTTAAGTAAGTCTTCACGAGAACGCATGTCCCACTCACGCCATGGCGCAATCACTTTTAATTGTGGCGCTAGCGCAGCGAAACAAGATTCGAAACGAACTTGGTCGTTACCTTTACCTGTACAACCGTGACAAACTGCATCAGCACCTACTTTAAGCGCAACTTCAACGTGCGCCTTAGCGATAACTGGGCGAGCCATTGACGTACCTAATAGGTATTCACCTTCATATACCGCACCCGTCTTAACGATTGGGAAGATATAGTCTTTAACAAATTCTTCTTTAAGATCAACAACGTGACATTCGCTAGCGCCTGAAGCGATGGCTTTTTCAACAATGCCTTCTAACTCGTCTTCGCCTTGACCAACATCAGCACAGAAAGCCACAACTTCACAACCATTGTAGTTTTCTTTTAACCAAGGAATGATAGCCGAAGTATCTAAACCACCTGAGTAGGCGAGTACAACCTTTTTGATATCTGACATGAAATTACTCTCTTTGTAGGTCGGGTTTTAACCCGACATTACCTTTTACATTATCGGGCAACAATTGCCCGACCTACAAGGATGTAGGAAATGCCGAAAATGTATGGAACAATTTTTCGGCGACCTACAATAAATACAATTATTTTAGCAGTGTCATTAACACGGCGTTTTGCGCATGCATACGATTTTCCGCTTGCGCCATTAAGATAGATTGCTCACTATCAACCACTTCATCAGTCACTTCAATACCGCGGTAAACCGGCTGACAGTGCATAAAGAATTTAGCACCTAAGTCACTCATTAACTTACCTGTAGTCTGATATGGCGCAAAAATTTGCTTGATGTCGTCAATCGACTTGCTGTCACCCATGGAGATCCAAGTATCATTATAAATCGCATCGACCCCTTTAGCCGCCGCAACATCATTACTGATAATAATTTCACCACCGTTTTTAGCGGCTAATTGCTGAGCAAGCTGAACAATTTGCGCGTCTGGACTATAGCCAACTGGTGTAACAGATACCACTTTCAAACCTAAAATAGCGCCAGCCAGCATGAGAGAATGAGTGACATTATTGCCATCACCAATATAAGCCAACGAGGCGCCTTCTAAACTATTACCTCGCGCTTCATACAAAGCTTGGTAATCGGCAATCGCCTGACATGGGTGATATAAATCACATAGCGAATTAACAACCGGCACGCTCGCAAATTCAGCTAACTCAGTTAAGGTATTGTGACTAAATACACGCGCAACAATACAATCAACCCAGCAAGATAAATTCAAGGCAAAATCTTTAACAGACTCACGCTTACCTAAGGCACCATTTTGTTGGTCAAGATAAACTGAGTGGCCACCCATTTTGGCAATACCCACATCAAAACTGACTCGGGTACGCAAAGATGGCTTTTCATAAATAGTGGCGACTGATTTACCCGCTAATGCTTGCGAATATTTACCCGGATTCTGCTTATGATCCGCTGCCAATTTAACTAAATCTAAAATCTGCTCTTTGCTTAGATCTTTAGTTGATAAAAAGTTTTCCATTTCGCTACCTGTTTTGACGAGCCAAAGCCTTTGGCTATTCAGCTACAACTGTGGTGCCGCAATCTTTGCTAGCTAACCACTGTGAAATAAGTTTGGGTTCACGCCAGTTTAAAATACCAATTGGCGCTTGTAGGGTTTTAGCCGTAGTTAATGCCGTATTAACTTTAACCACCATGCCATCAGTGATAACACCTTCAGCGATCAATTGATCGGCAACATCACGCGTCATGGTTGGGATAACTTGTTTATCACCATCCAAAATACCATCAACGTCTGATAACAAAACCAACTGGCCATTTAAAATCTTGGCGATGGCTTCTGCCGCTTGGTCGGCATTAACATTAAGTAATTGCCCGTCAGCAGTTGCGCCAATTGAACTCACTAGAGGTAAGTAACCACCCGCTAACAAATGCTGGATAAGACCAGCTGAACCTTGCGCGACCTCACCAACGCACCCTAAGTCAGGATCATTGACCTGACATTGAATATCAGCACCATCCGCTAAACAAACACCTACCGGCTTAGCACCCACTTCGATACCCACAGCCACCATTTGCTTGTTAGCTGTCCCCGCTAAACCACCAACCACGTAGGGCATGTGTTCAGTTGGGGTAATACGTAAACCGTCTTTCTTTTCGCTTTTGTGACCTAAATCAGCCAAGAGCTTTTGCACCAAAGCACCGCCGCCATGGACCACAACCACTGGCTGACTTTGACTAATTTGATCTAATTCTTTTAAAAAAGCGCGTAAACAGTCGGCGTTTTCTAATAACGCACCGCCGACTTTAATCACTAAGGTTTTTACTGCTGAGGTCATTAAATAAGACCTTTGCTTGATGCATAACCAAAACGTAAATTAGCACACTGCATGGCTTGGCCTGCGGCACCTTTTAATAGGTTATCGATAGCCGATACAACCACTAAGTAACCAGTTTGCGGGTCAAGCTGCCAATGAAGATCAACAAAAGGTGTACCTTCAACATCAGCAATTGATGGCCAGCTTTGACGTAAACGCACAATCGACTTACCTTCATATGCGCTCGCATAGGCTGCGTTTACTTGATTTTCACTAATGCCTTCACGTAATTTCAAGGTAATAGTCGCTAAAATACCACGCTTAAAGTTACCTAAATGCGGCGTAAAAATAACCGGATGGTCTAAATGTTCAGCAATTTCAGGCTGGTGTCTGTGACCTAATACGCCGTAAGGGTTTAAGCTAACTTCACAATAGCTAGACGTTAAGCTAGCACGACGGCCTGCCCCCGATACACCACTGGTTGCATTGATAATAGGCAGTACATTTGAATCAATAAGATCCGCTTCTTGTAACGGCTTAAGTGCTGACAAAGACGCTGTAGGGTAACAACCTGGTACTGCAACAATATCGGCCTTACGAATGGCTTCGTGGTTCCACTCAGCTAAACCATATACAGCTTGCTGTAATAACTCTGGGTATTTGTGGTCGAAACCATAGTATTTTTTGATTACATTTAAATCAGATAAACGATAAGCACCTGATAAATCAAAAACAACTGCACCGTGATGACGTGCTTGTGCTACCCATTCAACACTCGCTGCATGTGGTGTACATAAAAACACCGCATCACACTCAGACACAATTTTGCCAATTTGACTTTCGGCAATTGGGATCAAAGTGCGATCAATCTGATAAGCAAACTGGCCGTGAATAGAAGAGAACGGCTTGTATGCGTCTGCGCTATTTTCTGATACGTACAGACCCGCAATTTGAAACTGTGGATGTTTATGAACTAATGCAGCTAATTCTGCACCTGTATAACCACTTGCACCAACAATCGAAACTCTAATCATCTTCTGCTTCAATCCTTATTTTGACCCAATTTTACAACTTAACTACCTTAGCTAAGTAAATGGCCGACTATTTTGAAAAACCGCATATTCTAGCAGCGCAAAATAAAAAAGCGATGAATATTTGGCCAATTAAAAATATGAGTATTAAAAACGACAAAAGGAAAGCCTTTACGGGCTTTCCTCCACTTTTGTTAGTCTAGATCTAAATGAATTTTTATTCAATAAAAATGAATAAAAATTTAAATTAAATGCATTTTTATCTCTAAACTAATGAATCTAGCGCTTGCTTCACATCTTCAACAAGCTCATCGCCATCTTCAATACCAACCGAGAAACGCATCAAGGTTTGGCTAATACCTGCCTTTGCTTGCGCTTCGGCATCCATAGCAGCATGGGTCATAGTGGATGGATGACAAACTAAGCTTTCTGTACCGCCTAACGATTCAGCTAATGAAAAGTGCTCTAACGCATCAATAAATTGCGTAACTTGCTCTACACCACCTTTAAGTTCAAAACTTAACATGGCGCCAAAACCATGCTGTTGTTCTTTGGCAATTTCATGCCCTGGATGGCTTGGTAAACTTGGGTGATACACAGTATCAACTGCGGCATGACCATCTAATAATGCCACCAGTTTATTGGCATTTTCTTGATGCTGACGCATACGAGGCACTAATGTACGCACACCACGCAAGGTTAAATAGCTGTCAAATGCACCGCCAGTAATTCCGATACAGTTTGCCCACCAAGCTAGTTCTTCACCTAACTCTTTGGTTTTGGTAATTAATGCCCCAGAAACCACATCTGAATGACCATTGATATATTTAGTTGCTGAATGCACAACAATATCGGCACCTAAAGTTAATGGTTGTTGACACACTGGCGTTAAGAAAGTGTTATCAACGGCAACTAATGCGCCTTGTGCTTTAGCTTGAGCACAGATTTTTTTAAGATCAACAATGCGTAATAAAGGGTTACTTGGCGTTTCAACCCAAATTAATTTTGGCTTAGCGGCAATCGCGGCATCTAACTCAGCTTGGTTAGTCATGTTGATAACTTTTAATTTAAAGTTACCTTTGTCCGCTAAATTAACGAATAAGCGATAACTACCACCATAGCAGTCATGCGGTACCACTAATAGATCGTCAGGGCTAAGTAATTGCAAAGCAAGGTTGATCGCAGCCGTACCCGTAGCGGTAACAATTCCATGCTCGCCTTGCTCAAGCTCTGCTAAGGTTTCCGCTAAAATATCGCGAGTCGGGTTACCACAGCGGCTATAATCGTATGGGCCTTTTTTATCAAAGCCAGCGAAGGCGTAAGTCGAAGACAAATAAATGGGCGGCACAACCGCAGCGTAATTTTTATCGCTTTCAATACCACCGCGTACCGCGATAGTTGCTAGAGTTTTCTTGCTCATGGGATCCTACTAGGAGTTTTCAGACGTCTATACGGCCAGAATTTAGCCTTTGCAGCCAACGGAGTCAAACCGATTTAGGTATATATGCCATTAAAATAGGCAAAACGACATTTAATGCGCTACTTGACGAAGCATATCGGCAAGTTAGAATAAAACCTAGATTTATATTGGGGTAGCTTTGCTATACCTTGTAAAGCAGTTACATAATAATACTCAACCCTGTTAAAGCAACTGCCGAGCTATCCGCAATAAAAAATAGATAGCAAGTGGCACCAGCACTAAGAAAATTTTATGGCAAAGTGGAACGGCAAATACATACATCCCTACGCGGAACACGGCAAAAAAAGTGAACAAGTCAAAAAGGTCACGGTCAGTATTCCGGTAAAAGTGCTTAAAGTACTCACTGACGAAAGAACCCGCCGCCAAGTGAATAATCTGCGCCATGCAACCAACAGTGAATTATTGTGTGAAGCCTTTCTCCATGCGTTTACTGGCCAACCGCTACCATCCGATACCGATTTAGAAAAAAACAATCCGCATAAAATTCCAGAACTAGTGCGCGAAATTTTGCAAGAGATGGATGTCGATATTAGTGATGAAGATGCACTAATTGACGAAGAGTAATCTTGGTGGGTGAGGCTTTTACCTTACAAGTTCGCTCAATATAGTCTTCTCGCTCAGATTTTATGGTTCATTGTCTGCGCTTACTCTCGACTTTGCTTACATGGATGTAAGTACTTAGGTTTCGTCTGGAACTAGTACCTTTTCAATTTAATTTTGATTAGTTGAAAACATTGGTGATCACTTTCACACTGAGCGCGAAGCAGTCGAAGTGTCGGTAAATTAGAAAGTAATAAGACTTCGACAAGCTCAGCCTGAAGTTGTTTATTTAATCTAAATATGGCTAAAAACATCACTAGTGATAGTAAATTATGCGAGTGATTCAACTGATCATTTCTTTCTGGAAACAGTACTAAAAACCTGCCCCTAAAACCCGATCGCTTTGACTATAAATAAGTCAGTGACATTAATAACAACCAATCCTTAGCAAGCTTACACTTCAACTTTACAACCCGCGGAAAAATAAATTTAATTTTGATCAAATTTATTTGGAACTAATCCAATAACCACGAGTCCTGAATATTGTGATTGAAATGTGTTTGTATATCTCCCCTTTTATATCCCATTAGCTTTTGCTAATGGGATTTTTTTAGCCTTTTTGTGCATACCCAGATGTTTGCCAAGACGCCACCAAAATACAGCTTCAAAAACAATACCAAGAATAATAAATACCGCACCCAAAGGTGCCGCGCCTTGGCTCATAAAAATTAACGCAATAGCTAAACAACCAAGCGTTACTAAAAAACGTATTGCGCTAGCCATTTTGCTCTCCTGAAACGTTAACATTACTCAAACTAACCTCGCCAGAACCATCTTGGATGAGTGTAAAGCTGTTAGCTTGCTTGATCCTAATATCGCCTGCTCCATCTTCTACGCTAACCGAGCCCTGAATATGACTTGCATTAATATCACCTGAGCCATCATCAATATATAGCTGGCCAGTAATATTTTTGAGGGTTAAATCACCCGAACCATCTTTAATTTGCGTATCACCGGTAATATGAGATGCATCGATTTGCCCAGAACCATCCTCGATATTAACCTTACCAGACACTGATGTAATCTTAATATTTCCACTACCATCATGAACATCAACTGGGCCATTAATATCATTTAAAAATAGGTTACCAGAACCATCTGTAATATTAAGCGCTTGATAATTACCTTTGATCGCCATATCGCCACTGCCTTGTTTGACACTAAGCAACATGTTTTCTGGCAGGGTAAGGGTTAAATCAATTTTTTGCGGATTACGCCAGCTGTAATCGAAGCTGGTTCTTTGATTGGAGTCGATATAAATCACGCCCTCGTCTCGCCGAATGCGAATAACTTGGTCTGGATCAATATGTTTATCTATCGATTGGATCTTGGCGACTAACTTAATTTCAGCAGCATTAGCATCCGTTGTGATATTCAGGTTACCGGCATCTGCATCAATCAGCAGTTGTTGAGCTTGTTTAGGGTCAATATCAATGTGATGGCGCTTGCTATGCCAGTCTTGTTTATCTCCAATAACAACCACACAACCGGACAACGTAACAAACGCACTGGCTAACAGTGCAATAATAGGTGCTTTCATAACTCAATCCCTTATCTAGTATAGTCTTCTCGCTCAGGTCTTATGGTTCATTGTCAGCGCTTACTCGCCCCAATCACATAATAGAGCATATGCTCATGGGGCCTCGAAGCTTGACGGCTTCCCCTAAAACCTGATCGCTTTGACTATAAAATTAACAAAACTAGACAAGGTACTTCATTATTTATACCAATTATAAATAAACCTTAAATTTCAATTAGATAAACAACTTCCAGTAATAAACAACAATATATGAAAGGTTAAATAAGCTAAAAGTTAGCTTATTTAACCACACCCATTTTTTTGTTAATTATCGGGGTAAATAAGTTTTGCTGATCGCCTAATAACTGTGAGTAAACTTGCTGGTAAGCCAAAACACTTTTTACGTATTCACGGGTCTCTTTGTAAGGAATAGTTTCGATCCACAGATCGAGATCCATCTCTTCGCCTTGTGGTACCCACTTACGCACCCTATGATAACCTGCGTTATAAGAAGCAATCGCTAGTGGTAATTCATCGTCTACTTTATTTAGCAACTGACGCAAATATTTGGTACCCAGCTTAATATTTGTCGAGGGGTCATAAAGTTTACGGCTCGACAATTTTCGCCCTGCAACCTGTTTTGCGGTAGCCGGCATTAGCTGCATTAAGCCACGCGCGCCAGCACTCGAATGGGCATCTGTCATAAAAGTACTTTCACGCCGTGCGACAGCAAACGCCAGTGAAGTAGGAATTTTGTATTGCTTGGCATAATGCTTAAATTTAGATTCAAATGCTAACGGAAAACGCAGATCAACATCATCTAAATAACCGGCTTGCGAGATAGTTCGCAAGGCTTGATCATGCCATTGCCAACGCGCGGCGATAATAGCTGCGGTGGCTTTTTCGTCTTCACTCAAGGTCCGCTTGTAGTGCCACCACTCGCGACGCGCCGAGGTATAGCGCTTCAACTGTAAAAATTCAAATGCACGTTTGGCACCCGGAGCTTCAGATAACTCCTCTAGCTGTTTATAGTGTGCTTGGTAAGGGTAGTTGTTTATTTGAGTTTGTTGATCAACCTGCGCTGCCGCTAAAAAACCATAGTAGTGGCGTTCTTTAGCAATTTGCTTAAAACGGTTAACAGCCGTGTGTTTAATACCGAGTTGCTTTTGTGCGCGCGACAACCAATATTGGTTAGACAACTCTGCCATCGCCTCTTGTGGCAAACTTTGCACAAAGCTAGCAATGGCGACCCAATCTTGCTGTTTCAACAATATAGCTAAATGCCAATGTCTAAGCTGGCTGTCTAATTCATTGACTGGGATATGTTTAAAGTAATCTAAGCCACGCTCATCACCTTGGCTTGCCAACGCTAAGGCAAATTTTTTATTAACTGCCAATGCCTGTTCAGCCGTAAATGCGTAGCGCTGCTGAGCGAGCTGCCAAGTCGCTATGCTTTTATCTTCGTTACGCCATATATAGCGCTGCAAGCCGTACGCGATCATCGGTGCGTAATCATTTGAGCGTTTGAATTGACTAAGGCGAGTCACTTGCCCCGGATCACGTCTCACTTTACGCCATAATTGCCCCCATGCCTGATCTTGCTGCGGCAGCAAGCCAATAAGATAAGGCAATAAAGTATGCTTGCCGCCTGTAGCGGCTAATTCAATACGCTTTTTAATGTGTTCTACTGAACGATAACCTGCATCTTGCCATTGTTTAAACAAGGGATCACAAGCTTTGGGTTGTGACTCGCCCACAACCCACAGATCAGCGATTTGTTCAGCGATCACACTCACCTTGCCACCAATCGCTAATTCGGAACGCAGCTTATAACAGTTTAATTCAGCACTAGAGGTTTTACGAAAATCATACAGGTAAGTGACAGCTTCACCTTTTTTACCAAGGTACTTCAGCCAAGCACTGCGTACCGGCCACTCTAATGGTGTTCCGGTATACAGATTTAAAAACTCTCGAACCCGCTGCTTATTTTTTAATGACGGATAGCGTTTGAGGTAAGCCATCTCAACATAAGGAGCAAGCGGGTAATCACCCAATTTTTGTAAAGCGGAACGATAAGATTGGGTACGGCCTTTACTGGCGTCATATTCTGCGGCGGCAAATAGCTTACGTTTTTCTTGTAAAGATAGCTCTTTCGCTACCAGTGTTGGGCCACTCCAAGCCACACCCAAGATTAAGAATAACGTAATAAGCCGTTGTTTAATCAAATGCACAATCCTCTCTTATCAAGTACTTCACAGGCGTCGTAATAACTATAGCTATACTCTACTACCATTGACTTAAATAACCGCGTAAAGTTTTGTGTAGTGATATTGCTGACTGACAATCACAAGCTATGTCATCGCCACATCAAACAAAATTTGGCTTTGCTCATCATCAACCGCTAAACCAAACCACTGTAATAATTGCTGTTTTAACTCTGCCGCGGATTGTATGACATAGGTACTCACTTGATTATCAAGCTCACACTTAACTTGATTATCGACCAAACGCACACGACCATTAGGTTTGTAAATAGCCGCTATGAGTTTATGAGTACAAATAGATAGGTGTGACGTGCAATTGAAGTGATTAGGTAAAATATAATCGACATAAGCTTGCTCGACCAAATCAAAACTAAACAAGTTAAGCCAATCGGAGCTGTCCATTAAACAGGTTTGCATAATGTAAGTCGCTTCCGCCTTCTCGCAAAATGCCGGATCGTGTTGTTGAATGATGCGAAAGCCAAATCCAGCTTGCCAATGCTCAATATTAAAACTCAGCGGAATGGGCTCAATTATGTTGAGCCCTGTAAATCCGAGGTCGACCAAATAATCGACGCCATCAATATCGACCAACAAGATCATATGGGTTTTCGGCCGAACCTCTTCATAGCCAAACATAGGCCGAGAGGTTAGATATTTAACATTAAAGCCGATTTCACACAGTAGATCATGAAACGCACCGTTTAATTCATAGCAATAACCACCACGGTTAAGCTCTACCAGCTTTTTCATCACATGCTGCTTATTTAACTCAACGCCCTTATTCAAATGGACATCGAAGTTTTCAAACGGGATCGCAAAGGCGTGTAAACGATGTAACTCGGTTAGAGTGGCTAAATCTGCTTGCGGCTGGTCTACGTAACCAATACGTTTTAAGTAAGCCTGATATTTCATGTTCTATAACCATTATCACTATGCTAGAAATGCCACTATCAACCCAATGACGACGAAAACTAGCAATACCATGATCTATAATTGGCGATTATAACCACGAACGAGAGTGATAAATAAGCATAAAATATATGTTATGCAATATCAGTTGAACAGGAGGTGTAGTTAGATTTTTTGGTTATGCTAAACCGCGTTTCTTAACAAAATAACAACAACTTGGCTTAGATTCAAACTCTTGTCCTATCGATTTTTGTAAAAAATCAGATCCTTAATAACCACGATCCCTTAGTAAATAGTTAGGACTTGTATGAAACAAAATCCAGTAACTCGATAGCTCTAATACGTATTAAAGTAAATTGAATTAATTAAACCTGTCGTACTCGACTTACATAAAAGCCAAAGACTAAGCAGCGAGCTTAACCCCTTTTTTATAACAAGAAAGTGCTTGTTGTGGCTGTTGTAAATGCTCTAACACATCAGCTAATTTAAAGTAATGCTCGGCACTCGGCTCGTGACGGATCACTATGTCTAGCGCTTTGCGTGCTAATTGCCAATCACGTGCACCACAGGCGACATAACCTAAAGCGGAAACAAGTAACATATTATCTGGCGATTTCTTAATTTCTTGCTCTAACCAAGCAATTAACTTTAACGGTTGCGGAAAGGGTACTCGTTTAATTGTTTCAAGTAACTCTGGAGTTAATTGGCTTTTCGCGGCTTTCAAAATAAACTTTTCCGCATCGGCGGCAAATCCAGCTTGGATCATTGCATTGACATACAAGCAACTTAACTTATCTGGCCACTCACTGATTTTATTAACCGCCGCATACAAACGATGTATTTGCTTTAAATCCTTAACTTGCACTGCATCTTGATACAAGCCTTGGTAGGCATTTTTTACAAAGTTTTCAAATATTTCACTCGGCAAGTTAGTGTACTGTTTTACACGCTTTAACAACTCACTTAATGCCAAATAGCGCCCTGCTTCGTTATACAGCATGGCCAGTAATACTAAGGTTTGGCTTTGTTTGGGATCTTTTTTCAATAAAGCTTCGGTTTTCTCGATTGCCTTATTAATTTGCCCTTCTTCTTTTAATGTATGCGCAATGGCCAGCTGTTTTTCAATTTCACTACCTTGTTCAACTGCGCGTAAACTGTATTGCGCTTGACGTTCATATTCGCCTTGCTGCTTAGCAGCTTCCGCAGCCAACAGATAATGTGATTTTTTAATAGGGCTTATTTCTGCCGTTTGACAACTTAACTTCTCAGCTGCTGCATATTCATGGTTTAACAACGCCTCAAACGCCGTTTCAAATTTAGTTAAGACTTTGCTATAGCGGCGTTTTTTACGCCAATCTCGGGTCAATTGCCCAGCATGAAAAAGTCCAAAAACAATATTTAGTACAATGCGCAAAGCGAAATAACCAAACACCATCATCAAACCTAATGCGACCACAGTTGTTTCCAACGTGGTTTGCCCCATCGCAATTAACACGTAGCCCTTATCACCCCAAAAAGTCGAGCCGATAAACAAAACAATGCTAAAAACCAGAAAAAGACCGATTAAGCGGATCATAAAATAGCCTCGCTCTCATCTTCAGTGGTTGAGCCTGGCTGATTCGGAGTTACTTGCAGTTCTAGCCCGCCATCGCTGGATTGCGTTGGTTGCTCAAGTGTGTCTGATTGCTTCTCATCTTCAGAACTGACTCCAGTTTGTGGCTCACTCGCTTGGGTTGCATTGTCACTGTTTTCGTTTTGAGACTCTTGGCTATCTTGCAACCCTTGTTTTGTTCCGGCTGCCTCGGGCATAGATTCTGGCTGAGATAATGCCGGCGATGCAGGCTGTGACAACTTAGGTGCGGCCAAGGCTTTTATAATTTTAGGTTGCGTTGATTCAACATGGATAAAGCTACTTAGTTTCACTTGATCAAAGCTTGTCACTATCGGCATTAGCGCTAGTTCATTCAACTTGCTAATCGCTTGTTGCACCGGAGGGTAATTTTGCGCGTAATACTCGTTAAGCCACTTTGCCGCATCCAGTAAAGACGCTGAGTACACTGATTGCTTATTGTTAAGTAAAGCCAATTGTGCCGAAACCATTTTCGAGGCTAAATTATGGCGTAAATTCGCTTCTTGGCTCGGAGATACCAATGGCTGAATATTTTGCCGCTGGCTCACTTCAAAAAAGCCTATGGTCATGCTGCGTGCTGACTTAAGTAAGTTAGGCCACCAATGCTCTACCGAATTTGATAAGGTTAAATCTTCTTTAGGTTGCTGCGGCTCAGGGACAACAAAAATTGGAAAACTGGCCATTTCATTAGCCAAGGTGACTAACTGGAGGTAAGTGTCCTCGGTGGCTGGGCGAGGTAAGCCTTGGATCAAACCAATATCATTGGCTAACGCTTGGCGTAAAGGTAACCATTTAGCATTTTTATATTTGCTGATCCTAGCTTGCGCCGCTTCTAACGCATTGATAGCGCCGACTAAGTCTTGCGCCAACCAGATTTTTCGTCCCGCTATTGAAACCAGTTGCTTAACATCCGCTCTGGCAGTAGCTTCATCACTGCTAGCACTTTTTGCCTTGATCTCTTTAATGAGTGCATCAAGCTGAGTTTGATTTTGTCTCGCTTGCTGTTGGGCTTGTTGCTGAAACTGCTCAATAAAGCGTTCGACTTGCTGGGTAAATGCCTGTTGATTTTTAACTTGAGTTGCTTGCCACTCTGATTGCTTTTGCTGTTGCTGTTCAAGCAAAGCTTGGCTTTGATCAAACTTTTGTTGGTTTAGCCAAAACTGCCATCCTAGAAAACCAATAGCCGCGATACTGAATAAAGCCAATAGCAAGGCAAACCAGGCAATGGCACCGCCTTTTTTAACCACTACAGTTTGCGCTGCACCACGCAACTCAGACTCGACAGCAACTGCCGGTTTGGTTTTGCTAGCTGCATTGTCAACTGACGGTGCCTGAGTTTGTTCAGCAGTCGCCTCGCTGCTGGCTTGGCGAGACGGTTTGTCATCCGCTTCTGACTGTCCACCTTGCGCATCAGTACTATCAACACTTTCAACACGTTCAATGGATTGCTTGTTGTTTGTTTCAGTATCTTGCTTTTGTTGTTCTTGAGTCATGCATTTACCTTGCTTAGCGGCACTGGCTTAATTTGTACCTCTAAAACCCTTATTAAGACTTTTTAATACCGTGATCATGTTTGAGTTTAATGCACTTTGACAATTGATCACGTTTTCAATTTGATTTTGTCTAGCGATGTCGACAATACGTTGGCTCGGTACAAAAATTAACGTAGAAGCTCGACAACTTACGCCATGATTTTGCAATTCTTGTTGTAAGTGTAACAGCATTTCGCCACTTGTAATAAGCCAAGCATCTTGTTGCGCAATTGCTTGAGCTTGTTGATAACTAATAGATAACCAACAGCGTTTATAAACAGCAAATGTTGCAACTTGATGGTCTAGTTGTTTGAGTCCTTGCAACAAAGTATTGCGACCGCCTTCGCCTTTAATTATCCAATATGTTTGTTGATCAGTAGATCCAAGTTTAATTTTAGCGAGTAACGCTTCCGATGTATCGCTATCGGCGCAGCAAACCTGTTTAAAACCATACGCTAACAAAGCCTGCTGAGTGGCTTTACCTATAGCAAAACAGGGCCAATTAATTAATTGTTTTTTTATTGCAGCATCACACTGTTCAAAAGCGGATAAGGTATTAGCACTGGTAACAATTAATCTTGGTGCAAGATTGCGAGCAAGGCTATCGCGAATAGCATGGTAAAAGCACGTTTTATCTACACCAACTTCAATGGCCAACAATGGGATCGACAAGGGCGTAAAGTTTTCATTCTGCAGTGCTTGATGTAAGGCTTGACCTTTGGAGCCAAACCTTGGATTGAAAACGCTAAGTAATTTAGTCGCCATAAACGGCTTTTAAGACCTCGCCAGCACCTTGAGCCAACAAATTCTCTGCCACATTTTGACCTAACTGTTCCGCTTGGCTAATTGGAGCCTTGGCTTGAAACTCAAATCGCTGCTTACCATCAATTGAAGCCACTAAACCACGGAACGTGATTTCATCACCCGCTAATGTTGCAAATCCACCAATGGGTACTTGGCAACCACCATTCAAGGTCTTGTTAAAAGCTCGTTCGGCGGTTAATCGCGCTGTAGTTTGCGCATGGGCTAATGGTGCCAACAGGGCTAATGTTTCATCATCACCGCTACGGCTTTCGATACCCACAGCACCTTGACCTACCGCTGGTAAAATCAATTCAGGCGCAATGTATTGCTTAATTCGCTCTGGCATTTCTAAACGAATTAACCCAGCAGAAGCCAGAATAATCGCGTCGTATTGGCCTTCATCTAATTTTCGTAAGCGGGTATTAACGTTACCGCGTAAAAAATTGATTTGTAGATCAGGTCGATAAGCCTTTAATTGGCATTCACGACGCAAGCTTGAAGTGCCAACAATAGCACCTTGCGGTAATTCGTCGATACTCTGGTATTGGTTTGATACAAAAGCATCACGCGGGTCTTCGCGCTCGCAGATCACCGCCAATTGCAACCCTTCAGGAAACTCCATGGGTACGTCTTTCATTGAATGCACAGCAATATCTGCTTTACCTTCCAGCATGGCTTGCTCGAGCTCTTTAATAAATAAACCTTTACCGCCAATTTTCGCTAAAGGAGTATCCAATATTTTATCGCCTTGCGATTTCATTGGCAGAAGCACAACGTTTAGATCAGGATGATGCTTTTCTAGCTCAGCTTTAACAAATTCTGCCTGCCACATGGCGAGTGCTGATTCTCGAGTGGCGATACGTAACGTTTTGCTCATAATAGGTTTAATGTGTTTGTTAATTTCGTGAATTTAATTAAGGAACGCTTTGACTATACTAGACAAACGGCAGGTAATTTAAGAGCCGTATGTAAAGTGTTGAGTAAACATAATGTTATTATTGCCGTCCAGTACCTCTACCCGCCAATCGCCTTGCCAGCGCCATAACACCCTTTTATTTGACCAAGTACGCCAATTTTTTGCTTTAACATCCAGTGTGACTTCTGAAACCACTTTATCACGCCAGATCCAGCGATGGGTAACAACGGGAAATTGGTAATTGGCCAGCTCAGTAAAAAAATACAGTTTAATGGTTTTATTCTGTGCCGCTAAAAACTTAGGTACTTCACCGACTGGTTCTTTATTTTTTACATTGTAGGCCAGTTGTACGCGGGTGATTTGATTTAGCTCAGCTGAAACATTGTTGCTCAACGCTATTTCACCGGGCTTATTGTCAATTTTGGCTTTAGAGGGCTTTTCTTTGATCCCAACGACTTCAGCCGTTTTATTGATAAGGCTCTGAACTTCACCAACAACAGAGTCCAACACCTGTTCCACCTGAGTCGTTTCTCCTAGCTGTTGCTCCGCTTGCTTAGCACTATTAACCTGTGTGCCAGTGGATTTTTCGTCATTATTTTCGCCACTGTTTTTGTCATTGCTGTGGCGAGGTTGCTCACCAATATTCTTGCGATCACCTGACAACGGCTCCTCCGTATTGGGTTGGCTAGCCGCAGGTTGATGATCCACTTTAGCCAGCATAGATTGGCTATTTTGTTGTGTATTAGTAGCTAAACTGGCATTAGCATCTAGTGAAGCCGATACAAGTGGCTGAGAAGCTTGGTTAGAAGGAGAAACTGGATTAGTCCCTTTAGCCAATTTAACATCAGCCGAGTTGCTGGATAATGCATGCACAATACCACTCGTCACGCCGCCAACTAACAAAGTCACACTAAGCAAACCTATCGCAATTTTACGTTTTGAAAATGGCGGTAGAGGTTGCTCAGGCTCAGGACAGTCAGCCAGCGAGGGCCTATGATTCAGGTTAATTTTAATCTGAATGGACGATTTGGCCATCGCTGCTACACCTTAAGCTTTCAAAACTTTTTGTAACCAACTGCCTATTTCAGCAATTTGTGCAGGGCAAACATTGTGCTGCATAGCAAATTCACGCCAAGTCACATTAAACCCTAAATCTTTTAAAGTATCTGCTGCCATTTTCCCTGCTTTTAACGGCACCACATCATCACCAGTTCCATGCATAGCTAGAATAGGGGTTTGCTTATTAGCTGCAACGACTTCATCAGCTAATTTTTCAGGCACAGCCAGATAAGTCGACAACGACAAAATTCCAGCAATTTTAAAGGGTAAACGCGTACCTATGTGATAAGCCATGACACCACCTTGTGAAAATCCAGCTAACACCATTTGTTCAGGTTTAAAGCCTTTAGCCAATTCAGCATCAATTAATGCTTCAATTTGGCTGGCTGATTCACGCACGCCGGCTTCATCTGCTCGACTAACAATATCCATACTGGCTATGTCATACCAACCTGGCATTTTCATGCCATTATTAATCGTTATAGGACGGGTAGGCGCATGTGGAAAAACAAAGCGAACTTTGCAACCTGCCGGTAAGTTAAACGCTGGAACTATGGGGGCAAATCCATGTCCTGAATCGCCTAACCCATGTAACCAAATAACTAAAAATTCAGGTTGCTCTGCCGTTTCAACATCGACAAAAGGAAGTAAGTCAGCCATCTAGTTTGTATTGTCCTAAATTAATCAGAAATTTTTAACGATATTGCACGACCCGCTTGTTTAGTCGCCGCTTCGTTTATAAAGTGCCAAAACTCATCACCAAAACGCTCGTCAATCCAAGCATCTTGCTCAGGGTGATAGTTAAAATGGTAACCATTAAACTTTGTTGCTACCCATATTTGATGCAAAGGCTCTTGCTTGTTAATAATGATTTTACTGCGATCAGCGAATTCTATATCTAACTTGCCGCCGGTTGACTCATAGTCAAAATCTAAATCAGTTTCATCTAGCACATCTAGCGCTTCTTCAATTTTCAAAATGATGGCATCAACCATCTGGTGATATTGGGTATCGGTAAGCTTGCTTTTGAATTCCAGCATCGAATGGATCTCGCTCTAGCGTAAGAAGGCAACATTATAGCGTGTTACACGCGGTTATTGCTTGATTTTCTATTATTGAATGCGATTATAGTGCGCTGTTTTCGACAATATAAGACCTATCGATGAGAAATCGCGCTTTTTATTTAACTATTTGCCTAATATTCGGGCTAATAAACCTAAGCGCTTGTGGTCAAAAAGGCCCTTTGTATATGCCTAAAGAGCCAGAGCAAAACAAACAACCTGTAAAACCTGAAACCCAGTCTGAGCAAAAGGGGAACTAAGAGCGTGGACTTAATCAATTACCGCGATGACCGCCTTTTTGTTGAAGATGTTAGCGTTGCTGATATCGCCAACAACTACAATACACCTTGTTATATTTATTCGCGCGCGACAATCGAGCGCCACTGGCAAGCATTTGATAATGCTGCTAAATCACATCCGCATTTAGTCTGTTATGCCGTAAAAGCTAACTCTAATATTGGCGTACTTAGTGTTCTAGCCAAGTTAGGGTCTGGCTTTGATATTGTTTCAGGCGGCGAGCTGGCTCGCGTTATAAAAGCCGGCGGCGATCCTAAGAAAGTCGTCTTTAGTGGCGTAGGTAAAACTGAAGCCGAAATAGAATACGCGCTAGAAGCCGGGATCCACTGCTTTAATGTTGAATCGGAAGCTGAACTTGATCGCATTAACAAAGTCGCTGCCGAAGTCGGTAAAAAAGCGCCGATCTCGATCCGCGTAAACCCTGATGTTGACGCCAAAACCCACCCGTATATTTCAACCGGTTTAAAAGCCAATAAATTTGGTATTGAACGCGAGCAAGCGAAACGAGTTTATCAAAAAGCCGCGGCGATGAGTCATTTAAACGTGGTAGGTATTGATTGCCACATCGGCTCACAATTAACCGAATTACAGCCTTTCGTAGATGCGTTAGACAAAGTACTTGTGTTAATTGATGAATTAGCGAGTGTTGGCATCAAGATCAAGCACTTAGATATCGGCGGTGGCTTAGGGGTAACCTATACTGATGAACAACCACCAGCCATTGATGACTATGTAGCTGTCATGTTAGAAAAAATCAAAGGCCGCGATCTACAGCTGGTCTTTGAACCTGGGCGCGCTATTATGGCCAATGCCGGTATATTAGTCACTAAAGTCGAATTTTTAAAACAAGGTGAAGAGAAAAACTTCGCTATTGTCGATGCGGCCATGAACGACTTAATTCGCCCTTCACTCTACAGCGCTTATCAACGTATCGTACCGGTTGATGCTAGCTTAACCCGTGATAGCAAAACCTATGACATTGTTGGCCCTATTTGTGAAACCGGCGACTTCTTAGGTAAAGACCGCGAACTGGGATTAGAGCAAGGTGATTTACTTGCGGTTTGTTCTGCAGGTGCTTATGGCTTTACCATGGCCAGTAACTACAACAGCCGCGTTCGCCCTGTTGAGTTATTAGTAGATGGTGAACAAACCCATGTGGTACGTGAGCGTGAAAAACTAGAAGACTTATGGCGCGGAGAAAGCGCCTTGTAAGCAAACGCAGTATAAAATTAACCAAGGTAGATCAACTACCTTGGTTACTCATCCTTGACCTCTTTATCTGACGACTGGGTAACTGCCACTTCCGTTGTTATCACCAAAGTCATCATAATCCCCCTTAGCCGCTGCTTTACCACCTTTAATTTTCGGCTGATAAATTTTCGTTGCTGCAACTAATACGACGAACCGAACCGCAGTTGCATTCAAACCTGGTCGAATAAGCCCATACCGCCTCAAATTATCTAGTCGTTCGCTGCAACCAAGGCGACCATCTGTTCGAGTTGCAGGTATGGTTGTGGACGAACACGGGCTTTTAGATACTTGGAAGAATAACTGATAATCTGCATCACCGTCATCGTTTGACGTTAAATAGCCACTATTGACCTGTTCCTGCAGCCAATTAATTGCATTTTCTTCAGCATGGTTCCCCCCTGTACTCGTAAACGTCATTTCGTCAGTGCTATTGCCATTTCTATCAAGTACAACTAACGCACATGTAGTATTCATCGTTGCGCTATTAAACTCCAACTTTTCAGGAATTGGAGCATCAGTTTGCCGTCCCATCATAAGTATTGCCTTTGTTAAAGTATTAAAAAGGCCATGATTGACTTATTTCCTCTAAATCAATAGGTCTTTCCCCTTTTTTAATTCAGGCTAATCTATGTTAAATAATCACAGGAAAGCACACGTTAACTACAAGATACCCACAAACTTATCCACAAAACTGGAAAAATAGATCAATCTAACCTAGGGTTTGTTACGTAGTACGATAATGACTTTTGCTAATTAGCAGTTTAAATTATGAAAAACCAGTTAGATGTCAGTGGCCTGTTAGCCGCTTTTAATAAAATTAGCCAATACGGCCAACGAACCGAAAGTGGCTACAAGCTTGATGGTATTGAGGCCAGCAGCGATTTTGATGGCTACACCGTTTATTTATCTGACGGCGTTAGCCAACTGACCGTGTTTTTTCATAATAAATATCAACTAGATACACCAGATAATGCCGCCTCAGAGCGACTACTCAATAAACTGACTTACATTCAAACTCATGAGTACTAAGTGCTAATCAGTGACTTTTTACAATGCTTAGTTTTAATTTAAGTTCCGAAAGATTGGATCGTTTGCGAGCTCTACAAGCATAAAGGCTCGCCTTAACCCTATAAGCCAAGCAATATCGCTGACAAGCCAATAACAACATCACTCCGAGCAACCAACACAATACACCACCCGAGTTTTGCTTATTGGCAATAAGAATAAAGCTGTCTTGGCTAATCGCAAAAAATGGGCTAGTCGCACATTCAACAACCACTCGCGTCTGTTGGCTATCGAGGTTTGGCATGGTTATGCTTGCTTGGCCGTTATTAGCAAACTGTCCTAAAACCACAATATCTAAACGGGGTTGAATAACGGTCTGAGCGGTTACTAATTCAGTCAACAAGCCTATTTTTACTTGCTGGCAATTGATTGGGGCTAAATCCGTATTCGCCACTTGCCAACTAAGACTTAATGACTCACCCGCGTTAAGCTGCTTAATAGCGATAGCTGATGTGATCTCAAATGCCTTACCGGTATTAACTGCTGTCACTTTAACATCGGTTTTGCCGATACCGCCTTGACCATCACGTACTGACAAACGAAAGTTTAAGTCGCGATCGGTTTGAGGATAAGCCTCACCCTTCGCTAAGTTACCACTGACCACGCCAGATAAGCTTGGAAATACTCGGACAGAGTGACTCTGCGGGTCATAGCTATTAAACAAAGAGCGGCTACCATTATCGAGTTCAAGCTCCGCTGCTGATGTTGTCGGCTCGCCAATATCCATCTGCTCCCAACTATAAGTAAGTTCATCGCCATCCCTATCTTCAGCTTCGGCAGTTAAATAAAAAGGGGTAAAGGCCGGCACCACAATATCAACAACCGGCAAGATATCTGGAGCCTGATTAGCACTTTGTTCAACGATGCCACATTTAGCAAAAATAAAGGCTGGTTGATTCAAAAAAGTATTAATTTCATCAATCGAGAATGCGTGAAAATAGGTATTGCGACGTACAGCCGTATTCTCCTCTCCACAATTGCCGGCGTAACTCATCAAACTGGTACCACTGCCAGGCTCTATGGCCGTGGCCTTGTTTTGCCAGCGACAAATTTCACTTGTGCCATTAAACGAATGATTCGCACCCAGTTGATGCCCTAATTCATGCATAAGCAATAAACTATCGCGACTGTCGCCCCAAATCTGTTTGAAACCGCTTGATGAGCGAGCTTTAGTTGTCGCATTGCACAAATTACCGATCAGAGTATAGCCATATTCAGTCACTTGAAATAAATGCCCTAAGTCATAGTTTTCGCTACCGATCCGCTCATCTATCACTTGCTGGGCTTTTATCCGCTCAGCTTCGCCATAAATATTGGTGAAAGGATCGGTATGCGGATCAACGAAAATCAATTGTTCAAAATCATCGACCAATTGAAATGACACATTCAGATCACGTTTAAATACTAAGTTAACTTGATTAACCATGCGCGCAACTGCCGCTATCGCCTGTTGCTGGTTATCAAAAAACTGTCCCCATTCCCCGGTAGTCGTGATCGCCAGCCGATAAGTTGAATGATACAAGCGGCGGCTCGGCGTGGCATACGGGCCACGCGCTTGATAGCTAGGCCAATAAGCTGTGTGGAGTTCTTCATTTATACGATTGTTGTGGCTCGGTAATTTTTTCAATTCGACTTGGTTATCAACAACGCTTAGCTCTAATGCCACGCCTTGAATTTGATAACTGGCAAACATACCGTCAGAGCTAAAAGACAGACTTAACAGGTCACTCGGGGTATGTTCACTTTGGCCATGATAAAAACCTAGGCTCGGCCATTTTTGCTGAGAGCGCTGAGATAACACCTTGCTTGTAGTCACTTGAAACGCAAACCACTGTTGGCCACTCGCATCCGGCAAATAAATAGTTTGCGCGTCAATAAACGGATCTTGCTGCCAAGCATTTAATAGAGACACTAGCTTTTGTTGAGTTGCTTGACTCAAAAGAATGTCAGCCAAACCGTGTCCGCTAAACAATAGCCCTGTGATAGCCAGCAGAGCTCTAATCCATATAGCCCGTCGGGAATGTCGCATAATTGAATAAAATATCCTTACTAAGTCGCTAGCATTGAGCATATAGTCTTCTCGCTCAGGTTTTATGGTTCATTGTCAGCGCTTACTCTCGACTTTGCTTACATGGATGTAAGTACTTAGGTTTCGTCGGGAACAGGAAACCTGTGGCTCCTGCGTCGCCCTACTACCTAAATTCACTTTCTTCCATTAAGAGCGGCAGCCCCAATCACATAATAGAGCATATGCTCATGGGGTCTCGAAGCTTGCCTGCATGGATGCAGGTACCAAAAGTAGGCGCTTTAAGCGAGGGGCGTGAGCAGGATGCGGAAGCTGCCCCTAAAACCTGATCACTTTGACTATAACCTTAAGCTCAAAAAAAGCCGCCAATTAAATTGTCATTTTTTGTAACTGTTGGCTTAAATTTATTGGCTTAAATGTCCCTGCACAAGCCTAAGTCCATGAGAACCATAATAAGCACCAACACCAATCGATAACTGACCATTTTTATCTATGCCAAGCACGCGCAACCGTGAATAAGCGTTACTGCTAGTCGTAGCCCAAAAACGACTGCGTATGCCAGCAGGTACCAAATAGTTTTGTTTTACTTTGGGTAACATTCGATAATGGTTATGCAAGAGCGTCATACCTTCCACCACGCTGGGTACGCGCCAATCACTTAAGCCACAAAAATTTTGACTATTGATCCATCGCACATAGTCTTCAACATAACAAGTTTCTTGCTGGCGACACCGGCTTAAGTTCTGCCGTGCTTTAACTTTCTCGTCTACTTTACGCCAAAAATAGCGATGATGAGCACTGAGCAGTGCGTCAATATTGGCTTTTTTCACTTGCCAAATTAGCCCTGTGCTATTGTCGCGAACACAATGCCAGCTTGGGGCATCATCTGCCAATGGTCGCCCTTGCTCATCTAATTTAGAAAAACCAACCCAGCCATGGCCAATATTGCGTTCACTACCGAAAATGGCATTCGCACTTTCACCACCTTGGCGAATGCTCTGACAATCAGCACGATTAAACGCGGCAAAATCAACACACTCAGCAAGAACTTGGCGATCAATTTTATTCTGTGGTTTGTTAAACGGTAAGATCACCACATGAGCCAGCGCGCTATCGAGTTGCCCCATGCGATCCGTCACTTCCAAGCTGAAATTCAAGCGTGTTTGTTGTTCCACTTCAGGTGCGACAAATTTAGTTTTTTGCTGATAAGGATCATTCAGGTTTACATCAAGACCGCTATCATCGGTTTGTAGCCAGTAATATTCCAGATATTCAGGCAACTCATCTTGGGTTTTGCTGGCATCAAGGATCACAGTTTCACCGCCAGAAACATACAGTGTATGCCCAGCGTGAGCGAGTGGGGGCTTATCGGGTGCAACAACATCAATTTGCATATAAGCGACTTGACTTATCCCTTGCTCATTAGTCACGGTTAAGCTCAATTCAACTAACTGATTTTCATAGTCTTCAGGGATTTTTAAGTTAAGTGTTTCTCTTTTGGCTTGCTCTAACAAAATGGGTTCGCCCAATACTTGCTGCCAAAGGTAGGTATAAGCACTAACGGCCAGCCCCTCGTCTTGGCTTAAAATTTCAGGCCGAAGCACTTTTTGTTGAGCCGGCTGCATCACTAATCCATGCGGTAAGTTTATCTGCCAAGGGGCCACATTTGACTCGGCAGTATTTGATTTAGGTTTAGGAGTAATAAAAAGTCGGACTGGCTGTTGTATGAATTTAGCACCGATACGGGCTGAAAAATTAAAAATGACCAGCTCTGTATGGTTTACTTGCGGTGCAACAAAACTCAGTACTGCTTGGTCATCAACTAGCTGGGCGAGCTCAAACTCAGTTAATTGCTGCCAACGGTATTCAACATGACTGGCTTCGGTATTTCCTAACCATTTAGCTGGCAATTCAACTTGCTGGCCAGACACAAAATGTTGCTCACCTTGAATGTCAAAATACGTTAGTTCTGCTTGATCCGTACTGAACTCTGATTTGCGCGCTGCTTGCTCAAGCTTTTCTTGTTCAAAGGCAGACGAGGAAGGCGAAGATGCTGCGCTGTTTATCGCGTTTGAATTGGATTTGTCTTCAGTTTCACCTTGTGTATTGGAGCCAGAGCTGCACCCACAAGCACTCAGCAAACTACATAAGACAAAAACAAGCGCAAAAGGGCTGAGACGACCAAGCCGACTCAGAACTTGAAACTTCTTCCATAAATACACAGTTAATATTCCATTTTGACAACACAGCTTTTATAGATGCAATAAGCTAGAAAAAGTTCATTACTCGACTTGCGGTTGAGTTTTAGTTACCCAAGAGCGCAATAGCAAGCCTAAGCCTAAACCAATAATTAGCGCACTAACAAAGCCCAAACTAAATAACTGTTCTAAACTGTCAGGAATTTGCATAGCCAACAAACTCGCTAAAGCGGTTAAGGGTAAGAACACCGCCATAAGAATATTAAGCCGATGACCAGCCAATAATGCTTTGCGTTGCAACTCGGATTGCTCTTCGGCTTTTCGTGCCATGGCATACTCCAAACCATGTTGACAATCCTGATACAATAATTCAAATGTGCGCTGTAACTCTTCTGCTTGATTGCGAAAATCAATTAACTCGTCACCAATTTGTTCGCGGGCTGATTGTAATGTGGAACACATATTTTTCACCGCGCGTAACACAGGCGCAATTTGCTCAACTAACTGAAAGTAAGTTTTAGCTGATTGAGCTTGCTGGTAGGTCTTTTCTAATTCCACTTCCTTTTGCGCAAAGCTAGCGATATGCTCCATTAAAGGTGCAAGCCCTCTACCACGCAATGTCGACTGCCACTCTCCTGCGGCATTACACCAAAAAAACACGCCTTCTCGTTGTTTATCAGACTTATCAGGTAAGGCGTGTAAAATCAGCAAGTGCTGACCATTTTCAGAAATGACACGTTGTTTACCAACGCTTTTGCCCAATCGAGCCAAAATTCGACTATCAACATCCCATTTACGTGGCAACACGTTTTGCTTCCTTATCCAGTTTAAGATAAAAATTAGCTAGGCATAATGGGAAAAGCCCACGTTATTGTCAATAAGTCGATTGTGGCTCGACGCGCAATATTATCTTACAGTGTATAGTCAAAGCAATCAGGTTTTAGGGGAAGCCGTCAAGCTTCGAGACCCCATGAGCATATGCTCTATTATGTGATTGGGGCGAGTAAGCGCTGACAATGAACCATAAAATCTGAGTGAGAAGACTATATTAGAATGTATACCCCACGGATAAGGTATAAACCATAGGATCGACTGCAACATCCGCTTGGCCTGCAACTTCTAATGCTGTGGCTTTAAAATGCGCCGTAGTATTAATATCGATATAACGCGCAGACGCATTAATATGCCAATCATCATTCACAGCAACATCAAGACCAACTTGAGCCGCTAGTCCCCAAGAGTTGTCCAGCTTCAAGTCTTTAGCGCGTAATCCAACGGACTGAGTCCCCGCGGGTAACCCCAAAGTACTGGCCAAATCAGCAATTGCCGTGTTATTTAAGCCACCAACTTGTATCGAGTCATCTTGCATATTAGCCGCGAAATTATCTTCAAAGAACACCGTATAGTTGATACCTACCCCAACATAAGGCGTAACGCTAGGGGTTAGATTTTTAAAAAAGTATATTGCACTAAGTGTAGGAGGAAGATGCTTAGTTTCACCCAATTTAAGCTCGGTAGCCCCAGATTTAACTTTAATATCATGCTGAAAAGGGGTGGCAGCAAGTAACTCAATCGCCCAATTTTCTGTCAACATATAAGCGAAATTAAGCCCAAGCTGCGAATTACTATCGACACTGGTTGTTAACGCTGGGCTAGCCTGCGATAAATGCACTGTACTATTTGCAGCATAAATAATGGCATCATTATCAGCTGGCTGTACACTAGTCACCCCCGCACGCACTATGATATCACCAGCTTCATAAGCTATTGCCGATTGACTACCAACTCCAGCCAATAAGGCCAAACAAACAAGTGATTTTTTCATAACAGTTACCTTTAATATTCAAAACTGTTATTAGAATAATCACCAGCCATAAAAAATTATTGATTTAGAACAAGTTGCTTAGTTCACAAAACTTAAGATAAATCAGACATTTGATCGAGATCAGTTTATACCTACAAGACAATACCGCTATACTGATTAACTGAGCACCTATTGATATCGTCGGCAAGATGACTATCAGGAAAAAGTTGTACCTGAAGAAAAGCGTTGCTATGAAACGAATTACCCGCATTTTATTAAGCTATTGTATTTATCTAGTAAGCGGCTTGCTTGCGCCTAGCTTGCTAGCCCAAACATCAGCCCAAGCTCAACCGGAAGCGCGTGCCTTGTTGTTTGTTAATGCAGACGAAAAAAATGCTTATTGGCAGAGACAAGTGGGTTTTGCCCAAGCGGTAGCATTAAGCTTCAATATAGAACTCGTCGTCGAGTATATTTCACCTAAAGTTCGCGCTCATTTAAGAGAAGTTGAGCACATCAGTAAAACGCTCGACACCAGCCAAGTTAAGTTCGACTATGTAATTAGTACCTTACCCCAGCAAAATGAGAATGCCTTATTACAAGCGCTCGAAAAGCGCCAAATTCCTCTGTTGTCTATCAAGAGTAATTTGAGCCAGCTTGACAATCAAGTCAGCTCCCCACGCCAAGCTTATCCATTATGGTTAGGTCATATCACCATCGACGATGTATACGCTGGCTTTGTCGCGGCCAAACAACTAATCAATCATGCAGCTAAACACACAGGATGCAAGCCAGCCGAATGCCGCTTTAATCTAATGGCAATTAGTGGTGAACAATACAGTCCTATTGCCCAACAACGCGAAGCTGGGTTACGCAGAGCGTTAAAGTACAGTCAGCAAGTCAATTTAGTGCAAACCATCAATTCTGATTGGTCGCCGGAATCAGCCTATGGCCTGATGAATCAAGCGCTACAAAAGAACTCTGCGGAGCTTTTTTGGGTTGCCGACGCCGATATAGCCCGCGCAACCGTTACCAGCTTGGGCTACAATAATTTTATTGCTGGTGAACACGCGCTAGTGGGCGCAATCGGCTGGTCAAATGATGTTGTCGACTTAATCGAGTTTGGTAATCTGGAATTCAGTTTAGGTGGTGACTTTATGTTGGCAGGCTGGGCATTAATATTAATGACAGACTACTTAAGTGGCCGTGATTTTAAACAAGATAGCGGCGTGTTGATTAAAACCAAATTAAGTAAACTAGATAGAAGTTCGCTTTATAGCTTAGGCCAATTCATTAAACAACCAGAATGGCAGGAAGGTCGTCTGCGCTCATTTGCTAAACGTTATAACCCCAATTTAAAACGCTATTTATTTAGCGCCGAGCATTTTATTCGGCAAGCCGGTGTTGGCGTTAACCCTTAATATTAAACCTCGCGGCCACCGTTCTGTACTGAATAAGCATTTTTGTTCGGCATAAACACAGTGGCGCGAGATTGCTCGTATAACCATAAAACCTAAGCGAGAAGACTAATATAGTCAAAGCGATCAGGTTTTAGGGGAAGCCGTCAAGCTTCGAACCCCCATGAGCATATGCTCTATTATGTGATTGGGGTGAGTAAGCGCAGACAATGAACCATAAGACCTGAGAGAGAAGACTATAACCATTACAGTTCTAATTTATTAGTCCAGTCGATGGGTTTTAAGTATTCGTTTAACTTGGCTTCCGCACTATCCGCTTCAGGCTGGTAGTTATATTGCCAGCGAGCTAACGGCGGCATCGACATAAGAATAGATTCTGTACGTCCACCTGATTGCAAACCAAATAATGTGCCGCGATCAAACACCAAATTAAACTCAACATAACGCCCGCGACGATAAAGCTGAAATTGGCGCTGTTGCTCGGTATAAGTCATTGACTTACGCTTGTTAATAATTGGCACATAAGCGTCGATAAAGCCATTACCAACCGCTTGAATGTAATCTTTACAGGTTGCAAAATCCCACTGATTAAGATCATCAAAAAACAACCCGCCGACACCGCGCGTTTCTTTTCTATGCTTTAAATAAAAGTAATCATCGCACCACTTTTTATGCTCAGCATAAACCTTGTCTCCAAACGGTTTGCACAAATCATATGCGGTTTGGTGCCAATGAATAATATCTTCTTCAATCGGATAAAAAGGCGTTAAATCAAAGCCACCGCCAAACCACCAAACCGGTGCATCTCCGTCTTTCTCCGCAATAAAAAACCTCACGTTGGCGTGTGATGTCGGAATATTAGGGTTTTTCGGGTGGATCACTAAAGACACACCACAAGCCTGCCAGCTTCGCCCAGCTAATTCAGGTCGATGAGCGGTCGCAGACGGTGGGAGTTGGCTGCCAGACACATAAGAGTAATTAACGCCACCTTGCTCTATCACGGTGCCATCGGTTAATACTCGAGTGCGACCACCACCACCTTCTTCGCGCTGCCAATTGTCTTCAACAAACTTACCTGTACCATCTGCATTCTCTAATGCTTGGCAAATATTGTCTTGTAGCTGCTGTAATAATTGGGTAACAGGGTTGATGTCTATCATGCTCGAATAACGTCTCCGGTTAATGCATTAATTATTTGCGAGGGTTGCTGATAACCCAGCGTTTGTCCTTTAATGACAAAGTCGAGTTTTTCAAGCAATTTTGGATCCAGTTCTTGCCATGTTCGCGCCGGCTCTTCACCTGTTAAATTGGCGCTGGTAGAAACAATCGGTTTATTGGTCAAATTACATAATGCGACAACATCGGGTTGATCAGTAATACGCACCGCAATAGCATCAAACTGCCCAGTTAAAAAACGAGGTGTATTGTCATTGGCTTTGATGATTTGGGTTATGCCATTTGGCCAACGTGATAATACGGTATAGCGCTTATCTTGTGGAATTGATTTATCATCAATATAAGGCAACAGTTGCGAGTAATTCGCTGCCAATAAAATAAGGCCTTTTTCTATTGGCCGTTGTTTAATTTGCAATAACTTCTCAACCGCTTGCTGGTTGTCAGGATCACAACCAACACCAAATACGGCTTCTGTTGGGTAAGCAAGTACACCACCTTGCTGAAAAATCTGCGCAGCTTGTTCTATTGGTGGCAGGCTTGCAAAGTCACTTGGCAAATTAAGTCGGTCAGACATAAAAATAAATACATGAACAAAGACTGAATGCGCGTCAGTATAACGTCAAAGCGTTTCGCTGGCGATATCCTGCTTGTATTGACAGCCTTTCTGTGGACAAACTAAGCGCTTAACCCCTCGTGTCGATTTTTCAACTAAAATGGGCCAAGCACAGTCAGGGCAAGATTGCGCCACGGGTTTAAAGTTAACGAGATATTTGCATTTAGGATATTGGTCGCAAGCATAAAAGCTTTTGCCGTAGCGGCTGGTGCGATGTTTTAACTCTCCGCCAACACATTTCGGGCAAGGAACGTGCTTTTCATTAACCGGATCGTGTTCATGCTCAATATGATGACAAGCCGGAAAATTAGTACAGCCAATAAACATACCATAGCGGCCATTCTTAATAGCGAGTGGTGAAGCACATTTAGGACATTGACTGCCTGGGATCTCCTTGGCTTCGAAATCATCATGCTCAGGATGCAGTGCCCGAGTATAGCTACACGTGGGATATTGACTACAGCCAATAAAAGCACCGGCCTTGCCATTTTTCATTACAAGATGCTGCCCACAGTTAGGGCATGTTTGATAGGCTTTTTCTAATGCCTGTTGTTTGGCGTTAAACAGCGGAGTGTCGTCAGACATGCAAACCAACAAATATATTTACACTAAGTCCGAGCGTACAACGCTACTCCGCTTTATGCAAGATTAGGCTGTTGTTTAGTGCAACGGCCCTTCTGGTTCATCAAAAATCAACTCTTCCATCTGGGTATAAGCTGATTCATGACCCGGTACATTAAACAGCACCATAAGAATGACCCATTTAAGATCATCAAGCATGAAGTCTTGAATATCGAGCGCCATGACCCGATCGATCACCATTTCGCGAGTCTCTAAATCCAAGACATTAATTTGCTCTAAGAACAATAAAAAGCCTCGGCACTCAGTATCTAAACGCAATAACTCATCTTCAGTATAAATACGCGCTGAAGCAGAGGTATGCTTAGTTAGATAAGGAATGGTCTCAACATTTTGCAAGTCGGCCAATTTTTCCAACCAACCCAAAGCTTTATATATATCGTCGGATTCAAAACCGGCTTTAATTAGCTCTTCAGTTAGCTCGTCATGATCCACAAAAACTTCCGCTTCACTGTGGATGTAGTTTTCGAACAGATATAGAAGGATATCAAACATATTCATCTCTCCTCGTTCTCACATAGCCGCCGGAGACTGCAGCTACAAGGCCCTGCATTTCAAGGTCTAGTAGTCGCGCTAAGACAACATCGACTGGCAATTGACTCCGAAATGCCAGCTCGTCAATTGATGTGGCCTTATAGTCTAAGTTAACCAACAATTCGTCAGTTGTGAAGTTTTTATTTGAACTTTTTTCAATCAAATTGCTACTAGGCAACTCAAAATTCAAACTCTGCTGCTCGCTAAGCGTATTGGGTAGCTCTTCTAGTATATCGGCGACCGTCTCGGTTAATTTAGCACCATCGCGCAGTAACTGATGACAACCTCGACTTCTGGGGTCATGAATACAGTTAGGGATAGCAAACACTTCACGGTTGTGCTCAGCTGCATATCGCGCGGTAATTAACGAACCACTTTTTAATGCAGCTTCAACCACCAACACCCCAAGACTTAAGCCACTAATAATCCGATTACGCCTTGGAAAGTGCTGAGCCCTCGCTGGCGTGCCTGGTTTGAATTCAGACAAGAGTAATCCACCATTATCAACAATTTGATGAGCTAATGCATGGTGACGCTTTGGATAAACGATATCGACCCCTGTCCCTAGCACACCAATAGTCGCGCCCTCGACACTCAAGGCGCCTTGATGCGCTTTGCCATCAACCCCTGTCGCGAAACCACTGGTTACCACGATCCCCTTGCGGGCAAGCTCGGCGGCAAATTGAAACGCATTATCTAAGCCATAATGCGAAGCACTGCGCGAACCAACAATAGCCACTTGTGGTTGAACTAATAAATCAATATTACCTTTAGCAAACAACAATAAGGGTGCTGAGACAATTTGCTTTAGTTGTTCAGGGTAAGCGGGGTGATCAAAATAAATAATATGTTGCTCGGGCACTTGCTGCCACGCAATGAGCTCGTCAATTAGTTGTGTATCAGGGTTAAGTAGCTGATGGATCTGTTTTTCATTTAATCCCAGTTGCTTTAGCTCAGCTTGACTAAGAGAGCATAATTCAGTTGGCGAGTGGCAAGTTAAAATTTGCTGTAAATGATTAAATTTAAGATATTTAACCGAATTGATCACAATCCAGTTGCGCAGCTCCGTCTGCAATGTCATTGAGTTTTCCTTACATTCAAGCCTTTAAATATTTTAAATATTCAGGCAAAAAAATTAATTTTTAAGTTCGCGGCATTCCCACTGAATCATGCTTGCGCACAGCACGCTTAGCCTCTGTGATTAACGCATAGCTCACGTCGTCATACACTTTAAAAACCACCACTTTACCAACATCTTCTTGCTGACCTTCAAAGGTGACTGCTGATTTAAAAAAGTTGATGATTTTAGTGAACTGGCTAGCATCTTCTTCATAGACAGGTGTGCCTTTTTGCAGCATCACAGTCGGGCTTTTGGCATAAATGCTCAGTACATTGCCGGTCTCTAAACCTTGAGACTTACCGGCATCTAACACGATGACATCTAATTTACCAAACTCACTAATATCTAAACTAGAGCCAATCACATTGGCTTGAATACCTTCTCTTGGTTGAGTCAGTGTATAATTCGCAGGCAGTGATTTGTCGGTCAATAACGGCACTAAACGAAAGCCTTGGGCTATATCGAAACGGCTGGTCAATATTTTAACCGAATGCAAAGGCTTATTATCTTCATCTTTGGCTAAGTTAACCACGCGAGCAGTTCCCGCTAAGTTCAGCTCGTAATAGGCTTGCTCATCTACTTCATATTGGCGTTTAATAGAGTAAACACCATACATTTGGTCTTTATCCATGGTGCCTTGAACATATACCAAATCACCACTGACTTTACGTTTACTGTTAGTATCGCCACCAATCAGCATAGGTGCACGGTCAAACTCTTCGCCGACTAAAATGCGTTCATAACTTAAATAAGGGGTAATAACACTTAACGGCAAAGTCGCAACAGGTTGATAGCGCTTTATGGTTGTGCGCTTACTTGGCGATACTTTGATAATATCTTTTCCGCTATTGGCAATAAATAACCTTGGGTTGCCGTCGGCGTCATAGACCAAGCGCAGAATATCCCCAGGGTAAATTAAATGCGGATTGTCGATTTGTGGGTTTTGCCCCCACAGCTCTGGCCAGCGCCAAGGGCTATTTAAATACAGCGCTGAAATATCCCATAGGGTATCGCCTTTTTTCACGATGTATTGGCTTGGCGCATCATCTTTAATCGTCAAGCGATCGGCAAGGGCAGCCCCAAGAACGCAAAAGGTCAACGCTATTATTTGAAGCAACTTAATCATGAAATTTAACCTGTCCCGTTTTGTTATCATTATTATAGTCTTCTCACTCAGATTTTATGGTTCATTGTCTGCGCTTGCTCTCGACTTTGGCTCCTGCGTCGTCCTACTACCTAAATCCCTTTAGGCAGCCCCAATCACATAATAGAGCATATGCTCATGGGGTCTCAAAGCTTGACGGCTTTGCCTACATGGATGTAGGTACTTAGGTTTCGTCTGGAACTAGAAACCTGCCCCTAAAACCTGATCGCTTTGACTATACCAGACTGTATAGAAAGCGCTGATGCCCTATTGAAGAAGGTTCAAAAGCCAATCTTTTTACACTCGTGTGCGCCAGCGATATTTGCTAGAATTACAGCACATCCTTACCCAGTATGAAAGTTTTGAGTAACCAAATTCACCATGGCCGTATTAGAAGTACTTAAATATCCAGACGAACGCTTACGCACTGTAGCCAAAGCCGTTGAACAAGTCACCCCTGAAATTCAAACCAAAGTCGCAGATATGATAGAAACTATGTATCAAGCGTCGGGGGTTGGATTAGCATCAACTCAGGTAGATATTATAGAACGGATTTTTGTTGCTGACTGTAGTGATGAACAAAATGAACCGTTAGTTTTTATTAACCCGCAAATTACTGACAAACGCGGCATTCGTCAACATGAAGAAGGCTGTTTATCGTTTCCTGGTGTTTATGCCAAAGTTGAGCGCGCAGATGAAGTCACGGTTAAAGCTTTAGACAAAGATGGCAACGAGTTTAGTATGGATGCCGACGGCCTTATGGCTATTTGCATACAGCATGAACTTGATCATTTGGATGGCAAACTTTTTGTAGATTATTTATCACCTTTAAAACGTCAACGTATTAAAGCCAAGCTAGAAAAAGAAGCCAAATTAGCTGCTCGCCGAGCGAAGTAAATAGCCTGTCAAATCATAAGGAATTAAACATTGGCGCTTAAAATTATCTTTGCTGGCACACCAGATTTCGCCGCTCGCCACCTTGCCAAACTAATCGAGTCTGAGCATCAGGTGGTTGCAGTATATAGCCAGCCGGATCGCCCCGCTGGTCGCGGTAAAAAATTGCAAGCCAGCCCTGTAAAGCAATTGGCACTGGACAATGATATTGCCGTTTATCAACCTGAATCATTAAAATCAGCAGACGCCCAGCAGGAACTTGCGGCAATTGATGCCGATATCATGGTCGTTGTCGCGTACGGTCTGTTATTACCGGAAACGGTACTTAAAACACCAAAGCTAGGCTGTATCAATGTACACGGTTCCATTTTACCTAAGTGGCGTGGCGCTGCCCCTATCCAGCGTGCAATTTGGGCCGGTGACGCAGAAACTGGGGTGACCATAATGCAAATGGATATAGGTTTAGACACTGGAGACATGTTACACATTGTCAAAACTCCAATTGAAGCCGAAGATACCTCTGCCAGTTTATATGACAAGCTTGCTTTATCTGGCCCAGATGCACTCATCGACGCGCTCAGCCTAATTGCGGCAGGAAAAGCAAAACCGATTAAGCAAGATGACACGCTGGCCACTTACGCTAAGAAGCTGTCAAAACAAGAAGCGCAAATAGATTGGCAACATGAAGCCGAATTTATTGAACGCTGCGTGCGCTCGTTTAACCCTTGGCCTTGCAGTTATTTCACACTGGAAGATGAAAAAGGCCAACAACAAACCATTAAAGTTTGGCAAGCACAAGTTATAGAAAGCGATGGCCAACACAGCGCTGGCACTATTGTACAAGCGGATAAACAAGGCATCGTTATTCAAACCGGTAAAGCAGCCTTGCGCTTGCTACAAATTCAATTACCAGGCAAAAAAGCCATTGCGGCGGCCGATGCGCTAAATGCTCGTCAAGCGTGGTTTGCTGTCGGGCGTAACCTGAACCCTTCGAGTTAGAGAAAACAATTTGTTAAATAATAGAGCCATAGCCGCTAAGCTTATCTTGCAAGTCCTTGACCAAGGCATTTCTCTCAGTCAAAGTCTTGCTAAGCAAACTTATCAGCTCGAATCCCAAGACAAAGGCCAGATCCAAGATCTGGTTTTTTCAACTTTGCGCCAGCTACCAACATTTTCGTTTTGCTTAAACCAATTAACTGAGCAAAACCTAGCGAAAGAGCTGAATCTTATTCGTTATCTGATCTGTTTGGGCATGTACCAATTAAGTACAGAAAGAGTCGCCGAACATGCTGCACTTGCTGAAACAGTAGAAGCCTGTCGACAGCTGGGTTTTGAAAAATTAACTGGCTTGGTCAATGGCGTATTGCGTAACTTTCAACGTCAACAAGATGATTTACTTGCTAAGGCCCAACACGCTGGATTGCAGGTATCGAGTAATCACCCACAGTGGCTGATCTCAGAGTTAAAGCAAGCTTACCCTAAAGGCTTTAAAAAAATACTTAAAGCCAACCTCAAGCATCCACCTTTTTGGTTACGAGTTAATACCAAAGTAACCAATGCTGAAGATTTTTGCCAAGCATTGACCGATGCCGAAATCGCGTATCAGCAAGACAAGCACCCGAACACTCTATTGCTTGAGCAAGCTGTGAATGTAGATAAATTACCTGGGTTTGCCCAAGGTAGCTGTACAGTACAAGACAAAGCCGCACAACAAGCCGCACTATTATTAGATGCGCAAGCCGGCGAGCGTATTTTAGATTGCTGTGCAGCCCCAGGTGGCAAAACAGCCCATATACTCAGCCATACCCCAGATGTCGGCCAAGTTGTGGCGTTAGATATAGATATGCAGCGCTTAAATCGGGTTAACGAAAACTTACACCGCTTACAACTGCAAGCCGAAATATTGGCTGGTGACGCCAGTCAGGTCAATCAGTGGTGGGATGGCCAACTTTTTGACCGCGTATTACTTGATGCACCTTGCTCTGCCACTGGTGTGATCCGTCGTCACCCCGATATTATGTATTTACGCCGTCCAGAAGACATTAGCGTATTAGCTGATTTGCAACAAAAAATCCTCAAGCAAATGTGGCAAATTGTTAAGCCCGGTGGCATATTGCTATATGCAACTTGTTCGGTGCTGCCTATTGAAAACAAACAGCAAATCACGCGCTTTTTGCAAGAGCAAAGCGACGCCGAGCTTGTACCTATTTTTGATAGTGAAACGGCAACCGATCCCGGATGGCAGATTTTGCCAGGTAGCCAGAATATGGATGGTTTCTATTACGCTCGCTTGCGTAAATTGAAATAAAAACAACAATATGAAAATCATAATCTTAGGCGCTGGCCGCGTAGGACGCACGCTTGCAGAAAACTTAGTTGGTGAAAAAAATGAGATCACCATTGTCGACTCACGCACTTCTCGTCTGCGTGAATTGCAAGATAAGTTCGACTTACAAGTGGTTGTTGGCCATGCCTCACATCCAGCGATTTTAGAAAAGGCTGGCGCAGAAGACGCGGATATGGTGATCGCGGTAACCAGTAGCGATGAAACCAATATGGTAGCTTGTCAAATAGCGTACAGTTTGTTTCACACGCCAACTAAAATTGCTCGAATTCGCTCACAAGAATATATTCAATTTCGCAAACAGTTGTTTAAAAACCACGATATCCCTGTGGATCATATTATTGCCCCTGAACAATTGGTGACTAAATATATTCGCCGCTTAATCGACTACCCTGGGGCACTGCAAGTCATGGCATTTGCCAGTGGCAAAGTTTCTTTAGTGGCGGTTAAAGCCTACTATGGCGGCTTATTAGTTGGCCATGCGTTATCCGCTTTACGGCAACACATGCCGCATGTAGATACCCGAGTAGCGGCTATTTATCGTCAAGGCAGACCTATTCGCCCTATGGGTACAACCATAATCGAAGCCGATGACGAAGTATTTTTTGTCGCGGCCACCAAACACATTCGTGCTGTCATGAGTGAATTGCAAAAGCTTGAAGCTTCATATAAACGCGTGATGATTGCTGGTGGTGGTAACATTGGAGCCGGTTTGGCACGCCAATTAGAACAAACGCATCGCGTTAAACTGATTGAGCGCAATGAAGAGCGCGCCACCTATTTATCAGAAACCTTAGAACGTACGATTGTCTTTGCCGGAGACGCTTCCGATCCCGAGTTATTAAACGAAGAACATATCGAACAGGTTGACGTTTTTATCGCTGTCACCAACGACGATGAAGCCAATATCATGTCTGCCATGCTAGCAAAACGTCTTGGCGCGCAAAAAACCATGGTGTTGATCCAACACGGTGCCTATGTCGATTTAGTGCAAGGTGGCGAAATAGATATTGCCATTTCGCCACAACAAGCGACGATTTCAGCGCTACTAACCCATGTGCGCAAAGGCGACATTGTTAACGTTTACTCGTTACGTAAAGGCGCAGCCGAAGCGATTGAAGCTATCGCCCATGGCGACCAAGAAACCTCAAAAGTTGTCGGACGTCGAATTGCTGATATCAAGCTACCACCGGCAACCACTATCGGTGCGATTGTACGCAAAGACGAAGTACTGATTGCTCACAGTGACACGGTTATTGAAACCGATGATCACGTAGTGATGTTTTTAGTTGATAAGAAGTATATTACGGAAGTCGAAAAGCTGTTCCAGCCAAGCGCACTGTTCTTTTAGGTAGATCGGGCTTAAAGTTAGCCCGACAAACTGTCAGTCACGACAACTAATAAAATAACTAGCTTTCAATAAACTTTTGAGCAAATTTCAGGGATTTTTTTCGTTGTTCACTAAACCAGCTATCAATTTTAGATGGGTTGTAATTTTCGCCACTATTGGTTGCCTTAGCTAAGTCATACCCAGTAGATAAACTAACAGAGCGCAAATTACTTTCCTTGCGGTTATTCTGATTTGATATCGACTTCATGCTCTTCCCCTTGATTACTGTATGCTTTTTCTTCTAGCTCATCCGCATGTAAATCATTATGAGTAATAAAAGAATCTACTGATGATAAGTATATTGCAAGAAACTTTGAAATAATAGTTAGAAACTGTAAGTCTCTTGCCTCAATAAACTGCTCTACTTTTGCACTTGTCAGTACAATGACGCCCAACGGATTAATCCCATTGTTAACATCTCCATTATCATCACATCGCAATATCGGTATTGAGATAAAGCTACGATACTTTCTATTATCATCAGCATCTTCAGCACTTTTAGCTAGTTCATGGCTTAAAGTAATGTCCGGGCAAATTTTTGCTTCTTTATGTAAAAAAGATAAACCTACATGCCCATGTCCCGGTTTCCACTGTCTATTCCTTTGTGGAAGTCTACTATCACACTCTCTTGAGACAACAAAGAGTCGATCATCATCTTCATTGTAGAAATATAGCGCTACATTGAATAAGTCCTCAGACTTAAAATCAAATAAAGCTTCCCTCTCAATAACAATAGGCATCATTATTGAATTAAGATGCTCCCTAACAGTATCCCAAAAGTCTTTCTCCTTTACTCCGTTAAAACTATTATCTAGCTTTTGAAATAAACCAATTGCTTGATCCGTTGTAAAAGAAATAATGTAGAGCGAAGTTAGCTGATTACTATACAATTTAGATAAAGTTTTAACTCCATGCTTGTACCTAGCAAGCTCGCTTCTTAACTCACTTAGGGAAGATGAGTACTCTTGTTCTAATTCTACAGCTTGAGAATATAGTGAAAACTTACTATTGTTCTGATGAACAACATAAGCGACAGTAAGATGAACTAAGAGAAAAATTAGACCAAATGCATAAAAAAATGGCTCTGCATTCTGTACGTTTTCAAGACCCCAAATATAAGAAATTCCAAATCCCATAAGAATCGGAGCAAGTAACGTAGTCCAAATATTTGAAAACAATAAAACATTTTCAACAATCCTATCTGAATAGAGGTTATTCGCTTTCGCTTGCTTCATGAAAGATTGAAGATTGTCTTTCGGTTGATACATTTATAAATCCTTTTAATATAATAAATAGCCCTAAAATATGCCGGACTATAGATCCGGCATATTATTTTTAATGGGATCAACCACCTTATCAATCAAATCCGGTTGGTAAGCGCTGATCCAAATACTAGGTGATTGCTCACTTTGGCCATAATCAATAAAAAAGTCATACTTGCCTGATTCTTTCGGGGTAAAACGAAAGAATTCAAATTTGGCACCACAGTTTGCTTTTACTTTATTACCGATCTCAACCACTTCATCTTGGTTTTTGTTAGCATAACCACAGTTACGACCACGAGACCAACTTTCATCGGCAAACTTAAACTCATAAGCTTGACCATCAGCCACTAACTCAACCGTTGTTTTATAAAGCTGGCCAGCGACTTTTTCGACTTTGTAGTCGTCTTCCGCATCAAACCAAGTAAAACTACCTCGTAAGTATAAATACTCAGAGCGGTCTTCTTCAGGTACTTGAGTAGGCTGGCTCGCACAACCCGCTAACAGCAAAGTCGTTGTTAAACAGGTTGCGAGAAAAGCTCGTAATTTCATAATATTACTCTTTAAACTGACTATAGCCTCTACGCGCTAACTATTTCTGCAACACAGAAATATCAGCAATACGCAGGAACAAACCACGTAATTGACTGAGTAAAACCAAGCGATTTTGTTTAACCGCTTCATCATCAGCCATCACCATGACATTATCAAAGAAGCTATCTACCGCCTCGCGTAAACCAGCCAATTCACTTAAAGCTTTAGCGTATTGACGCTCAGCAAATACTGGCTCTAATACAGAAGTTTGCTCAGCTACCGCTTGGGCTAATACTTTTTCAGCATCTTCTT
Source organism: Saccharobesus litoralis (assembly GCF_003063625.1). NCBI lineage: Bacteria > Pseudomonadati > Pseudomonadota > Gammaproteobacteria > Alteromonadales > Alteromonadaceae > Saccharobesus > Saccharobesus litoralis. Next base: position 2,421,175 of record NZ_CP026604.1, on the reverse strand, counting down.
GTAATAGTTGACTATCAACCGTGTCACTTAGTTCGCCATCATACTTGGCTAAGATGTTGCCAACCCGCTTATTCGCGGCCGCTAACGCTTCAGCTGCGTCTAACTGCTTAAACGCAGCAACAGCTTTTACGCGTTGATCGAAATCGAGTGGCTCGGTTGGGCGCTGCGCTAATACCGCTTGGATAAGCTCAACTTCAAAGCCTTGATCTTGATACCAAGTACGGAAACGACCAAAAATAAAGTCGATAACATCGGCTTCAACTTTGTCATTAGTTAGCTTGTCTGCAAATAAGCTGACTGCTTTGGCAGTAACATCAGCAATATCTAAGTTTAATTCACGTTCAACAATAATGCGTAATGCACCGATAGCAGCACGACGTAATGCAAATGGGTCTTTATCACCTTTAGGCAACATGCCAATACCGAAAATACCAGCTAAAGTATCAAACTTGTCAGCTAGTGCAACAGCACAAGAAACCAAGCCTTTAGGCAGCTCATCACCGGCAAAACGCGGCATGTATTGCTCATTTTGCGCTAAGGCAACTTCTTCGTGCTCACCGTCTAAACGCGCATAATGCATACCCATAGCACCTTGCGTACCGGTAAACTCCATGACCATTTCAGTCATTAAGTCCGTTTTACTTAATAAACCGGCGCGCTTAGCATTAGTTGCGTCAGCACAAATTTGCTCGGCGATATAAGCGGCTAATTCAGCAATACGCTCTGACTTTTCAAATAAGGTTCCCAGTTGCTTCTGGAACAAAACACTTTTTAGGCTTTCTAGGCGGCTTTCTAACGTTTTCTTTTTATCGGTTTCAAAGAAGAATTCGGCATCTTTTAAACGTGGACGCACAACTTTCTCATTACCGGCAATAACCTGACTTGGGTCTTTACTTTCGATATTAGAAACAAAGATAAACTTATTAATTAGCGCACCATTTTGATCAAGCACAGGGAAGTACTTTTGATCGCCTTTCATGGTGTAAATTAACGCTTCATCCGGTACAGCCAAAAACTCTTCTTCAAAAGAGGCAACTAACACCACAGGCCATTCAACTAAGCCGGTGACTTCATCAAGTAAATCATCATCAATATCAGCGACACCGCCAAGCTCAGTCGCTTTGGCTTCAGCTTGCGCTTTAATGGCAGATTTACGCTCATTAAAATCTGCAACCACAAAAGCGTCACGTAATACGTTTTCGTATTCATCAGCATGGCTAATCGCCACAGCACCTTGATGATGGAAACGATGGCCTTGCAGTTCTAAGCCTGTTTTAACACCGAGTAATTCAGCATCAATTGAAGTCGCGCCATATAAGATGGTGGCTGTATGCACAGGGCGAATAAACTGCGTATCCGTCGCGCCCCAGCGCATCGGCTTAGGGATAGGTAATTTAGCTAAGGCTTTTTCAGCAATGTCTGGAATAAGTTCGGCTACACCTTTACCTTTAACTTCGGCTTTATGCAGTAACCATGCGCCTTTAGGTGTTTCTAAACGCTCGGCTTGTTCAATACTAATACCATTACCACGAGCCCAACCTAAGGCCGCTTTAGTTGGATTGCCATCAGCATCAAATGCGGCTTGTACTGCTGGGCCACGTTTTTCAACGACTTTATCAGCTTGTTGTGCTGCTAGCTCTGAAACTTTAACCGCTAAGCGACGCGGAGAAGCTAACCAGTTTACCGCTGTAAAACCAAGCTCTGCGGCTTCTAAGCCTGCTTGAATATTTTCTGCAAACGCTTCAGCTAGTTTACGCAACGCTTTTGGTGGTAACTCTTCAGTACCAATTTCAATTAATAAATTATCAGCCATTACTCTGCTCCCTCACTTTGCACTGTTTTTGTTGTTTTAAGCATAGGGAAACCCAATGCTTCACGGGCTGCATAGTAAGATTCGGCACAGGCTTTTGCTAACGTACGCACACGAAGAATATAACGCTGACGCTCGGTCACCGAGATAGCATGACGCGCATCTAGCAAGTTAAACGCGTGAGATGCCTTCATCACTTGCTCGTAAGCCGGTAAAGGTAAGCCTTTTTCAATTAAGGCTTGGCTGTCTTTTTCACATTGGTCAAATTGCTTAAATAACGCATCAACATCCGCATGTTCAAAGTTGTAGGCCGATTGCTCCACTTCATTTTGATGGAAAATATCGCCATAGGTAACTTTCCCCATAGGCCCGTCAGTCCAAACTAAATCGTAAATGCTATCGACGCCTTGCACATACATAGCTAAGCGTTCAATACCATAAGTGATCTCACCTGATACCGGCTTACACTCTAAGCCACCCACTTGTTGGAAATAGGTAAACTGAGTGACTTCCATACCGTTAAGCCAAACTTCCCAGCCTAAGCCCCATGCACCTAAAGTCGGTGATTCCCAGTTATCTTCAACAAAGCGTACATCATGGGTTTGGGTGTCAAAACCGAGTAGTTCTAACGAACCTAAATATAACTCTTGAATATTCTTAGGTGATGGCTTTAACAAAACTTGGAATTGGTAGTAATGCTGTAAACGGTTAGGGTTTTCACCATAACGGCCATCGGTAGGACGACGACACGGCTGCACATATGCACAGTTTTGCGGTTCAGGACCAATTGAACGTAAGAATGTCATAGGGTGGAAGGTACCAGCGCCCACTTCCATATCTAACGGTTGAACTATGGTACAGCCTTTTTCGGCCCAATAATCTTGCAAGGCCAAAATCATACCTTGAAAGGTTTTAATGTCGTACTTTTCCATAAATCGGATATTCTTCTGCGTATTATTTGAAACTGCAGCACCAGCGGCCACGAAATGGCGAGAATTTTAGCGCACTATACCGCCAGAGAGTAGGCTTTATCCGAGGTTAGTGCACGAAAAGCGTGAGTTTTTGGGAATTAATTATGACAAACCAAGCCTGATTGCGCCCCTAAGCACAAAACTAGCTTGGCAATGCTTCTTGTTGATTTGCGGATTTAGCCATAAATTGCTTAGCTAAATTATCTAATGGCTCGGGTTTATGAATGTGATAGCCCTGTAAATAATCAACACCCGCCGCTTGTAGATAACTGACGATATTAGGTGACGCAACATACTCAGCTATGGTTTTAATGCCCAAAGTTTTGCCTATATTGGCAACAGATTGCACCATAGCTTGATCAAGTGGATCTTGATCGACTTGACGCACAAACGAGCCATCTATTTTTAAAAAGTCGACCGGTAAATTCTTCAAATAATTAAATGAAGACAAGCCAGCGCCAAAGTCATCAAGCGCAAAACGAAAACCTTTGTTCTTTAACTGAATAATAAACTGGGACGCCAAGGACAAGTTATCAATCGCAGCCGTTTCAGTAATTTCAAAACAAATAATGTGTGGCGCGATTTGATATTTCGCTTGGCACTGATCAATCACCTGGATCACTTCCGCATCATTTAATGATTTACCCGATAAGTTGATCGCACATTTCATGTTGTTGTGCGGCAGTCGACTACGATGCGTAGCTAACCATGCAAACGTTCGCTGTATTACCCATTTATCAATCGCTTGGATCAAATTGTAGCGTTCAGCAGAAGGCAAAAAGGCATTTGGTGGGATCAACTCATGGTTTTCATCACGTAGGCGCAGCAGTATTTCAAACTGCAAACTAGGATCATCCGGATTAGCCGCAACAATTTTCTGAAAATACAACTCAAAGCCATTATCCTGATCAATCGCTTGTTGCAACCGGCTAACCCATTGCACTTGTTGCTTATGACGCTGGATCTCATTATCGGCTGGCTGGTAAACATTAACTTGATTTTTGCCGCGTTTTTTCGAGGTATAACAAGCTGAATCAGCTTGATTCACCACTTCCGCTAAATTGCGGCTATTTTCATTGATAGCCACAATGCCAATACTAGTCGTCACCGCATACTCTTTACCTTGCCACGCAAAACGATAATCACGCACCACTTGCCTAATTTTTTCAGCAATGGCTTGCCCCTTTGCTAACGGACAGTTGTATAACAAAATAGCGAACTCATCCCCACCCAATCGAGCCAGCATATCTTGTGCCCTAACAAAGCGTTGCATATGTTGACTGACTTGCTTGAGTAATTGGTCACCAGCTGCGTGACCACACACATCATTGACAATTTTAAATTGGTCTAAATCGATATAAATCAGGACATGCTGAACACGCGCCTGACCTTCCCCCGCAACAATATTGTCTATCAAATGACGCAGCCGATTATCAAATTCTCGGCGATTATATAAATCGGTTAACGCATCATGGGTCGCTTGATAGTTCAGCTTGCGCTGAATGCGTTGCGTGTGAGTTACATCTTGAAATACGATCACAATACCAGTTAACTGTTGCGCGCGATTAAATATGGGCGCAGCGGTATAGCGAATAGCATAAACTTGGCCATCTCGACAAAATAACAGCTTACTCTGTTCGGTAATTAAGGTATCTCGTGATTGTTTAATTTGCCGGATCAAACTATCACTCGGGTGTTCCGTGAGGTTATTAACTGCGCAAAATACGCTATGCAACTTTTTACCCAGCGCATCCGCTTGACGCCAACCTGTGAGTTTTTCGGCAGTTTGATTAATGTATTGAATTTCACCGGAAGGAGAGGTCGAAATAACCCCATCACCAATAGAGTCTAAGGTGGTTTTCGCTTTTTCCTTTTCTTGAAACAGCGCTTCTTCTGCACTTTTTTGCTGAGTAATATCATGAACTAGGCAAATATACTCTTTATCATTGTAGCTACTGTTAGTGATGACAATATCTAAATAAACTAAATTTAATGTGTTTTTCGGTTGGCCTTCTAAATAAATATGACCATTTTCTTTTAAAATTTCCGGCCAAGGCTTATGCGTTATTTCACGCTGCACTGCGACCTCATAAATACTTTTCACTTGAATTAATTGCTCAAATGTTTTGCCTTGATACCGCCCTTGCCCAGCAAATATTTTATCCGCCGCGGGATTAACACTAAGCACCCAAGCTGACGCATTTAAGGTAACTATGCCCGCTTGTACATCTTTAACTATCGTGGTGGTTTTATGTACCGCTTGCTCTGCACGCGAAATCATTTTGTTATATTGCTGGGCAATTTGTCCGACTTCCGTAAACGGCTCTACTGGCAAACGTTTTGATAAATCTTCATCCAAATCGGCCTCATTCACCGCAACTAAAAAATCAACCAGATCAGTTTTAGCGCCATGCTCGGCCACATTTAAGCCTATATGTTCTTGTCGAGCTGTCACTCTCAAGCGATAAAAATAATTCAAACCTTTCAGTAAACAAAAAGTGGTGCCAAAAGCCCATAAACCGCAAATGGCGATACCCAAGCATTGCACGCCAATTTGCTCAATGCGCGTCATATCCGTGTTAAGTGTAGAAAGATCAGCAAATAATCCGACCGCTAACGTGCCCCAAATTCCCGCAAATAAGTGAACTGGAATGGCACCTATTGCATCATCTATTTTAAGCTTCAATAGCAAAATACTGCCGTATACATAGATCAAGCCACCTATTGCCCCAATAACAAAGGCTTGCGTTTGATCCACCGCATGACAGGTTGCCGTGATCGCGACCAACCCCGCAATCAGGCCATTGACTGGAACAACGCTAAGTTGCAAATTAGGATGACGTAACCACTGACTGACTAAATAAGCGGCCACACCACCCGCCATGGCAGCCAAAATCGTATTGATCAAGATCTTAGGCAGCTCATTGTTAAACGCCAGCGTGCTTCCGCCATTAAAACCAATCCAACCCAATAGAAAAAACACACTCGCTAGAGTCGCCAAAGTTAAATTACTGGGCGGAACAACGCCATTTTTTTTACTGAATACTCCGGAGCGCGGCCCAATAACAATGACCGCGGCTAACGCGACCCAACCACCTAAACTATGTACAACAGTTGCACCGGCAAAATCGACAAATCCCCAACTTGCTAATAAAACAGCTGATTGGCTTAAAGCGCCGCCCCATACCCAATGCGCAAAAATAGGATAGGTAAACAAAGTGACGATGATGGCAATAGCCAGATAGGCATTAAATTTGGTGCGCTCGGCAATGGCGCCAGAAATAATAGTAACGGCCGTCGCACAAAACATGGCTTGAAATAAAAAGAATACGCCCAACTTGGCATCATTGTTACCAATTTCGAGTAAAAAGTGGTCCGAGCCCCATAATCCGATTTCGCTTTCTCCAAAAGCCAAACCAAAACCAAACAACCACCACAATAAAAAAACTAAGATCAGATCGGCTAAATTTTTGATGGCAACATTTATCGAGTTTTTAGCTCGGGTTAAGCCTGATTCTAAGCACAAAAAACCAGCTTGCATCATAAGCACCAAAATAGTGCTTATCATTAACCAAAGAAGATCTAAGTCCATCTATCGTCCTCCGATATGTTTTAACGACCAACCAAAACTTTAACAAGGGGGGGAATAGTCTTCTCGCTCAAGTTTTATGGTTCATTGTCAGCACTTACTCGCCCCAATCACATAATAAAGCATATGCTCATAGGGTCTCGAAGCTTGACGGCTTTGCCTACATGGATGTAGGTACTTAGGTTTCGTCTGGAACTAGAAACCTGCCCTAAAACCCGATCGCTTTGACTATGGCTCAATGCAAGGCCGGTGAAGATTTAGCCAATTGCATTTAAAGTTTTCGTTAAAATTGTGTAACGACTCAAAGTTAGATAAGCAATATTATTGCCATTAATTTGACGACCGAACTATTTATTCGATCTGTGTAACAAAGGCAGAGGGAAAATCAGGTGTTTTCCTGACTTTTTTAGATTCAACTAAAGCCTGTTGAAAATTAGCAAAAGGGCCGATTAAAATTTTACTCGCTTCGTCTTTATGCTCACGCTGACGAATGCGAAAACTAATCATCTCTCCCTTTAAGATAGTCTGAGCTTGGTCTTTAATTTGATAGGCTAGTGCGATAGATTCAAAATAACCCAAATTTAAGTAGTAACCTAAATCGTCACCCTCTAACGATAAATGTTGTGCCAGTTGGCGATCTTTCTTTAATTCAGACTGATAAATATCAGCATCGGCTTCTGATAAGGCAAATGCTGAGATCACTTGATAAAGTAATTGGGTTGATGTGGAACGATGAACCGATATTTTATAATTAAGCGCTAAAGCTTTGGCGACGCGATCTGCCACACACTTTTGCAAATGGCATTTGCCAATTTGAATAAAGTATTGTTCTTTAGCGACGGCAGGGCTAAATAAAAGAAAAGAAAATACCAAGCTTAAAAAATATTTCATACCTGTTAGGTGTTGGCCGCGAGTTCTCTCAACAAATTTAATAAAGGTTGCACATCTAAATCAGCCAAATTAATTGAACTACTGGCTAACAATGGGGTTTCTAATTTAGTCGCTTCCTCGGTTAATTCAGGGTATCCCAACGAAGCTGCTGAACCTTTAATTAAATGAACAAATTTTTTCAATCGCTCGGTATTTTGTTTGCTATAAGCTTGTTGCAAATCAGCTGCGTACTCATGGCATTTAGCTTTGAAATCTTGCTGTAACTGCGCCATCGCTGCCTGATTTATTTCAGGCTGGGTATCTGACAAGACAACATAGCGTTTCACTTTATTAATTAAATCTTGTCTATCCAAGGGTTTAGCACAATGATCAATAAAACCAATGTTTAAATACTTTTCAACGTCATGCACCATTACATTAGCTGTTAAAGCAATAACTGGCGTATCACAACCGGCTTGCTGTAAGGTTTCAAACGCGGTAATACCATCCATCATCGGCATCTGAATATCCATTAATATCAAATCATAATCTGCTATTAATGCTTGCTCTACCGCTTCAATACCATTGGCGACCGTATCTACATCCAATCCCAAAGAGCGCAGAATCATGGCGAATAGCTTGCGATTTTCATCATGATCTTCGGCCAGCAAAATATGTCCGGTTATTTCATCCTGTGTAATTTGGGACAGTGCTGAGGGCATGGACTGATAGCGAGTAAAGTCGTATTGCGCTACCCAATCACTGTCCGTTTCTGACTGTAATTCAATAAAAGCACTAAATACACTGCCTTCATTCAGTTCACTTTCAACCGAAATTGTACCTGATAACTTGTGACACAAGCTTCTGGTTATATTTAACCCGAGTCCTGTTCCACCATACTTCCTAGTCGTGGAAGGATCGAGCTGACTAAAGGCACCAAATAATTTATTAAGCTTATCTTGTGCAATACCGATACCGCTATCTTTTACATCAAACCTTAATAATGAGCGCCCTTCTATTTCACAAGGCTGAACAGTTAAACTGACTTGACCTTCAGCCGTAAACTTAATGGCATTGGATAGCAGGTTTAACAAAATCTGATTTAATCGAGTGGGATCAGTTTTAATATACCGAGGGATGGGTTGCGCTAAACTAAAGCTTAAGGTTATCGGCTTACTTTTTGCCAGCTCCGCACTCATTTGATAAACCTGATGCAATAATTCAGGTAAATTAACTGACACTATGTCTATATCCAATTGGCCAGCTTCAAGCTTAGAAAAATCCAAAATATCGTTAATTAAACTGAGTAAGTGCTTACCACTGCGCGCCACGGCTTCTACTGCGCCATGTCGCTCGTCATCAGCAAAATCACCGCGCAAATAGCTTTCGGTATAGCCGATAATAGTCGTTAGCGGCGTGCGAATTTCATGACTCATATTGGCTAGAAAATTGGCTTTCGCATCGACCTCAGCCTGTAATGCCTCAGAGAGCGCTTCTAATTCACGCTTTTGCCTTAATATTTTAATTTGGCTTGATACACGTGCTTGCACAACAGCCGGAAAAAATGGCTTATAAATATAGTCAATCGCCCCTAAGTTTAAGCCGGTTTCTTCATCTTTAGATGAATTTAGCCCAGTGATGAATATAACGGGGATAGCTTCGGTTAGCGGGTCGCTTTTTAACTGCTGTATGACTTCAAAGCCGTCCATCTCGGGCATCATGACATCAAGCAAGATGAGATCCGGCAGTAATTCTTTCGCTTTAACTAAACCTTGTATACCAGACTTAACGGCGATGACACGATAGTCGCCTTTTAATAACGACGACAATACTTTTAAATTCGATGTTTCATCATCAATAATTAAAATCGAGTACATGGGTGAAGACATCATTCCTTATGCTCAATCACGACTTGATTGCCTCCATCGTATTTCGCTCGATACATAAGCTTATCAGCGTAATCAAATGCATCACTAAACTCCTCAAACGGTTGAGGTTTAATAATATAAACCCCAACACTCACAGTTAGTACTTTCGCAACAGTAGAGTTATCATGCGGATAAGCCTCTTGCTCCAATGCTTGACTAATAGTCGCGAGCTCGGCTTTTAATGCCACTAACATGTCAGATTCGATAATAAAAACAAATTCCTCTCCACCATAACGATAGACGTCCGCATCGATAGCACCTAATTTATTTTTCAAAAAGCGGGCTATTTGCTTTAAAGCTCTGTCGCCTTCTGCATGACCATAGCTATCATTAAATCGCTTAAAGCAATCAATATCAATAACACCAATGGCTAGGTTTTGACTGCGGTTAATGGCTTTATGCCAAGCAAACTCACTTTCCATACGCCATTTACGGCGATTGGGTAATTCAGTCAAAGAATCAAGCAACGCCAGTTCTTCTAATAATTGCGTTTGACGAACCAGCGCAATCGTATTGTCGACCCGCGCTTTAACAATGCCGTGGTGAAACGGCTTTTGAATATAATCCGTGGCTCCGAGTCTCAGCCCTTTTTCTTCATCTTCAGGGCTTTGTAAGCCGGTAATAAAGATAACAGGAATAGCTTGAGTCAACTCGTCACTTTTAATGCGCTTTAAAACATCAAAACCGTCCATGTTGGGCATTAGTATATCGAGCAATATTAAGTCAGGGTTGACCGTATGGATTAACTCTAACCCTTCTTCACCTGATTTGGATGCGAATACCCGATATTCATCTTTCAAAAGGCTGGTTAAAATAGCTAAGTTATCAGCTTCATCGTCAATTAGCAGAATCGAAAACATAGTGTGGTTTATACTTCCTTTACCGCAACGCACTCAATATACAAAGCATTACGTTCAAAAAATTATCATCTCAATACTAAAGTGACTTAACAAAAAACGAAATTCTCAGTTAGTCACGTAAGCTATTAATTAATTTACTTATCGCCTCATTAGCTAGCTCAAACTCAAAGTCATGAACCAGCTCGTTGACATTAGCCACCTTACCAGCCCATGAAGTGCCACGACACATATTAAACAATTCTGTGACTAATTCCTCTGAATCAGCATCAGAATGACTGACTAGAGCCTGTAATTTTTCCAACAAGCTGAGTAAAGCAGATTCACTGAAGGCTTGATCGGACGATGAAGATTCGACCTGAGTGATAGGCTGAGCAACATCAAATATAGGGGTTAGCTGTTTAACAATTTGCTGAATAGACTCAACCACTTGATTAAGCACAGCCGCCGTTTTCGGGTCTTGCTGTTTCGCTAAGGTTTCAAGTAACTTGGCTTGCTCTGCCAATTCTAACGCACCTATATAACTCGCACTCGACTTTAACGTATGAGCCATACGCACTAGCTCCTCTAAGCGCTCAGGTGAAGTTAAAGCGAGTAGATCAGCGGCTGTATTTTTATGCTTACTCCAAAAATCTTTAACTAAATCTAAATAAAGTTTTTGTTTGCCTTGGACCCGTTGAATGGCAAAGTCAGCATCAAGTTGACCCACTTTTTGCAATCGCAAAATAACATCGTCTTCGGTCAACTCGGCCGCTTGATGACTTACGTTATCAAGCGGTTCGGGTAACTCAATATAACTTTCACTGGTTAAATAGCTGGATAATGTATTGTACAAGACTTCAGGTTCAATTGGCTTGGTAATGTGCGCATCCATACCAACCGATAAACTCTTTAATTTGTCTTCTTCTAAAGCATGGGCTGTCATGGCTACGATAGGCACGGATAATTTTAACGACTCGCGAATTTTTTGCGTTGCGGTTAAACCATCCATCACTGGCATTTGAATATCCATTAGCACCAAATCGTATTCCGCATTTTGCAACATATCCAGTGCTTGTTGACCATTGTCCGCTACTTCAACTTTAGCTTGAGTATCGCCCAAGAAACCCAATGCAACTTGTTGATTAATAGTGTTATCTTCCACTAACAGTATTTTATACGACGACAAATCTGGAATTTGCCCATCGCTAATTTGACTTTCTAAACTTGACGCACGTTCAAATAAAACCCCAATCAGAAAATCGACTAATAAACTTTGATCAATCGGTTTTTCAAGAAAGTGCTGCAAGCCAACGTCTTCAGCAATCGTTTTCGCTTCATCTTTATCATAAGCTGACACCATTAAAATTTTCGGTGTCATATGCTCAAGTTCTTGACGAATAATGCGCGCCGCCTCGATACCGTCCATGACAGGCATGCGCCAATCCATTATCACTAAATCATAAGGATTATTCGTTTGTAGCGCTTGTTGCACAGCATTGACGGCCTCTTGACCATTGATTGCGACATCCGGTGTGATATCGCAATGTAATAATGAATCAACGATAACTTTGCGCGATAAATCAATATCATCAACAACTAATACCTTTAATTTCGCAATATCCTGTTTGGTAATACTGGCATAAGCTAATGATTGCAGATCTGCCGGTTTAACCATCACCGTAAAGGTAAAGTTAGAACCTTGGCCTTTGTCACTGACTAAATCAATATCACCACCCATTAACTCAGACAGCTGCTTACAAATTGATAAACCTAAACCTGTGCCGCCATACTTGCGTGTAATGCTATCATCCACTTGCGAGAACGAATCAAACAGCCGACTCTGCTGCTCTTGATCCATACCAATACCCGTATCTTCAACTGATATAATCAATTGAATATCATCGGCAATTCGCTGATGACGCACTCGAATCGACACATGGCCTTTTTCGGTAAACTTCACAGCATTGCTTAGCAAATTATTCATAATTTGCTGTAAACGGTAGGAGTCGCCAATCAGAAATTGTGGAACAAGTGGATCGATATAAGTAATTAACTCCAAGTGTTTTTCATGCGCGCGTAAATTAACCACATTAGCCGCTCGTTGTACGGTTTTGTATAAATCAAATTGCGCGCTTTCAACCGTCATTTTGCCAGCTTCAATTTTAGAAATATCTAAAATGTCATTGATCAGTAACAACAGGGCTTCAGACGATTCAAGGATTTTATTCAAGCTATCGCGTTGCTCAAAGGTCATGCTGGTACGCAACGTTAAGCGGCTTAAACCAATAACCGCATTCATTGGTGTGCGAATTTCATGACTCATACGAGCCAAAAATTGTGATTTAGCTTGGGTGGCGTCTTCTGCTCTTTGCTTTTCACGCTGCAACTCTAGCGTACGCTCGTCAACTCGTTGTTGTAACGTTTGGTTGTAGCGCGTTAAGTTTTTATATAGGGCGGCATTATCATAAAAAATCGTCGTTTGGTTGGCTAATAGCTGTAAAATATTGACTCGCTCTTCTGTAAACGCGCCTTCAATATCAAAGTGCTCTAAGTAAAGCACGCCGCGAGCCAAAGCAGACACGACAATCGGTATACATAGAACCGACTTAGGTTGGCTTTGCTGGAAGTAGTCGTCACTTAATACGCCACTTAACTCTGCTGACTTAGAATACAACTTAGTCATTTTTGAGCGAAAAACTAACTGAGCAAGAGATTGCGGATAGCCGCTTGCGTGTTTAGCATCTTCATCCGTAGACGCTTGCAAAACAAGTTCATCATTTTGATCGAGTATTAAACAACCTCGCTGAGCACCGGCATTTTCAATAATAATATGCAGCATGCGCGCAAGAAACGCGTCAATATCCACTTCACCGGTTAGCATTTCAGACGCTTTAAAAACTGAAGCCAAATCCAAACTGATACCCTGGTTACGTTCAGTTTTTCGCGGTTTAGATAAATTTTTCTCGATAATATTCGGGTAGGCTTGGGCTAATTGTCGTGCTTTAGCTGCCGCCCCCCAAGATAAATACGCTTGATGAGCCGCTTTAATATGTGGGCTAGCAAATTCAGGTTTATTTTGGCTTTGCCAATAGACTGCTGCACATTCATTGGCAATAGCTAAATGCTGCTGATAACCATGTTGCTGCGCCAGCTCAATCGCTTGCTGATAACTTTGCCATGCATCAGCCTGCTGATTTATTGCCGCTAACTCGGCTTTAAGCAACTTGGCTTTGTGGGCATAATTGGCCTCACCTGTTGTTGCCCAAGTTTCAAATTGACTGACTTGTGCTGCTAACTTTTGTTTTAACTGCTGATACTCACTGGACTGTTTGTCTAATTGTTTGCAACGACGGGCGGCAAGCAAACCAGAAAATAAGAAAAACTCGGTTTGGTGGTACAAAGCCATGGCAACCGGCGCCATGGGCGCGCCGACAGATTCATGTTCAATAGCCAGTGAATTGTCATTAAACAAGTAACCTAATATTAACTTACAAGTGTGATAACCAAACAAAATTGGCGCTAAATTATGTTCGCGCAGAACAGGTACTTCTTTTAATTCATCAAAAGCATCACCCACTAACACGCAAGGTTGAATCGACTGAGTACATGCCAAATTTAAGCTGGTTTGATACCAAACGTTGGTCAGCTGCAAATTGAATAATGACTTTTTGTCTGCCATTAATTGAGTGTACTTGGCAAACTCTTGATTAACTTTACTCAGCTCACACCCGCTTAATGAATTGTAATAGGTATAAAACATGGCCGAATGCATAGCATATTCAAGATTACCGCGCTCCAAGCCTTTATAAATCACTTTCTCTAAACGCTTTAAAGAACCAGCCAGTTCCGTATGCCAATGGTCAACCGTAATCGCTTTTTGAAACTCAACTTCAACCGTATATTGCCCGTAATAAACTTGGTTAACTTGCAAGGCTAAATCGGCAAAGGCTTTAGCCTCGTCATACAACTGAAAAGCGCCAGCCAAAATAATAGAGTGCACTGAATAAACACGACTGGCATGGGCGCTGTTACCATGTTGCAAACAAAGGCGCATAGCTTGGTACACAGCGGCCAGATACTTTTCGGGCCCCATCACGTAAGTCACCGCCATGGTCACGTTTAACAATTCAAGTGCCGCTAATTTAACCTCGTCATCCATGTTTGGCTTGTACAATAAATCTGCCACTTGCGCTTTGTTATATAGTGATTGCAGAGTTAAATATTGCTCAGCTATGCCTGCTGTTTTTGAAACGTCGATATTCACTTCAGCTAAAGCCGATACCCCAGCTTGATACGCTTGAGCAATCTGGCTACCGGCAAAATAAATAAGGACTTTTAATTTAAACACCTGTAAACGCTGAATAGGATCCGTTGTAAATTCGAGCATTTCACTACAAATATCTAGCGCTTGGCTTTGCGATTGGCTCAAATACAAACTGGACGCCAAGGCAAACTTAGCTCGAAAATAAACAGGTTGCGTTGCCATTTGTTGCAAGCTTGGCATTAACTTAAGCGCGGCAGCTAAATATTCACAAGCACTACTATAGGCATTGGTATTTAACGCCTTTTCGCCAGCTAACGTATTTAATTCTACATACTTAAGCAAAGACCAATGTTCAATAAATTGCGCTTGGCAACAATTAGCATGGCTCACCAAGGTGAACAAAGAATCAGCTAATTGATTTTGCTCAGTTTGCTCTAAATAATAACGACAAATGGCAAAATGGATGGCTTCATCAGGCTGGTAATTATCTAATTGATACGCGGCTTGTTGAATTCTGTCATGACTAAATTTGATATATTCGACACTGTTGTCAGCATGATTGGCCGTGGCAACCAAAATACCCTGCTCTACCAAAGGTGAAATCACTTGATGAACAACATCAAGTGACGAGCCTAATACCGCAGACAGCAAATTAATTGGCACCTGACTACCAGCTAACGCAGCGACTTTTAGCAATCCTTTGGCATCATCAGATAAACGACTAAAGCGCTGGGCAACCAGCTCGACTAAATTATCCGTAATAGCCTGCTGTTCAATTTGGCTAATATCCCACCGCCATTGACCGTCATCCGATAAGTTCAATAGCCCTTGCTGTACCAAAACCTGTAAAAACTGCCTAACAAAAAAGGGATTGCCTTGGGTTTTATCGATTAACAACTTGGCCAAAAAGCCGGCCCGTTTGCGACTAATATTGAGTGTATCGACCAACAACTCAGATACCGCTCCACTGGGCAACGGAGGCACAGTCAAGGCATGATAATGAATATTAAGCTGTTGTAATTCAGCAAGGGTTAAACTTAATGGATGAGCATCATCAACTTCATTTGAGCGATAGGACAAAACAACAAACAAATTACTGACATTGCCATCTTGCAAAATGCGTTGCAAAACCTCTAATGTCGCAACGTCCGCCCACTGTAAATCATCGAGAAACAGAGTTAGTGAGCGGTTTTCTTGACTTAAGCACCTGAAAAAATTGACCAATAAATTAGTAAACCGCGCTTGAACCTCTGTAGGGTCCACTTTATAGCCTTGTGCTGCAGGGCCAAAAATCGGACTTAACTCGGGCACTAAATCCGTTAATAAATAGCTATCTGCCCCTAATGTTGAGGTCAACAAAGAACGTAGATTGGCCAGTTGCTCATCTGGCTCGGTTAACAATTGCTCTGCTAATTCACGTAACGCACTTAATAAAGCAAAATAAGCCGTGTTTTGCCGATACTGCTCAAATTTACCGCGAATAAAGTAAGCCCAGTGTTCCAAAACAGGCAGCTGAATTTCTTCCACCACCCTTGTTTTGCCACTACCTGAATAGCCATCAATAACAAAGACCGTTTTTTCGCCGCGGCGCATATGCGCATTAAATGCATCCAGCAACTTGCTGACTTCTAATTCACGTCCATAGGCCTTATTTGGCAAGGTGAGTTTACCTGGCTCCAAGCCTATAGATAAATCAAAATGACTTATGGTTTGGTCCGTTTGCCACTGAGTTAAGCATTGTTGTAAATCACTCAACACCCCTTTTACTGAGTGATAACGCTGCGAGGCATTTTTTTGCAGTAAACACATCAAAATATTATCAATTTGACGGGGAATTGCCGGCAAGCGAGTCCGCAGCCTTAGTGCAGGCCTAGCAATATGGGCATGCACTAGCGCCAAAGCGTCATCTGATTCGAATGGATAATGACCGCTGAATAGATGGTACAGCAAGCAACCTAAACTATATAAATCGGATTTGTGATCAACAGGGCAATTCACTCGCCCTGAGCCTTCGGGCGATAAAGTCACTAACAGATTTTGCTCGCTAGTAAAAAACAGCTGGCGATTAACCCCTTTAATTGAGCAAGCAAAATGTAAGTCAGCAAAATTCACTTGTTGGTACTTAGCATCCCAAAATAAATTACAGGGTGATAATGTTCCTAAGATTAAGTTGCTGCTATGCACTTTAGCTATCGCATTGGTCAAAGCGATAGCCGCCGATAGTTGTGCCCCGACGCCTTGATCTTTTAGTGTTTGATGGGCGCTCTCAAACGGCTGGAAATATTGCCTATTATCTAAATGCTGGTAACTAAATTGACCATCTCGGTAGGCTTCTTTGACCGGCATTACGGGTAGCTTAGGTCGGTGTCTAAACTGCAACTGTTGCAGTTCAGGTTCTTCTATTCTAACAATTAACTGCTCTTGCTGAGCTGAAACGCCCTCTAACAGCCAAGCATTAGCTGAAATGGCTCCTCGTTGCGTAATGGTTTGAAATTGCTGCAGCCGACTCATGTTTGAAGTTTTAATACTACCCTTGAATAACTCTATCTTCGCCACTTCTGATTGATTATTCAAACAAATTCATTAAAAACTTAACTTAAGCGCTAGCTATTGCGCATTAACTATAAAAATAGCGACTACTGCCAATTAAAAACTCAATATACAAGGGGATATTCCATGTATGCCTAAAAATCCCTATAAAAGCTCTCAATATCACGATTTTACAGGCAAATTTCGTGCAGATTTCACAATTTAGTATTAATCTAAATTCATGATAAACACGGCTGCCCCCCATCAAGAAAATAACGCAGTCATAACAATGAAAAAATAAGTAATAAGGTTGTTCCCTATGCCAGTTAAATTCAAGCTGTCAGCAGTTACTCTTGCATTGACTTCTGGACTTATGGGTAACTTAGCGTTTGCTCAACAGCAAAGCGAAGATGAAGTAGAAGTGGTTACTGTCTATGCGCAAAAACGCGCGCAAGACATACGAGATGTATCAATCGCTGTAACTCGCCTAGACGGTGAACAGTTAGAAAAATTGCAAACATTCGATACAACTCAACTCGCTACTTATGTACCCAACTTAAAGATATCGACAGTATCCGGTGAAGGAACCACCCCAGCATTCAATATTCGTGGTATTGGTGTTTTTGATTACAACACCACAACGGTATCACCTATCGCCATTTATTCAGATGATGTGGTCAGCGGTGGCGCTAATTTTTTATCGAGTAATTTATACGATATAGAGAGTGTCGAAGTATTGCGCGGTCCGCAAGGTACCTTATTTGGACGTAATACAACCGGCGGTGCAATATTAGTTCGCTCAAAAATGCCGGTAGATACGTTTGAAGGCTATGTTAAAGCCGGTGTGGCCCAGCAAGACACCAGCAAACTAAACGGCGCGGTTAATGTGCCTTTAGCTAATAACACCGCAGCCCGACTGGCCTTTAACTATTTGAATTACGACTACTCAATGGAAAACACAGCCCCTGATGGAGAAGGAGCAAAAGGCGGTTTTATTAAACAAAATTTACGCTTAATCGTCAAAACAAGCGGCGACAACTGGCAAGTCGTTACTAAGTTTGATAATGAAAGCTGGCAGGGTAAACCCAAACCTGTCTATAGTGCTGGGGTATTTATCAATCCTGATCCGGAAGACCCTATTTATTGCCAGCCTTCTCAACTTGGTAGTGCACAATGCGTTGACAGCTTTGGCACCAGCCAAACCACTAGCCATTATTGGCAAACCTCTGCTGACACCGTCGATAAACACAGCAAACACGATACTTGGGGAGTTAGCCTAAACGCAACTTACCAAATTAACGATCAAGCTAACCTTAAATACGTTGCCGCGTATAAAGATCTCGATCGTATGCACATGTGGGACTCTGATGGTTACGCCTTTCGTGTTGATGGCAATCGCGACATTATTGAAGGTAGCCTAGGATCAGATAATCAGTTTGCCAGCCATGAAGTCAGTTTGACCCTAGAAGGGAATAATTGGTTTTGGATAACCGGCCTATACTTCTTAGAAGAAGAACTGATCCAATTAAATGATATGCAAGTATTCAACGGTTTTCGTGATATAGAACCCTTTAGTGCAGGCGCAGTCAATTTGGTTTACAACAATAAAATCGCCACCAAATCAACCGCCTTGTATAACCAAATTGATTACCGTATTGATGAGACCTACTCTGTCACTGCAGGACTTAGATATACATTAGATACCACGGATTATCACGTAATTGGCCACGCCGATTTTGCTAACCCTGCATTTGGCAAAATAAACGACTTTTGGCACTTTCAAGGCGAAGTCGATGATGGAGAATTCTCTAGTAAGCTAGGCTTAACTCAAAAGCTGAACTCTGATTTAAGCCTGTATTACAGTTATTCACACGGCTATAAAAGTGGCGGTTATAACGGCGGCTATCATACCAGCCCAACACAAGCGAAGGGATCTGCCTACAAGCCAGAAACCTTAGATGCCTACGAAATAGGTGCACGTTATGCCATTGATGATCTCAATATTAACGGTGCTTTTTATATTTATGACTACAAAGACCAACAAGTCTTTATCAACATACCCACTGAAGGTTTGCCGTTTCATGTATTGCGCAATGCCGGCGACTCCATAATTCGCGGGCTTGAGCTTGAATCCACTTATGACTTTTCACAAGCCGTGCGTTTAAGGCTTAACCTTGGTTATATTCCTGATGCGGATGTGGGTGGCTTCAATGATGGGACATCTGTGGTAGCCGAATCACGCTTACCTTTTACCTCTAAATGGAATATTAGTGGCGGCGTTGATTACCAAGGTCGCGTGGGGCAAGGCAATGTTATCGCGACATTGGGCTTTGATTATCAATCTAGTTATTACTTTGACCAAAACGAAAATCCCTATACAGAACAAAAAAGCTACACCTTGTGGCATGGCAGAGTGGCCTACGAATTAAACCAACAGTGGCAATTGGCCATTTGGGGTAAAAATTTGACCAATGAAGAATATGCCGATTTAAGGTTTGACTCGCGCGCTTTAATGGGTGCGATTACCGAGCTACGCGGTGAAAAGCGTCAACTCGGGATTGAAGCGCAGTTTAGCTTTTAGCAATATAGCGACTTAGGCGATCCTGTAGCTTGCAGGATCGCTCAATTCACTAGCTAACTATAGTCAAAGCGATCAGGTTTTAGGGGAAGCCGTCAAGCTTCGAATCCCCATGAGCATATGCTCTATTATGTGATTGGGGTGAGTAAGCGCTGACAATGAACCATAAGACCTGAGCGAGAAGACTATAATAGATAATCTTATCTTGGTGAAACAACTCTGTTCTTCCTGTCTAACTCTCTTAATCTCACTCTCTTATTAGTCTTTACCTTCTTAATGCGTTCCCTGTTCTTTTCTGAACATTAAATTGGATTTCCCCTCAAATTGGTTTACATTTCTACATAAGTGTCAATTAAGCCCAGATACAGTCAAAGCGAACAATTTATTTGACTTAGGCTTTAAGACAACTGCACTAATTGAAAAATAACAATAACAGGAGCTAACAAAATGAAGTGGAAATTACTCTGGCCCATCCTCTTAACACTGATTGTCCCTCTAGCTGTTTCTTGGTTTGTCTACCCTGAAACACATTTACCGCCCGGATTTGGCGAGTTTCCGCCACAATTTCATGGCGATGCCCCAGGCTTTAATCTTTTTGTCTTTATATTAGTCGGCCTATCTTGCTTATATATTGGCGGTCTTTTACTGTTTCCGAAAAAATTTGGCTTTAAAGGCGCAACCCCGCAACCTGCCGCACCTAAGGTACCTTTACCTTGGTGGTTTTATGCCGGTACCGTGGTCATGCTATTCTTTTGGTATCTAATGTGGTCCCACTCATTTGCTTTTGGTAACTTAGTTTACTGGTCATTTACCCCTATGTGGTATGGCTTTATTGTGGCAATGGACGGCTTGGTTTATCACAGAAATAATGGCAGTTCACTGCTATCTAAGAAGCCTGTCACTTTTACCTTAGCCGCTATCGTTTCTACAGCCGGTTGGGTTTACTTTGAGTTTTATGATTACTTTGTCTTATCAAACTGGTATTACCCAGATGCGCATAATCCAGGCTGGTCGCAATTAGTATTAACGCTTGAATTCCTCGTGACTTATAGCACTATCACAGTGGTATTTTTTGAATGGTACACCCTGTTTAATACCTTCCCGAAATTTCCAGCGCGTTATATGAATGGGCCTAAATGGGCACCCAGTGGTGATCTACTCATATGGCTTGGAATTGCATTAATTGGCTTAATGGTCGTCTTCCCATACCCACTATTTTGGGTTGTTTGGATTGGGCCTTTTGCTGTTATGAGTGGGGTTTTGATCAAAAATAAAATCTGGAATCCATTTACCGGTTTAGCCACGGGCAATTGGGCGCCTTTCGTATTAATGGCGTTAGCTTCGATGTTTAACGGTTTTGTTTGGGAATTTTGGAATTATGGTAGCCATGCCATCGTGACTGAAACACAAACTAACCCTAACTACTGGGTTTACAATATTCCTTATGTTGATGTCATCCATATATTTTCAGAAATGCCATTGCTCGGCTATTTTGGCTATTTACCGTTTGGGATCTTAGTTTGGCAGGTATTTATTTGGTCTGGCAAAATGTTTGGTTTCAGCACCGACATATCACTTGATCCAACGTCGTCACGTCAAGCTGAGCAGACTAACGTTGACACTCAACCCACAGCCGAGCAAGGACAGTAAACATGGCCCAAGATCCACTTCCTTCTTGGCAAGATGGCGCTTTAAAAAGCGCCATCTTGGCCTTTGTTGATCAGGTCACTGATCCCAATTCAAGCAAATATGTGGTACCTAATTTACGGGTTGCCACCTTTGATCATGATGGCACCTTATTTGTCGAAAAACCCTTAAATGCGCAAATTACCTTTGTCAAACAAAAGCTATTTGATGAAGGTGATAACCCGGTTATGGCACCGCCCAACGCCAGCTTCTTTGATAGATTAGAAAATAAGCTCGCTAACTGGATGCAAGACATTGAATCGGATTTAGAAAATATCTCTAATGCGATTTTCAAAGATATTACTCCCGCTCAATTTCGAGCAGCCGCTGGCGCTTGGATCCGCTCAGCTGTCCACCCAAGATTTCAGCAAATCTATCAAAGCTTAACCTATAAGCCCATGCTAGAGCTGTTAGCCCTACTGCAAGACCAACAATTTATTATTTATATTGTCACTGGCAGTAGCACTGATTTTATTCGTCAATGGAGTGATGAAACATACAATATTGGCGAGCAGCGTATATTAGGCAGCAGTTTAAAAACCAGCCTTGAAGAAAAAGACGGTAAATTAAAATTAGTGTTAGAACCCATCCCGTTTTATTTTTCAAATGGCGCTAACAAGGTTAAATCTATTGAGCGTAATATTGCCTTACAGCCAATTTTTGCCTTTGGTAATAGTCGAGGGGATATTGAAATGCTACGCTGGGCCGGTCAAGCCACTACCAGCTTTTGCGGCTTAGTGCATCATACTGACGCCGAAAGAGAATATGCTTACAGCCCAGATCCTGAGCTATTTACCGGTAAAAGTACCCTAGATCAAGCTCAAGACTATGGTTGGCATGTAGTCGATATGAAAAATGATTGGCTGACTGTCTTTTAGTTACTTGTTAGAGCTCAGAAACAAATTTAAATGGCTAATTTCAAATCCTTGCTATTAGCCAACCTTCCTTAAATTCACATAACAATAAAGATTTAACATGGTTACTCCACATTTTACCGTTGTCACCAACTTTGTGTTAGCAGCGATCCCCTTTGTTTTAGCCACCTACTTATTTTTGTTTAGCCGTCATCGCAGTATTTTATGGTGGTTGCTATTGATAGTTTGTATCGCATTTTTACCTAACAGCGCGTATGTCGTTACAGATATCATTCACTTTATCGCCGCCACAAAAGATCCCAGTTATTCGTTTACTAAAGTCTGGTTAGTGCTGCTCCCGGCTTACATTATTTTTATTAGCATTAATTTCGAGTTTTATGTGATAAGTATTCGAATGATGCAAAATAGCTTACGCATACACAGATCAGCTAAATTAGCTGTATGGTTTATCCCGTTTATTCATTTGTTATGTGCGATTGGTGTTTATTTAGGTCGTGTACAACGCTTAGAAAGCTACGATATTATTCAAAATCCACTTGTGGTATTTAAAGACCTTTATTACGACTTAACACATGAGAAACCCGTGTTAATTATTCTTGGCTTTACCTTATTATTTTACGGGCTGTACTTAGTTTTCAATCAGCTCAATCAAAAAATAGGCCTAAATACTTGGCTAGATAACAAGATGCAAACAAAGCAATAAAGCGCGACTAGCCGACTATTCACAACAATAGTCGGCAATTAAAGTTGTGTCTTGTCTAGTATCACAGCTAAAATTGACCTTAACTTTGTTCTTAAATGTGCGCCTTGTGTTTAACGCCTCACGAACCTTATACCAAAAAATTGGCCAAAAGACCCGACTCGCTAAACAGCGACTGCGCGCCGACTTACTTAAGGTTAAGAAAGGCTTAGCTCAAGAAAAAGTCGAAACTAAACAAATGCTCGATATTTACAAGCGTCATACCCGTGGAGAAGCTAGTAAAGAAGAAATGCGTTTAGCGAATCAACAATTTTTAGATTTGATGAAAGGCTTAGGCCTAGGTGTGCTGGCTATCTTACCTTTTGCACCTATAACCTTACCTATTGTTGTCAAATTAGGACAAAAACTCGGGGTCGATATCATTCCCAGCGCTTTTAAAGATAAGCAATAACAGTTCAAACGACACTAAAACCAAGTCAAATAAGCCACAAAGCCTAACCAAGACGCAATCAATAAACCCCAAGGTAGCCAAGTTAAAGTAGATGTGGTCGACTCTTGATTGGTTAACTGTGATTGTTGGCTGCCACTCTTTTCTTTTAACGCTTTTTTCTTCTGCTTATCGGCTTCTCGCGCTTTGGCTTTTTCACGCTTTTTGTACTCAGCAATTCCTTTTTCAACTCCTTGAGCTATCAATTTAGTTTGTTCTTTAGTTTGATTAGGCTTTTGCGTCGCTTTAGCCACCGCCATAGCCTGCTGCTGAATTTCAGGCGAGATAATTAGCTTATCTTTTTTAGTTTTACTGTTTGTCATATTCCACTCATTAAACTTTCTATTTTCTTTTAGTTATTTCTATTTGACTATCTGGCATATGCATCTATAGTTAATAAAAGTTTACATTTTTACATTATTTCAACAACATGGAAGATACGCAGTATCCATTTAAACAAAAGAGGGCCACTTAGTGAACTTTGAATACTTAACGAAAAAGGAAACATTGGGTATTTTAATCGGTTGTATTTTGTCTATGGTATTTCTACTTAACGGCTTGCTAGGGCAAAACTTATTTGGCATGCAATTAGTCGCTATGCCAATATCACTCAGTTGGGGAAGTTTAGGCGCCAGCGTGTTTTGTTTTATCACTGGCTACTGCTTGCTAAAGGAGAGTCAAAGCTAAAAGGAGTCACTTTTACTGGCTAGCCAAACAGCGAAGGTGTAATTCAACCTTCGCTCAAACATTTACACAACACTCTCAAACAGCTTCGCTATCTCAAGCACTATTAATTGCCAACTTTTGTGTCCAAGTGATAAAGGTACTACTACCTTTTCAATTTAATTTTGATTAGTTGAAACAAGGCTAGCTATTTTTGTAGGTTCGACGCTTGCGTCGTAATTAAAGCCCTTGACGAAGCAGCAGCTTCGACCTACGAAAGATTCAACTGATCATTTCTTTCTGGAAACAGTACCACTGGGTTCTCACCAAAAATCACATATTGACTAAGCTATAGCAGCTTAACAAGCTCAATCATTGCAAATAACAATTGCGCTTGCTCTTGGCAAAAACAGCCTTAAATATAATAAAGCACTAAATAAACCGCTAGTAATACCGCTACCCACACCACCATAGTCTCTGTTGGCCAAAGTTTAGCAAAGTAACCAAGCGGCTTTTCTTGCTCTCGGTCATAATGCTTTTGCAAGGTATTCGATAACAATGACGTCACGGTTTTTTGCGTAGCACAATAAACACGGCAAACAACAGCAGTCACAAAACTCCAACCGCGCGGCAATAGCCGACGATATACCCAGTCAAAGTCTAAACTAATGGTTTCAGTGCGTTTCATCATGGGCAACAACAAGAAAAACGCTAATCCTGCAAATAGCAGCAACTGAAATTGTGTCACTAAATGATCGGCAGTATAGGGCACATATTCAACCGTAAACGGCAAAATATCATACAAAGGTTGTGGAAATACGCCTAAGGCAATACAAACAACAGCAAAGATAACCATGGCTATTTGCATGTTTTTAGGTGGATCAGATGGTCGTAAACCTGAATCTTTTTGAAAGAAAACAAACCAAGGGTACTTAATGCCCGCGTGTAAAAATACCCCAGCCGATGCCGCAGCCAGCAAGAACCACACCCAAGTTAAATGCTCATAAGCAGCAGATGATGAGATCATCGATTTAGAGATAAAGCCAGAGGTGAATGGAAAGGAAGAAATCGCTAACGCACCTATGGTCCCACAAATTGTGGTTAATGGCATGCTTTGATATAAGCCACCAAGATCACTACAGCGACGTTTGCCTGTTTGATATAACACGGCGCCAGCCGACATCAGTAATAAGGCTTTGTATACTATATGAGCGAAGGCATGGGCTGTCGCGCCATTTAACGCCATTTCTGTACCTATACCTATGCCAACCACCATAAAGCCGACTTGATTCACAATGCTGTAAGACAGAATGCGACGCGCATCATTTTCTAATAACGCATAAATAATCCCGTAAAAGATCATAAAGCAGCCAATCGGAATTAAAATTTCTGTACCCGGAAAGGCAATCAATAACGCAAATACCGAGGTTTTAGTAGTAAAAGCAGACAGAAAAACGCAACCACTTGGGCTGGCTTCCGGATAGGCGTCAGCAATCCACGCGGAAAACGGCGGTGCTCCCGCATTAACTAAAAAGCCGATTAATATCATCCATTGCGCTGGGCCATCTAAACTCAATTGGCTAAATTCAGCGGAGCCAGTACCGTAAATATGCCAAGCAATGCCAACCATTAATACCGAGCCACTAAAAGCATGCATTAACAAATAGCGCATTGCTGCTTTGTATGAATTGACTGTCCCTGCGGCTAAAACCACCGCGGTCGAGCCAAGGGCCATGATTTCCCAATAAACAAACAACGAAATTAAATCACCTGACGAAGTGACGCCAATCGCACTGCCCGCATAAAGAAATGCCGCACATAACTCCAACGTCGACGCGGTGCGCATAGCGAAAATACCGCCGACAAACGTCATTAAAGCAAATACGGTCGCAAAGACTTTACCAGTAGCGGTAAACTCGAGCAGTGAAATTTGATAATCGAAAAATTGAATTTGCCAACTTGCTTCTTCCGGCAAGCTCCAAATCATCACTAAGGCTAACAAAGGCAAACCCAGCATAGCGATTTTTTGTAGCATGCCTCGCGTAATGGCGAGAATAAAAGCGCCAGCGATGATTATCCAACCAGGAGGTATCTCAATCATCAACTCATTCATCATAATATTCTTCTTTTCGTTTTAAGACATAGCCCAGTAATTTCGCAACCACAACCATAGCGACGCAGGTAATAAATCCATACCAACCGAAAAAACCAAAACTGCCATCAAGGCCAAAATAGTCATGCTTATGAATAAACAATTCAGCCAAAATGGTTATGCCAAGCACCACTATAAAACCGATCCACAGGTATTTAATGGTTTTTGCTCTGACTAACCAGTGCTTATCAGTATCACTCATCACTTAACCTCCCGCATACGATTAGCTTGATATTTAATTTCATTTAGCCTCCACTATCCAATGAGCCTGATATGCTGGGGATCAAGTTAATTAATTCAATCAAAGGTTGCGGGTAGAAAAACAAAGCAAAACAACCAACAGAGGTAATACCTAAAGCAATTAGTGAAGGTAGAGGCGCTTCTTTAACATCCGAGCGACACCAAGATGAAACACCATCCTCTGATTTAGCAAAAAACGCTTTTATCGGGATTGGCAGTAGATAGGCGATGTTTAGTAGTGAACTCACGATCAATACAGCGGCAATAATCTGTTTATCCGCTTCAAGCGCGCCAATAGTTAAAAACCATTTACTCCACGTACCTGCCATAGGCGGTAAACCGATAATACTAATTGCGCCAATCGCAAAGGCCGCCATAGTGATCGGCATAGTGCGACCAAGCCCCACCATTTCACTAATGTTTTTCTTGTGACTAGCCACCATGATGGCCCCTGCACAAAAGAATAAGGTTATTTTACCCACAGCATGAGTAGCAATATGTAAAGCTGCTCCTGTAGCCGCAATCGGTGATGCGAGTAATGCACCAACCACAATGTAACTTAACTGGCTTACTGTTGAATAAGCTAAACGGGCTTTCAAGTTATCTTTAGTCATGGCAATAAGCGAAGACAGCAACACGGTTGCCGCGCCAATATAAAGCATGATATCGGTCGTCGGGATGTCTTTGAGAGATTCAAAGCCAAAGATATAAATGACAACCTTCAAAATACTAAACACCCCCGCTTTAACCACAGCGACAGCATGTAACAAAGCTGATACAGGGGTTGGTGCCACCATAGCTGCCGGTAACCAGCGATGAAACGGCATAATCGCCGCTTTACCAATACCGTAACAAAACAGAACCAATAACAAAGCTAAAATAAATTTATTGTCAACATCCTGCACTATTCCGCCCGCTTGAAAGTCAACCGAGCCTGTCACCGCCCATGTCCCTATCACAGCAAATAACAAAAATGCGATGGAGGTGCTTAATAAAACACCTAAATAAGTACGCCCACCTTTTTTCGCAGCGTTTGTTCCGGCATGTGTCACCAGAGGATAAGTAGACAAGGTTAATATTTCGTAAAATACAAACAGGGTTATCAAGTTGCCTGAAAAGCAAATTGCCATGACTGAACTAATGGCCAAGGCAAAACAAAAAAAGAAACGCGTTTGATTTTTTTCATGATGACCGCGCATATAACCTATGGCGTAAATAGTGGTGATAATCCATAAAAAGCTCGCCACTAAAGCAAAAAGAACCCCTAATGGTTCAACTACAAAAGACAAACCTACACCAGGAAACAGTTCAAGCCACTGGGTTTGCATATCAACACGATTAAATGTGTTGTCAGCAATCGACAACACAACCGTAAACAATAAAGTTGCTGTCGTCAGCGTAATAGCTTCACGAATATTTGGCTGTTTATCTGCTAGCAGTAAAATAAACGCACCAACTAACGGAATAATAATAGCTAAATTAATCAAGCTGGCGGGTTCAACAAAAGTCCAAAGGTTCATTTTGTACCCTCCAGTCCATTTGAACCAGCAAACAGTAACTGTGCTGCTTTGTCTGCGGCTTCAACGGTCAAAGAGGTATCAATACCAAAATAGACATTAGCCGCAACCAATAGCCACATAGGGATTAGCATCATCAAAGGCACTTCTTTTATTTCAACATCAGATTTAGGGGCTGATTGAAAATAAGCCGCCTCAAGTACTCGACCTATGTACACAACGGCCAATAGTGAACCGGCTAAAACCAAGCCAGCTAACAACCAATGGTTTTGCTGCAATGCAGCGCCAACCAAATACCATTTACTGACAAAACCGACGGTTAACGGCACACCAATTATACTTAAACCCGCAATAGTAAACGCCGCCATAGTCCATGGCATTTTACGCCCTAGTCCTTTGAAGGCTTTGATATCCACCGAACCTAAACGATAAAAAACGGCACCCACCGCCATGAACAAGGCCCCTTTCATCAAGGCGTGGTTAAATATGTGCAACAAGCCGGACATCAAACCGCCAACACTAACCAAACTTACCCCTAAGATCATATAGCCAATCTGCGCAACGCTACTATAGGCCAGTAGTGCTTTTATGTTGCTCTGCACGGTTGCCATATATGAGCACTTAAATATAGCGACAATCGCCAGCGCCATTAAAATGAGATCCATGCCCATCTCGTGGAAAACATGCTCTGCGCCAAACACGGTGAAAATAAAACGGATCATCACATACACAGCAACTTTAGTCGCGGTACTAGCAAGAAATGCCGTGACGGCTGAAGGCGCATGCGTATAAGCTGGAGGCAACCACATATGTAATGGAAATAACGCCAACTTAATACTGACCCCAACCATAATAAAGGCTAGGCCGGTATTGATTGTTCGGCTGCTATCATAAATATCAATCCGATTAGCTAAGTCCAACATATTTAAGGTGCCGGTTTTCATATAAAGCATACCAACGCCAATCAATATAAATGTCGCGCCGATAGTACCCATAACCAAGTAACGAAAAGCCGCTGTTAAACACCGTCGATCAGAAGCTAAGCTGACCAAGGTGTAGGTCGCTAAGGATGAAATTTCTAAGAATACAAACAAATTGAAGGCATCACCTGTCATCAAAATGCCAGACAAACCTGCCAAGCACAGTAAATGCGCGGTGTAATACAGCACATGCTTTGATGATTCTATCTCTTTGTGAATACTCTTCTTGGCATAAATTAATACCAAGGTAGATACTGCAGAAACAGCCAATAGTACAAAAGCGTTGGCACTATCGACTCTCAGTTCAATGCCCCATGGTGGAGGCCAACCACCAACCGCATAACTCAATACACCATTGGATAAAGTCGACATCAATAGTTGCCAAGATGCCAAACACGCCCAAGCACTCATAAAGGTAGCAAAGCCCCAAGAGAGTGATGAACGGCCTAAAATTAACGTAATTGGGGCTGCAATTAATGGCAATATAATTGGAAGTACAGCCAAGTGTTGTTCAAGCATTAGATGGCGTCATCCTCATTTTTAAATTCGTTTTCTTCCACTGTGCCGTACGCGCGTTTAATACGCACGATTAACGACAATCCTACCGCCGTGGTCGCCACGCCCACAACAATAGCGGTAAGAATTAAAACATGGGGTAAGGGGTTAGAGTATTGAGTCGCACCTTCAACCACAATTGGCGCGGTACCACCACCCACTTTGCCCATTGAAATATAAAGCATGAAAACTGAGGTCTGAAATATATTCAAACCCACTATTTTCTTAACTAAATTATTAGCTGATATCACAATATAAAAACCAGCCATCATTAAAAATACAACGATCCAATAGTTGTAATACTCGAGGATAAAAGTCACGGTTTATTAACCCTCTCAGCTTGACTGCCAAACGCATAAAATATACTTAACATAACCGCAAATACGGTAATGCCGACACCCAATTCAATAATAATAATGCCATAGTGCTGACCTGCTATCGGATCATCTGCCAATTGGTTGTAATCCAAAAATAAGCCCCCCTTTGCCATACTGAATAAACCCACACTGGCATATAGTAGAACACCGGCTGCTGCCATCATTTGTAAGAATTTGGGCTTTATCACTTTGAAAGCCATAGGCAAACCAAAAACCAAGGCATAAAGAATAAAAGCCGCGGCGGCGATCACCCCTGCCTGAAAACCACCACCTGGGCCAAAATCACCATGAAACTGCACATAAAGAGCAAACAAAATAACCAAAGGGATAACTGACTTGGCAACCGAGCGCAAAACTAAATGAGCTTTT
Source organism: Saccharobesus litoralis (assembly GCF_003063625.1). NCBI lineage: Bacteria > Pseudomonadati > Pseudomonadota > Gammaproteobacteria > Alteromonadales > Alteromonadaceae > Saccharobesus > Saccharobesus litoralis. Next base: position 2,391,196 of record NZ_CP026604.1, on the reverse strand, counting down.
AATCCTGATTCAGGCGTGTTTTTATCTTCACGTCGTCTAACGCCTAACAAAGCCAATACACCAATAGCCGCCGAAAAAACCACTACCGTCTCGCCTAACGTATCAAAGCCACGATAGCTAGCTAACACAGAAGTCACCATATTAGGTAAGCCAACTTCTTTCGGTGACTCTTCAATATAACGTGGCGCGACATGTTCATGGACAGGGTTGTCTGGATGTCCAAACGGCGGCATGTCTAGCGTGCCATAAATTAAAGCCGCACCAGTAACGCAAACAACTAGCAAAGGCAGTACAGACGAGCGCTTATTTTCTTTTTCTGTACGGCCGGTTAACGCTAAGGTACCTAGCATTAACACAGTTGAAATCCCAGCCCCCACAGACGCTTCGGTAAATGCCACATCAACCGCATCTAGGCTGACAAAAATTAATGCCGACAAAAAGCTATAAATACCAAACAGCATAACCACAGCAAATAAGTCTTTTAAAAATATAACGCGCAAAGCAGTCAGAGCCAGCATAGCTAGCAAGACTAAATCTATAAACTCAGCCATGACTATCTTGACCTCTTTGTTGCTCTTTATTTTCAGCTAAGCTCAGTAGGCCTCCATGGCGGGCAGATTTGGCTAAGGCATGCGAGGCTGTCGGCGTGGTCATCATTAAAAAAATCAAAATAAACAGTAACTTTGCCGTATTAATGTCGAACGACGTTTGCAGCAATAAACCACCAATCATCAACATAGCTGCTAATGAATCCGTCACACTGGCCGCATGCACACGCGTAAAGAAATCTGGAAATTTAAACAGGCCGATTGCCCCGCTCAGTCCAAAAAAGGCACCGCTAACAAGCAAAACGCTGCTGATCACATCTAAAATTGACATGTTAAATCACTATTTTTATAAATTATTATTCTGTTGGGGCGGTATATTCAAAAAACCTTAATACCGCAACCATACCAATAAAATTGATTAATGCATAAACGATGGCGATATCGAGAAAATCTGGGCGGCCCATCAAAAAGCCTACTGTCGCGATGAATAATACGGTTTTAGTACCGAACATATTCACACCCAAAATACGATCGTAAACGGTTGGCGCATAAAATGAACGCGCCAATGCCAATGCCATCACCACCAATATCGCAATGCATACCGCTGCTAAAATCCCAAACACTGAAGTTAACTCCTACGACCTGTGATCATTTTTTCCATATCGCCTTGCTGCAATTCATCAATAGACGACTGCTGTAAAGCATGCACTACAACTTCGTTGTCTTGTAAGTCAACACTTAACGTACCCGGTGTCAACGTAATAGAATTAGCGTAAAGCACCCGATTTTTATGCGTAACCTGTTTAATTGGGATCCTAGCTATGGTTGGTGACAGTCTGTGTGAACCACCCCAAATCAATTTAGTCACCTGAATAGCTGATAAGACGATTTGCCCCAGTAACCAAAAACAATAGAAAATAATCCGACTACCTATGCTAATGCGCTTAGGTTCACTATCAGCCGCATCCATTCTTTTTAAAGTAATTATAACTAGCGCTACTGAAATCACGCCGAAACTGAGCAATAAAGGCTGAATAAATCCTGACAGCAGCAACCAAAAGCCGCATAGGAGTAATGCCCACCTTATTAAATGCATAGTTCACCGTCCGCTTGATCGTTTTTATAGTCTTCTCGCTCAGGTTTTATGGTTCATTGTCGGCGCTTCTCGCCCCAATCACATAGTAGAGCATATGCTCATGGGGACTCGAATCTTGACAGCTTCCCCTAAAACCCGAACACTTTGACTAATTATTGAACAATACTTACACTATTTAATGCTGTTAAAAATTGTTCATTAGATTATCAATATAACTATAAGACAATAATTACATAACTGCATTACAACTTATGGTTAAATCTTTGTTTACACAGAAATTATTTTGTCGCCTTAAGCTGACAACGAATTTAATCAGTATTAACTAACCAAGTTAACAAAAGTTGGCCCCGACTTACCATTAAAGTTTACGTTTACTAAACATATTGACGGAAATTTAACTAAAAACTGCGATTGGCAAGGGGGGGATTTAGAATAATGTTGGAAAGGGAAATTCAATGAATAGGAATAAATGGCCATCTAAATTAATTTTTAAATGGCCACCTTTGTAGATGTTGAATAAAGTTGGATACAAAAATCATCTATGAGCCCCGAGTTATGGTTCGTAACAAACGGCTCGGCTAGAGGAAAATCGGAAACAAAAATAGCGCTAGCATTTGAGTGAGCAAAAATCGCTCTAATTTCTATTAATCAAAGTTGGAAACAAAAGCTCTGTTGAGATATCCAAAATCAGATTACTTCAATCGGGTAAGTTCCAAATTTCCCAGTAAAATTCATGTCAGAGGCAGCCACTTACTTATTAATTGCTAATTAGAAGAGACTAATTAGCAATTAACTGTCTGAGGATAAGCTGAAAAGGATTTTGAGTAACTTCAGGACAAAAGAGTGATACTTTGTGTTTACGTTACGGGCAGCGGGTTTCTGCTGCCTCGGCTATTTAAGAAGTCTAGTTGAGTTTTGATCTCCTTCTCTAGCTCACCGACATAAATTAAAGATGTCTCGATATTGGCGTATTTTCCGCTTCTACTCGCACTAAACCAATTGAATGACCCTACGGCCATATACCGATCATCAGCAAAAACGCTTTTACTATGAACACCATTTATCACATTAATAACGATACCAAGCTGTTCCAAGGTCGCGCAGCAATGTTGAAACGCTTTTACTTTATTGGTGTCTGCGTGATTTGCGACCGTGGTATTGAAATGTCTGTCGGTGTGTATGGTTATCTGGACACCTTTATGTAGTGCTGTTTTTAGTAGTTCTAACTGCCCAGTTGATTGCAGTTTGTCTAGCAGTAACCAAGGCGAGACTATATCTATTTTTCGTTGTACTTCACTCAGCAGTTTTGATAAAAACGCATCGTGCTCTTCGGCATTGGTTAGCAGTTTCGGATGACCGCATATTTGTAATAAATCGGGGCGCTGACCAATACTAAACTCAAGCTCATTTCGTTCGTCAGTGAAAAGATACTTGGCGAGTAATCCCCGTGGAGAAGATGATGATGCAGCTTCAATGATATCCAAATCACCAAACACCAAGAATGCGTCTTTGGCTCTAGAGACAGCGACGTTGAGCATTGACGGATCCATATCGATAAACCCGCCATCGTTGTGTCTGGTGTACACCTGGGAAAAAATAATTATTTTGCGTTCAGCACCTTGAAGAGAGTGAACTGTGCCGACGGTTAATTGCTCCTCCCCTTTGCCTACTTTGATATCGAACTCACCACACGCGGCCTTGATCTGATTCACTTGAGCTGAAAATGGAGTAATGATACCCACACACTTGGCTAGTGGCTCGCCGTAGTAATTTTCTATTTCAACCTTATTGGCATTTAACCATGCAGCGATAGTTTCTGCTTCTAACTTATTGCGTCGACTGCCACTAAATGACTCTGCGATACCGTCGACGTGCAAATGACTGAAAGGAGAGTAGAGGCTATCTTCGGTCGCTTGTCCTCGCATGGGGATCAGGATACCTTGATAGCAAAGATCATTGCAGTATGAGATTAATTCATCGTAGCAGCGTCTATGTTCTTGCAAAAACATTCCAGGCTCAGCTTTCGGCATATAGTGAAAGCGGCTTGCTTGTTGTGCTACATGCATAACACTGCCAGTCACTACACTTCGGCCTTCCTCTTGAATGACTGTGTACTCATCATCAGAACTGATAATTTTATGCTGCTTTAAATTACCCCGGTCAATTGATGAGCATACATTTCTAATCGGCGGGATTTGGTATATATCACCAATCACCAATGCTTTTTTGGCTAATGAGAACGAGGCCGCGGCAACTTCTGGAGCTACTTGACCTGCTTCATCAACGATCAACAGGTCGATTTCATTGAGTAGATAGTCAGTTTCAAATTCATTATTCCCAACGTGAGACTGGTAAGTCATATGAGAAGGCAGAGAATGGAACGTTGATACAATGCAAGGAGTTAGCATCATTCGGCGTTGCCAGCGAGGACGAACCGTTTTCAAACCTGTTTTCTGGGCCTGCTTATTCAGATCTTGGCCCAAACTTCGGCAACAGAGCAGCCAGCAAGCTTCCCAGTAATGGAAAGCTAAGCGGAACATTCGAAAACGGGTCGTGATATCTAAAACCGAATCGATCTCGGTCAGTTGTGGAATAGTTTGCTCTGGAAAGTCTTCAGTAAAGTCATGAATAGCATCAAGCCAATTCAGTTGTGATTGCTCAAACTCTTGATACCGCTCTAACCAAGATTGATAACGGTTTTTTTTATAATCAAAATCTTCTTTTTTACTAGAAAATACTTGCTTGAGTAGGCTCTCAAACTGATCCGATGATAGATTCTCAATTTGATCCTCATCGTGCTCAATAAGGTTTAACATGAAACTCCTGCGCTGGAGTTCAAGTTTATTCTTGATTGGCGGCAACCACTTAAACAGAGTTAACCATATAGATTCATTACTGAGGTAGCTTCGCCAAGCAATTAAGTGTTTTTTGGCGTTATCTTTCAATGCTTGTGCATTAGATACGGCTTGTTGTTGATCTGCCAATGTTTGTTGGGGATTATCCCCTAGCCGAGAATGGATGTCATGCAGTTGGCGGTTGTAATGATGCCAATTGTTTTGGATGTGATCTAACTGGTTTTTATGTTGGCGTAATTCGGCGAGGAGATACGCTTTAACTTGTGTTACATCAGCAAAATTTTGTTGTGGAAAAGCCTGTTTTGCTCTATCCAAATAATGCGCTTGGGCTTGATCGAGAAAATCCAACTGCTCGACTTTTTCATAGAAATGATTAGTTTGATAATTTTTGGCAGCTTCCAATGCTCCATACGCCGATGGTAGGTAGCCACCATAGCTAAAAATGTCGGGTAACCATCGGCCTGATAGTTCATCGTCGCCTTCATCGAAGTCTTTACCAAAAGCATCAATGATGTTGGTGACTGCTTGATTGTTAGTCGATGCCGCAATGATTAGCGGCGGCTGACTCTCTTTTAGCGCAGACTCAACCCACAGTGATGCGACTACAGATAGTACAAACGTTGTTTTACCTGTGCCTGGAGGACCATTTACTGCAAGAATGTCGCCTTCTTGCATGGCTAAGGTATGGGCCAAGGCATCACATTGCGCTTTAGCTAGCGGAAATTGACTATTTGAGTGGCCCAAACGCGAATTCACTGTCTGAGAGGCATCAATACATTCATCATGGTTGGTTACTGTTTTTGTTGCGTAACTATCAATCAGAGGTAAGGTTGTGTTTGAGGTACTCAGGTTATCGTACAATTTTAATATATGTCTTGAAGCTCCCAAGAAATCGCTGATTTTGTTGACTAAGCTTCCACTTTTAATGTCTTCATAGAACTGCTCGATTCGGTTTCTATCGCAGTAATCGGAAAATAGTTTTTGGGTAAGTTCATAGTAGTTGTGCCAATCTTTTTGATGGATCTGATACTGTTCTTCTTGTTCGAATTTGGCTGGAATACTTTCAGTAGGCTGTGCTAGAAGTTCATTTGATGTCAGGAATTCATCGAGCTTATCGACGTTAGCGATAGTAAACGAGTCATTTCCTTGAGGATCAAGTAAATCACGAGGTATGAATGGCGTGGTGTGGGGAAATAGTAAACCTTCACGATTGACCCATAAAGTGCAGACAATTGGTGTCAGTACACTAGGCATATTACTGATGTAATCTTTGCCATGAACTTTCCGAAGATAATAAGTAACCGGTCGATGATGAATTTGTACAGCGGTAAGGGTTTCTGGTTCATTGCGAAACAGATCTTCTAGCAATGTAGAATCTGGTTTAAGTTTACCTTCTTTGAACTCGCCGGTTGTAGCACGCACGTAATTCTTTAGATCTTGCTTTTTTAATGCACCTTTCGCGCTATCAGCATCGGCAAGAGAATTACGCCAATAATGAATCCAGCCCTGATTATTCATACCCAGTCCTTTTAAATTTGCATTAAACGTGTGATTTTTAATCGAATATTATATTGCCAACGGAGTGTTTTTTGTAAGAAATTTGAACAAGTTCTTACTCGGTGACCTATGAGCCATGCAGATGATGGTTATTCGAGCAGTCGAAAAATGGAGGCTGGGATATTATGTCATATAAATTCAATGATTAGTTCTGTGAATATTTAACTACTGATGACTTCGGCAGCCTGAACGCTTATGAGCAGAGTCACTTTTCGCTGTGAACTTTATTCGAATCATCAAATTTGTTTTGAGTACGTAACCAGAATTCGAATGTCATACCTGTGACGATCTCAAGTTTCTTTGCGAAGCCTGTATCAACACACACTTTCTCACTCAAAAAATCGTCAAAATGTTCAACAGATATATCTAGGTTATCTATGACATCTTGAATATTCATCCCCTTTGCTGTTGCCTTAGACAAATACAAGCGCTCAAAATATCGTGCCGGGTGCAGTACTTGCTTGTTTTGAGGGACATAGACGAAGCCACGATTCCTTTGCATATCAATATTTGCTGGATTAATCACTAATGCATCAACATCTAGCCGTTTTGATTTATCTACACGCTCAACACCAGCGTTCTTTAATGGCGCTGCTTTAAATGGGTTTTTACGCTGAGTTTTTTGATGTTTCATATTAAACCTACGACGAATTTCGCGTTCGCTTATGAAAGCCAAGTAAATCAAACTTAATCTATAAAGGCTTTGGGTTGCTTAAAATAAACGGCAGTAACTTAACGGTATTCCTCGCATCATCAAGGGCTCGATGGTGACTACCTTTAAATTCACACTGACATAATTCCAAAGCTCTCGCTAAGCCAACAGGCTTTTTTAATTTGTTTACTTTTTTAAATATCTTTTTCAGATTCAACGCAGCGTTGGGCGAAAAAAGCGGCAGATTGTTGGATGCACAATCGATATTTATTTGAATTAAATCGTAGCTTCCCCAGGTTGCGAATAGCACTTTTGAGGTCTTTGGGTACCAGTTCAAAAAATTTGAAAAAACAATTTTAAAATTGTCGGAATTATCTAACTCTGACTGAGTAATTCCTGTTAGTTGACTACAGAAATTGCTGATTTGACGATATCCCCGGGTATTGTTATGTGCTTTGCGACTTGACTGAGTCCATGCATCGCCGCTGCCGTCGAGCTAATCTGCGAATTACATCTGATGGAATGGGTTATTTTGGGTACAACGAACCATCTCATGCATATATTGAAGTTATAACTTTTGACCAACTCGTTAAAGCAGCGAAAGAAAGAAACAGAGCATTCTTTGACAAACTAGGGTTACCAACCAATTAACTTGCACATAAAAAAGCAGGCCTACAATGAGGCCTGCTTTTTCATTTAGGGTTATTTTCCAACTTTATTCAGAATCTACAACCTTAAACAATAAGATTGCGCTTTATTCAACCGTCACAGATTTGGCTAAATTGCGAGGCTGATCAACGTCAGTACCTTTAATTAGGGCAACATAATAACTCAGTAATTGTAGTGGGATGGTATATACCATAGGCGCTGTAATATCACAGGTATTAACCACATTGATCACCCGCTGAGTTTCATCACTTTTAAAATTAGCGTCGGCATCGGCAAAGACATAGAGTACACCACCACGTGCACGCACTTCTTCTACGTTAGAATGAAGCTTTTCCAATAATTCATTATTTGGCGCCACGACAATAACTGGCATATCCGCATCAATCAGAGCGATTGGCCCATGCTTTAATTCGCCTGCTGCATAAGCTTCGGCGTGAATATAGCTGATTTCTTTTAGCTTCAATGAACCTTCCATTGCAATCGGGTATTGATCACCGCGCCCTAAAAATAAAGCATGATGCTTTTCAGCAAATTCTTCAGCTAAGGCTTCAATTGGCTGGCTCAAGGTTAACGCTTGTTCTATTTTCGCTGGCAAGCCTAATAAACCATCTATGATCATCTGCTTGTCTGCAGCATTAATTCCTTTTTCATCCGCTATCGCTAATGTCAGCATTAACAAACTGACTAGCTGTGTCGTAAAGGCTTTTGTCGATGCCACTCCAATTTCAGCACCCGCCCGTGTCATAAAGGCAAAATCAGACTCTCGTACTAACGAAGAACCATCAACATTACAAATAGCCAGTGAAGACAGGTAGTTATGTTCTTTCGCCAGTCTTAATGCTGCTAGCGTATCCGCCGTTTCGCCCGACTGAGAAATAGTGACTATCATGCTACCCGGTACGGTATGAAACTTGCGATATCTAAATTCTGAGGCAATTTCGACGTTGCAAGATACACCTGCATATTGTTCCAACCAATAACGCGCTACCATGGCTGCATGGTAACTCGTACCACAGGCAACGATCTGAATATGATTCAGTTGAGCAACAGTTTCTGTAAAACCTTGGCCAAAAATATTGGGTGCTAAACCATTGGTTGAGATACGGCCTTCTAACGTTTGACGAACTGATGTAGGCTGCTCGAAAATTTCCTTCAGCATATAATGGCGATATTCACCTTTATCCGCAGCATCCACTGAGCCTGTTGCTTCCTTAACAGGGCGCTCAACAGGTTGACCATTCACGTCAAATACTTGCACTGCGTGACGAGTGATATGCGCCACATCACCTTCTTCTAAATAGATAAATTTGCGTGTCACCTCTAACAAGGCTAACTGATCAGATGCAATAAAGTTTTCACCAATACCCAAGCCAATAACTAAAGGGCTGCCTGAGCGAGCCACTACCATTTCATTGGGATTGTGCTTATCCACTAAAACCGTGCCATAAGCGCCTTTTACCACCTGTGCCGTTTTTTGTACGGCTTCTAATAAACTGGCACCTTGCTCGATAAATTCATGTACTTGGTGAACTAATACCTCGGTATCGGTTTGCGAACTAAACTCGTAACCCGATGCACGCAACTTATCTCGTAATTCATGGTGGTTTTCAATAATACCATTGTGCACGACAGCAATACGTTCACTGGAAAGGTGAGGGTGCGCGTTAGCTTCGTTAGGTTCGCCATGCGTGGCCCAGCGAGTATGAGCAATACCAGTGCCGCCTGACGGATAATCAGCCGCAACAGCAGCAGCAAGCTCTGCCACTTTACCGGTTTTACGTAACCGATTTAATTGACCATCGCTTGTAATAACCGCTACACCTGCCGAATCATAGCCGCGATATTCAAGCCTTTGTAATCCAGCAACTAATATATCAGCAATATCACGCTGTGCTACACCACCTACTATTCCACACATATTAATGTCCTAATGTCTTAAATTTCATCTGGCTTAGGCGCAAATCACTTGCACGCCTAAACGAGTAATATTTTGTTTATCTGCTGTTGTTAGTGCACTGTCTGTCACTAAACAATGAATTTTTTGCCAAGGCAGCTCAAGATTAGGCATGCGACGCCCAATTTTGCTAGATTCTGCCAGTACAATCACTTTATGAGCCACATCAGCCATAACCTGACTTAAATGGAGCAGCTCATTAAAAGTTGTTGTGCCTCTTTCAGGATCAATACCATCGGCACCAATAAGTAAATAATCGAAGTCATATGAACGCATCACTTGCTCTGCTACCTGACCTTGAAAAGAATGCGAATGCGGGTCCCATGTTCCCCCCGTCATTAATAACGTAGGTTGATTGTCCAGTTCAGACAGCTGAGATGCGACATGCAGTGAATTGGTCATGACCACCAAGTCTTGTTTATTTTCAAGTAAAGGGATCACAGCAGCGGCGGTTTGGCCGCTATCAATAATTAAACGACTTTGATCAGGAATGAGTTCGATAACTTTTTTTGCAATTTCCAACTTTCGATTCGAAACATCCTGCTGAGAACTGGTTTTTAATGATGGTACACATTTAGCCCCACCGTAATTGCGAATTAGCAAGCCTTCAGTTTCAAGTAACTTGAGATCTTTACGGATGGTGACTTCTGATGTTGAAAAAAGATGAGAGAGTTGATCAACACTGACTTGTCCTTGTTCAGCTACCATTTGGCAAATGGTGTTGCGTCTTTCCTGCGTATTTCGTTTCAACATCTATTTAATTACGGTTCGTAAGTTAATAGCGATTTTACGATAGTGACTATTAAATTCAACCTGTAAAAACAATTTAACTAGCGGTGCTCGGCAATTCCGCAGCAATCAGGTAAATACTCAGGTAAATAAAAAATGATAAGTGACGCGGAGGAATGTTTTGCAAGTTAATCGGGGAAATCTTTGTCAACCTAGGGTCTGTATATCTTTCGAGAATGACTCAGCTGTAGGCCATTTGGGCCTATAGCAAGGCAGAAGAAGTGACTCATAGTTGCTCTATTCGAACGACTGATAACGCAGCTAGAGGTTCAAATGGCCACAGCCCTTCGGGGAAAGGCCAAAAAGCCCTCACTCTGCGTAGCTCGTCATTTATTTAGAGCGACTAAACCACAATCCTCGCGCCTTGATTGATGACTTTTTGGTCATTCCTGAGCTCATCCCTGAAAGATAAACAGACCCTAAAAAACTAGGCTGACAAACTTAACACTAAAAACTAACTTTTCTTAGTAGGGCGCTGCCAACCTTTAATATTGCGTTGTTTTGCTCGGGCTACTGCTAATTCACTTTCAGCAACACGATTAGTAATAACCGCCCCAGCTCCCACCGTCGCGTCGTCACCCACTTCAACTGGAGCAACTAGTGCAGTATTAGAGCCAATAAATGCATTGTTACCAATAATAGTTTGTGATTTATTAACGCCATCATAATTACAGGTAATAGTGCCTGCGCCAATATTGGTATTGTCACCAACAGTGGCATCACCTAAATAAGTAAGATGGTTAGCTTTACTTCCTACACCTAAGGTAGATTTTTTAATCTCGACAAAGTTGCCAACCTTACATTTATCAGCCAATTTAGTACCGGGTCTAAGGCGAGCGTAAGGCCCAATGTCGTTTTGCTCACCCAATTCAACATCTTCTAAATGACTATTGGCATGTATAACCGTACCCGCTCCGACTTTTACATTACGAAGAACACAGTTACTTTCAATAATAACGTTGTCTGCCAGTTCAACATGACCTTCTAAAATCACATTAACATCAAGTACAACATCTTTACCTACGTTAACCGTACCGCGCACATCTAAGCGCGATGGATCACGCAATGTAACCCCTTCAACCATTAAAGCATTTGCCTGTTCAAGTTGATAAACTCGCTCTAAAGTGGCTTGTTGCATGCGATTATTGACCCCTTCAACTTCGTTAGGGTCTTGAGCTATCACGGTTGCAATAGTTTTTCCTTCGCTTGCCGCCATACCAATAATGTCAGTTAAGTAATACTCACCTTGAGCATTGTCATTATTTAAGTTGGCCAACCAAGCTTTGAGTTGCTTAGCCGGTACAGCCATTATGCCTGTATTAACTTCTTGAATAGCAAGCTGTTCTGCTGAGGCGTCTTTTTGTTCAACAATAGCTGTCACTTTATTGTCAGCATCGCGCACGATACGACCATAGCCAAATGGATTATCTAAACACACAGTCAGCAAACCAATACCATCGTTTGGTGTCACTTCTACCAGTTGCTTAAGTGTTTCAGACTTGATTAAAGGTACATCGCCATACAAAATTAAAGCGACTTCGTTGTCATTTAAAAATGGGGTTACCTGTTGTACAGCATGGCCTGTACCCAACTGTTCTGCTTGTTCAACCCAATTAACAGCTTCATTAGCTAACGCCGCTTGCAATTTATCGCCACCATGGCCGTATATTAGTTGAAGGTTTTGACACCCCAATGATTGCGCAGCATCAATAACATGCTTCACCATAGGTTTATGACCGATTTTATGCAGAACTTTAGGAAGGTTCGATTTCATTCGTGTGCCTTTACCGGCGGCAAGAATGACTGCTGAAAGGTTTTGACTCATATCCGTGTACTTAATATTTAAATTTTTAGGCAGACTTCGAATAGCGAAGTGATAGACAATAATAAACTAAATTGTATAGGAACTAGGTTAGGTTTTATACATGTGTTACATGACGAAATGACGATAAAGCAGAAATTAAAAAGGCCGGTAAACCGGCCTTTTTGTTTTAACGTGTTTTTTTGTTATTTTACTTTGTTGCGCATATCTGTAATGACTTTTAATTGCGCGATTGCTTGGGCTAATTCTTTAGCCGCTTCAGCATAATCAAAGTCAGCACTTGGATTAGCAATTGCTTCTTCAGCCGCTTTTTTAGCTGCTTCAGCTGCTGCTTCATCAATGTCGTCACCACGTAATGCAGTATCTGCTAACACAGTTACATTATGTGGTTGAACTTCTAAAATGCCGCCAGATAAGTAAATAACTTCTTCCTCACCAAACTGTTTAACCAGTCTGATGTGGCCAGGTTTTAATGGAGTAATTAAAGGTGCGTGACCAGGCATAATACCTAATTCACCTTCGATACCCGTAACCTGGATAGATTCGACCAGTCCTGAAAACATCTTTTTTTCAGCACTGACGACGTCAAGGTGCACGGTCATAGCTGCCATAGCTACCTCCTATCCAAATTACATGTCTTTCGCTTTTTCAACCGCTTCTTCGATTGAACCAACCATGTAGAACGCTTGTTCTGGAAGGTCATCGTAGTCACCAGCTAAAATTGCTTTAAAGCCTGAAATTGTGTCTTTCAACGATACATAACGACCAGGTACGCTGTTAAATACTTCAGCTACGAAGAATGGCTGAGATAAGAAACGTTGGATCTTACGAGCACGTGCAACAGTTTGCTTATCTTCTTCAGATAATTCGTCCATACCTAAGATGGCGATAATATCTTTTAATTCTTTGTAACGTTGTAATACAGTTTGTACACCACGAGCAACATCATAGTGCTCTTGACCAATAACTAATGGGTCAAGCTGACGAGATGTTGAATCTAATGGGTCGATTGCTGGGTAAATACCTAATGCAGCAATATCACGAGATAATACAACAGTTGCATCTAAGTGAGAGAACGTAGTCGCTGGAGATGGGTCAGTTAAGTCATCCGCAGGTACGTATACCGCTTGGATTGACGTGATTGAACCCGTCTTAGTTGATGTAATACGCTCTTGAAGTACACCCATTTCTTCAGCAAGTGTAGGCTGATAACCTACTGCTGATGGCATACGACCTAGAAGTGCTGATACCTCTGTACCGGCTAGTGTATAACGGTAGATGTTATCAACGAAGAATAATACGTCACGACCTTCGTCACGGAATTTTTCTGCCATTGTTAAGCCCGTTAAAGCAACACGTAAACGGTTACCTGGTGGCTCGTTCATCTGACCGTATACTAACGATACTTTATCAAGTACGTTAGATTCATTCATTTCGTGATAGAAATCGTTACCCTCACGAGTACGCTCACCAACACCCGCGAATACAGAGAAACCACTGTGCTCAATCGCGATGTTACGGATTAATTCCATCATGTTTACGGTTTTACCAACACCGGCACCACCGAATAGACCAACTTTACCACCTTTAGCGAATGGACATACAAGGTCGATAACCTTAATACCAGTCTCTAATAGATCGTTAGAAGCGGCTTGCTCTTCGTATGAAGGTGCTTCACGGTGGATAGACCAACGCTCTTCTTCACCGATTGGACCCGCTTCATCAATTGGGTTACCCAGTACGTCCATGATACGGCCAAGAGTAGCTGTACCAACTGGAACCATTACTGGCTCATTTGAGTTCTTAACTTCTAGGCCACGACGTAGACCATCAGAAGAACCCATAGCGATACCGCGAACAACGCCGCCGCCTAATTGCTGCTGAACTTCAATCGTCAAACCAGCAAGATCGCCTTCTTCAACTTTTAACGCGTCATAAACTTGTGGAACTGCATCTTGTGCGAACTCTACGTCTACAACCGCGCCGATAACTTGTACAACTTTACCTGTACTCATGATATCGATCCTCTAACCTTGTCTTGTCTAAACAGCGGCAGCACCAGCAACAATCTCACCCAACTCTTGGGTAATCGCTGCTTGACGCGCTTTGTTATAGACTAATTGCAATTCGTCAATCAGGTTGCCAGCGTTGTCGGTTGCAGCTTTCATCGCAACCATTCGCGCAGCCATTTCACAAGCTACGTTTTCTACTACTGCCTGATAAACTTGAGACTCTACATAACGTGTTAATAACTGTTCCAAAATTGACTCTGGATCAGGTTCGTAAATGTAGCCCCATTTATGATTCAGTTCTTCATCCTCTGCTTTTGGCAAAGGAAGCAGTTGATCAGTCACAGGTTCTTGAGTCATGGTATTTACAAACTTGTTGTAAACCACATACAAGCGATCAATTTCGCCTTTATCGTATGCATCTAACATCACTTTGACAGAACCTAGCAAGTCAGTTACTGCTGGAGCATCACCCAAGCCATCAGCTTGTGCAACAATATTGCCGCCGTAGCTATTGAAGAATGCAGTGGCTTTAGAGCCCACTGCACCGAAATCAACGTCTACGCCTTGTTCTTTCCAAGATTTCACTGATTTAATCACTGACTTAAACAAATTAATGTTTAAGCCACCACATAAACCACGATCACTTGATACAACAATATAACCAACTCGCTTAACTTCGCGCTCTTCCATGTACGGATGTTTATAATCCAATGTACCTTGCGCGATATGACCAATCACCTTGCGCATATTTTCAGCGTATGGACGTGAGCCTGCCATGCGTTCTTGCGCTTTACGCATTTTACTCGCGGCAACCATTTCCATAGCGCTAGTAATCTTTTGAGTGTTTTTAACACTCGCAATTTTACCTTTTATCTCTTTAGCGCCAGCCATAATCAATCACTCCGATTAGTTAATTAATCGTCTACTCTTACCAAGTTTGAGTAGATTTGAACTTATCAATCGCTTCCGCTAATGATGCTTCGATTTCTTTATCGAATGCGCCAGTAGTATCTAGCTTGTTAATTAGTTCTGCGTATTCAGAATGCGCGTATGAGTGAAGGGCGGCTTCAAAGTCTAATACTTTAGAAACTTCGATATCGCCTAAATAGCCTTTATCTGCTGCAAATAAAGAAAATGCCATTTCGCCAACTGATAATGGAGCATATTGTTTCTGCTTCATTAACTCAGTTACACGCTCACCGTGCTCTAACTGTGCACGAGTAGCATCATCAAGGTCAGAAGCGAACTGAGCGAAAGCCGCTAATTCACGATACTGAGCAAGTGCTAGACGGATACCACCACCTAGTTTCTTGATTACTTTAGTTTGTGCTGCACCACCAACACGCGATACCGAGATACCAGCGTTGATTGCAGGGCGGATACCCGCGTTAAACATTGATGATTCTAAGAAGATCTGACCATCAGTGATTGAAATAACGTTGGTAGGAACAAACGCTGATACGTCACCTGCTTGCGTCTCGATGATTGGCAAGGCAGTTAATGAACCGGTTTGACCTTTAACAGCACCTTTAGTGTAGTTTTCAACATAGTCAGCATTTACACGAGCAGCACGCTCTAGTAGACGTGAATGAAGATAGAAAACATCACCAGGATAAGCTTCACGTCCAGGTGGACGACGAAGTAATAATGAAACCTGACGGTAAGCAACAGCTTGCTTAGAAAGGTCATCGTATACGATTAGTGCATCTTCACCGCGGTCACGGAAGTATTCACCCATAGTACAACCAGAGTAAGCTGATAAGTACTGAAGTGCCGCAGATTCAGAAGCAGAAGCAACAACGACGATAGTATTAGCTAAAGCGCCATGCTCTTCTAATTTACGTACAACGTTAGATATAGTTGATGCTTTTTGACCAATCGCAACATAAACACTCTTAATGCCAGTGTCTTTTTGCGCGATGATAGCATCGATAGCTAATGCTGTTTTACCTACCTGACGGTCACCGATAATAAGCTCACGCTGACCACGTCCGATTGGAACCATAGAGTCAATTGCTTTATAACCGGTTTGCACTGGCTCATCAACTGATTGACGATCGATAACACCTGGTGCAATTTTTTCTACAGGTTCAAAACCATCGTTTTCTACAGGACCTTTACCATCGATTGGCTCACCTAAAGTGTTAACCACACGGCCTAATAAACCACGACCAACTGGTACCTGTAAGATACGACCTGTACCTTTAACTTTTGTGCCTTCTTGTAGATCCGCGTATGGACCCATAACAACCGCACCTACTGAGTCACGCTCAAGGTTTAATGCGATTGCATAACGGCTGCCAGGAAGCTCAATCATCTCACCTTGCATTACATCTGCAAGACCGTGGATGCGAATGATACCATCAGTTACTGAAACGATAGTACCTTCGTTACGAGCTTCACTAACAACGTCGAATTGCTCAATTCTTTTCTTGATCAATTCTGCAATTTCGGTTGAGTTCAATTGCATGCTCTTAATCCCCTACGACTGCAAACTAGTTGCAAGTCGATCCAATTTTCCGCGAACCGTCGAATCGATAACAATATCACCTGCTTTAACTCGCAAGCCACCAATAAGGTTGGTATCAATTTGACAGTTCAGCTTAACTTTTTTCGCCAAACGCTTTTCTAAAGAAGCGACCAATTTTTCCTGTTGCTCTGCTGATAATTCAGTAGCAGAGAATACGTCAACTTCGACAGTTTTCTCATACTCTGCTTTTAATTCAGCAAATAATTTCACAACTTCAGGAAGCGCAAATAAACGCTTGTTCTCTGCCATCACCTTAATCAGGTTTTGGCCATTTTTATCTAACTGTTCATCACATACTTTGATGAAGATATCAGCTAATGTATCAGCATTAGTTGAACCCGTTAGTAAAGCTTGAACTGTATCGTTTTTGCTAACTTCCGCCGCAAACACCAATTGTGCTTGCATGGCATCAATCGCTTTAGCTTCAACAGCAAATTCAAATGCTGCTGTGGCATATGGACGGGCAATAGTTGTCAGTTCAGACATCTTTTTACCCCTTACAATTCTTCAACAAGCTTATCAAGAATATCTGCGTGAGCTGACGAATCGATAGAGCGCTCAAGAATTTTTTCAGCACCAGCTACTGCTAACACAGCAACTTGCTTACGTAATTCTTCTTTCGCACGATTGCGCTCAGCTTCAATTTCAGCATGACCGGCAGCCAAGATTTTCTCAGCTTCGGCACGTGCTTTATCAGCAGCTTCGTCAATCATTTGATTTTCACGATTCTTAGCTTGTTCGATGATTTGTGCAGCTTGAGCTTTTGCATCTTTAAGTTGCTCAGTAGCTCGTTTTTGAGCTAATTCTAAGTCTTTTTCAGCATGCTCTGCGGCTTCTAAACCATCAGCTATTTTCTTTTGACGAGCTTCAATTGCGCCGTTAAGTGGTGGCCATACATATTTCATGCAGAACAACACAAAAACGGTAAATGCAATTAATTCGCCTATTAGAGTGGCAGTTAAATTCACGACCGCTCCTCCTTAACTAGTAAGCTGTTCAAAAGAGACGCAATTAAAGTACGAACAACAATACCATTGCAATACCAACACCGATCATTGCTACAGCATCGATAAGACCAGCAAGAATGAACATTTTTACTTGAAGTGAAGGGGCTAGTTCTGGTTGACGAGCACAAGCTTCTAGGAATTTACCACCCATGTTACCGAAGCCGATAGCAGTACCGATAGCACCAAAACCGATTAATAAAGCCACAGCAATAAACTTAAGACCTAACATTAGTTCCATTTTATTCTCCAAAGAGTTGTTTAAAGTTAAAAAATTAAAGTTAATAGTAAAGTGTAAAAATTAGTGATTATCAGAGCTAGCCATACTCAAGTAAACGATTGTCAGCATCATAAATACGAATGCTTGCAATACGATGACTAAGATATGGAATACCGCCCATATAAAGTGCAATGGCAACTGCATTAAGCCAATGGCACCGATTAATATAAATATCAATTCACCCGCATATAAGTTACCGAACAAACGTAGCGCTAGTGAGAAAGGTTTAGCAACTAATGCGATTGTTTCAAGGAGTAAATTACATGGAATTAAGAACAACATACCAATTTTATTTTTGGTACTGAACGGGTGAAGGGTTAACTCAGCAATAAAGCCTTTAATACCTTTGATTTTGATCGAATAACCAATCATTAACAAGAACACGCCTAAAGCTAATGCCGCTGTCATATTAATGTCTGTTGTTGGTACAATTTTCATGTAAACATCATGCGAATCAACACCAAATGCGCTTTCACCAACAAAACCAGCTAAGGCAGGTAGGAAATCGACAGGTATCAAATCCATTAGGTTCATTAAGAAAACCCAAACGAAAATTGTTAATGCTAACGGTGCAATTAATGCACTACGTCCTTGATAAGTATCTCGAACGTTATTACCTACAAATTCAACGATCATCTCAATAAAGCATTGAAATTTACCGGGTACACCTGTAGATGCTTTGTTAGCTGCACTGCGGAAGATCAGTAAAAACACCAATCCTAATCCGATTGACCATGCAAGCGTATCTATGTGCCATGTCCAGAAACCACTATCGACACACGCTTTATTAAATGCGAGACCGGCATCAGTCGAACACATTTTTGCGTTAGTTAAGTGGTGCTGAATATGACTGCCAAGCGTTACTTCTTCAGCCATGTTTCATCCTAAAAGTTAATTAAAAAAAATCGGTGCAAACCAGTTTGCTGAAATCGCGATTAGATAGACGATGAAAAATGGTAACAAAACAACCGCTGTTGTTTTAAATACTAATGCGAATAGCAAAATGCTTAATAAATACTTAAATGCAACGCCTCTTTTTAGCGATGCATATACTTGCTGTATTTGACGAGCTCCCGCAAAACGAAAAGAATATAGAGCAAATACAGCATTTGGCAAGGTAGCGATTATTCCGCCATAAAGGGCCGACTTACCTGCCTGATCTCCCCACAAAATCAAAACAATTAAAGAGGCTATAACGACAAACCCTGCTTGAAGTCCAATCAATTTCATCGCAGAAAGTAATAATGGCTTATTCAACCGATTGACCACGAACATTTATCCCGCGCTGAACTTACAAACTTTAAGGGTAGAAAACTGGCGAGATGATACCGATTTCCCGTAGTTTTGCAACAATATGTAGCGCATTACGCTAGCTCATAGTGATATAGCCTATACACAACATCTATAGTCAACATTAATGTTAATAACATAAACAAAACCCGCGAATATCGCGGGTTTTGTTTACAAAATAGTTTCAAGTTATAAAACTTAATAATTAATTGCTAATTTTACCGATGATTCCGTCTAATACATCCAGATTACTAAAATCGATAACTAGCTTACCCTTACCTTTCGCATTGTAATTAATAGTTACCTTTGAACCGACAGATTCCGATAGTTTGTTTTGTAATGCGACTAAATCCGGATCAACACTTTTTTCTGGTTTAGCTTCTTCTGGTTGTTGAACTTTATTCACTAATTTTTCGGTATCGCGTACCGTCAACCCTTTAGCAACAACCGTTCTTGCGGTTGTTGACTGCAAGTCACCTTCAAGCCCTAGTAGTGCTCGGGCATGCCCCATCTCAATATCGCCATGCTCAAGTAAAGTTTTTACATCGGTATTTAAATTATTTAACCGTAATAAATTAGTGACTGTCGTTCGAGATTTACCGACTGCGTCAGCTGTTTGCTGATGGGTTAATTCAAATTCGGTCATCAACCTATGTAACGCAATAGCTTCTTCCATAGCATTGAGATCTTCACGCTGAATATTCTCAATAAGAGCTATCGCAACAGCGGCTTCATCTGGTACATCTTTGACTAAACAGGGTACAACGCTTAATTCGGCTAATTGTGCAGCACGCCAACGACGTTCACCCGCTATAATTTCATATGTGTTGTCAGCCACTTGACGAACAACAATAGGCTGAATAATTCCCTGAGATCGAATAGAACTGGATAATTCTTCAAGCGCTTCAGGTGACATGTCTTTACGAGGTTGATACTTACCTGGCTGTAACTGTTCAATAGGTAATTTACGCAACTCACCACGAACATCATCTGATTGCTCTGTAGCTTGTTGTTCTTCTTGAGGCTGAGCAAAAGCACCACTATTGGTTAATAATGCGTCGAGCCCTCGGCCTAATCCTCGTTTTTTTGCAGACATGAGTTATTTCCAGTTATTCTTATTTTTAAGCTACTTGTTTATTTTTAGATGGGTCGCTTTTTTCACCTTTGCGGATCATTTCACCCGCTAAAGCCAAATACGCCTTTGCCCCAGTAGACGACTTATCATAGTACATAGCAGGTGCGCCAAAACTTGGCGCTTCAGCAAGACGCACATTTCTTGGAATAACTGTACGATAAACTTTATCACCAAAATGGGATTTTAATTGTTCTGATACATCGTTAGCCAATCGATTACGCGGGTCGTACATCGTACGTAATATCCCTTCAATAGCAAGGTCTGGATTAACGACAGAGGCCAGTTTTTGAATCGTGTCCATCAAAGCTGTTAAACCTTCTAACGCATAGTATTCGCATTGCATTGGTACTAACACGGAATCGGCGGCGGCCATCGCATTAACCGTTAGCATATTGAGTGAAGGCGGGCAGTCGATAAAAATAAAATCATATTGATTACGGGCTGTTTCTAACGATTTTCGTAGCCGCGTTTCACGAGCAAAAACTTCCATTAACTTTATCTCGGCTGCCGTCACATCTGAATTGGCGGCAATTATATGATAACCACCGGATGTTTCTTTAACGGCCACAGAGTCTACAGTTTGCTCTTCAACTAGTAATTCATAAGCGGTGGCGGGAACTTCATATTTATCAACGCCACTGCCCATAGTTGCATTACCTTGTGGATCAAGGTCTATCAGTAAAACTTTACGTTTGGTAGCCGCCATAGACGCTGCCAAATTGACTGCTGTTGTGGTTTTACCAACACCACCTTTCTGATTTGCTATTGCTATGACTTTACCCACAATACTGTCCTCTTTTCGCAAACGTTTTGCTGCTACACCAACTTAACTACATGCAATAAATGTCTTTCTTCATCTAGTTTTGGTACGTTTAAACGCTTGGCATCCTGTAATTTAAAATTAGCTGACATATTAGCGATTTCTGTATCAGGATACAGACCTTTCATCGCATAGAAATTTCCACTTTTAGGTACTAGATGTTGACACCAACTGAGCATATCTGCAAGTGATGCAAACGCCCGACTTAATACACCATCATAAAGCTGTTCGGGTTGATGCTCTTCAACACGAGATTGAACAGCTGTCACGTTAGTAAGGCCTAACTCATAAGCGACTTGTCGAATAAATCTAATGCGTTTACCAAGACTATCTAGCAATGTAAATTGGCAATTTGGCAACATAATAGCCAGTGGTAAGCCAGGTAAACCAGGGCCTGTACCCACATCGATTAAATTTGCCTGCTGCGGCAAATGTTCTACCAGAATAATTGAATCCAAGATATGCCTTACAAGCATATCGTGCGGATTACGTACTGAGGTTAGATTGTAAGCTTTATTCCATTTGTCTAATAGCTCTACTAATCTTATTAATTGTTCTGTTTGCTTGTCTGAAACATCAATCGATGTTTGTGCAACGAGTTGTTCAAAGTTTTCTCGCAATGACATGCTATTTTTGCCTGAATAATTAGAAATGTATTTAAACGATCAAACAGTTATTTGCTAAATCGTTAAGAAGAGATTGCCTTGATTATACGCAATCTCTATTTAGATGGGAATTCAACTCTGTTAGCTTTTAAGCGCTACGTTTTAACAAACCTTGTTTTTTCAAACTAATCAAGAGTAATGAAATAGCAGCAGGGGTAACACCTGAAATACGTGACGCTTGGCCAATGGTTTGCGGTTTATGATCATTAAGTTTAGCGATCACTTCATTCGATAAACCTTTTACGCCTGCATAATCAAATTCGCTAGGTAAAATGGTATTTTCATTGCGAAGTTGTTTTTCAATCTCATCCTGTTGGCGTGCTATATAACCAGCGTATTTAATTTGAATTTCAACTTGTTCAGCCGCTTGCTCATTATCAATTTTCGGGCCTAAACCTTCAATTGTCATTAACTTATCGTATGTCACTTCTGGACGACGAATAAGATCTTCCAATGAGGCTTCACGACTAATCGGGTTTTTCAACATAGGGTTGAGTTGTGATAAACACTCATGTTCTTTGTGTACCCATGTCGTTTTCAAACGCTGGCGTTCTTGTTCAATGGCTTCTAATTTTTCGTTAAAAACTTGCCATTGTTCATCACCAACTAATCCTAAATGACGTCCTGCTTCTGTTAATCGAATATCTGCATTATCTTCACGCAGTAGTAATCGATATTCAGCTCGGCTAGTAAACATTCGATAAGGTTCTTTAGTGCCCATAGTGATTAAATCATCGACTAGTACGCCTAAATAACCTTGATCACGACGGATAATAAAATCGTCTTTTTCTTGCGCTCTGAGCGCTGCATTGGTACCGGCTAACAAACCTTGAGCACCTGCTTCTTCATAACCTGTGGTGCCGTTAATTTGGCCAGCAAAAAACAGGTTATTAATAAATTTTGTTTCTAGCGTTTGTTTTAAATCACGCGGATCAAAGAAATCATATTCAATCGCATAACCCGGACGAGTAATATGGGCGTTTTCCATACCACTAATTGAGCGAACTAGGTTTAGCTGAACATCAAACGGTAAACTGGTAGAAATACCATTAGGATATAACTCGTGCGTGGTTAGACCTTCGGGTTCAATAAAAATTTGATGCGAATTTTTATCGGCAAATCGCATAATTTTATCTTCAATCGACGGGCAATAACGTGGACCAATACCCTCGATAACACCAGAATACATAGGTGAGCGATCTAAGCCGCCACGAATAATGTCATGGGTGGTTTCATTGGTATGCGTAATATAACAAGGTATTTGCTGTGGATGATCGCTACGTTTACCCATAAACGAAAACACAGGAGTCGGATTATCACCGGGTTGCTCTTGCATAACAGAGAAATCAACACTGCGAGCATCAATACGCGGCGGGGTACCCGTTTTTAAACGACCAACGCGAAATGGTAGTTCACGTAAGCGATTGGCTAATGCTATTGATGGTGGATCACCCGCTCGACCACCACGATAGTTTTCTAAGCCAATATGGATTTGGCCACCTAAAAAAGTACCCACTGTTAGCACAACAGATTTAGCTTTAAACTTTAAACCCATTTGGGTTACAACACCGGTTACTGTGTCGTTTTCAACAATTAAATCGTCAACCGCTTGTTGAAAGATCAATAAGTTTTCTTGATTTTCTAGTGCTTCTCGTACGGCGGCTTTGTATAACAATCTATCAGCTTGCGCACGCGTGGCGCGAACGGCTGGTCCTTTACTAATATTTAAGGTTCTAAATTGAATACCGCCTTTGTCGGTGGCTTTAGCCATTAATCCGCCGAGCGCATCAATTTCTTTCACTAGATGGCCTTTACCTATGCCACCTATTGCCGGATTGCATGACATTTGACCTAATGTTTCAACATTATGAGTAAGCAACAATGTACTTTGTTTCATACGCGCAGCTGCCATTGCTGCTTCTGTTCCAGCATGACCGCCACCAACGACAATCACATCAAAATGTTGTTCAAATACTGACATAGATCTCCACACACCTAGCTGAAGAAAAAAGGGCGGCTATTTTATAGACAAAGTTAATGAAATGGAATCAGGATCTGGCTTAGATCGCAATTTAATTTTAGTGAACCATCATTTTTATGGTTTTTTCCTGATCAAACTTTGATCGTTTTTCTTGAATCAATGTCCAATTATTGATCATGAAAACTAAAAAAATAAGGTTTATTTAATAATATCTTAATTAGTTTAGAGGTGATCAGTATAAAGATTTTTGATCAATTCTGATCGCATAAATATATATAAAGATCTTTATATAAAGATCTTGTTTTTATTTTTATTAGGATCGGCTGATCCTGTGGAAAAGCTAAAAAACATTATACAGATCAATTATCTACAAACTTAATAACTAGTGATCAATCTTTGATCAAACTTTGATCAAGCTGAGGAATAGATCGTCATTTATACACAGGTCTTAAATACTCGTAAAATTATCCTTGAATTGATCAGAGTTTGATCAAGTGTTATTCGCGATCTTATCCACACAGTTATGATCAAAGCATCATATTTGTGGATAAATTGTGATCAGGTAGTGAATTTGTTTTGATCAAGGGACGATCAAGGTTAGATCAGTTAGTGATCTATAATGAATAAGTTTGAATAATCTAAAATAGTCAGGATTAATAATTAATACGAGCTTAGTGCTAGATCAGCCCGTATTAATATAAAAAAGACATGCTATAGTCTTCTCGCTCAGGCCTTATGGTTCATTGTCAGCGCTTACTCACCCCAATCACATAATAGAGCATATGCTCATGGGGATTCGAAGCTTGACGGCTTTGCTTACATGGATGTAAGTACTTAGGTTTCGTCTGGAACTAGAAACCTGCCCCTAAAACCTGATCGCTTTGACTATATTTCATTTAATCAAGTAATTCAGCGATTTGATTAGCCGCTATTTTTACTTGATTAAGCTCTATTTCGCTGAATGGCTGCTGACGAATATCTGTACTAGAAAAATTTAATGTACCGTATGCCTGACCATCTTTTTTAATAGGTGTACCAATATAACTTTCTAGTTGCAGTAATGTATAAACGGGATGAAGCTGCATTTTTTCTATTTTACCTACATTGGTATAAGTAATGGTGTCTTCACAATCCATAACAGCAGCACAATAAGTATCTTGTAGGGCAAATTCATCATTAGGTTTAAATACATTCATCACTGATTCGACAGCTTGGATTGTATAGCGTCCAGCTTTTAATTCTATTTTCGAAACAATCGCAGTTTCCATATTTAGGGTTTGACGTAATGTAGAAATGATAGAAACGATTTGCTGTAAATTGCTTTGGCTCATTGTTAAGTCCTTATATTTGTTATCAATTGAAACTGTTATAGTCTTTTCGCTCAGGTTTTAGGTTTATTGTCAGCGCTTTCACTCGACTTGGCTTACAAGCCCCTAATTTTGGTGCTTACATGGATGTAAGTACTTAGGTTTCGTCTGGAACTAGAAACCTGTCCCAAAGTTTGATCGTTTTGACTCTATCTGGTTAAGATTTTAGTTTTTATGTTTGCGTCTACGTATACACTAAATTTTCTACAATACGCGATTCAACTCTAGGCCTAAACTGGTAAAACAGGATAGAGATCTAGATCGAAAAATGCGTATTTAAACTCTTTTAGTTTAGTAGAAAAATTGAGAAAGTTTATGAAGGGAATATGACTCACTTTTAAGCGAGTCTTATTTTGTGATGTTAGCTTTAGTTTTGATTATTACGAAAACGAGCTTTTTGTTGAGCTCGTTTTTTGGCTGCACGGCTAACAGATTCATGCTTAGTTTGACGTTTGCCTTTTTTGTGACTGTCGAGTGAGTGAATTTGATTGTTTGAAGAACTTTTTATTGCGGATTCTATTTTTTTGATTTCTTGCTCTGTTAGATGACGCCATTCACCAGGTTTTAAATCACCAGTCTCTATGTTCATTATTCTAAGTCTTTGTAAGCGAGTCACGTCGTAATCTAAGTATTCGCACATGCGGCGAATTTGGCGGTTTAAGCCTTGAGTTAATACTATTGTAAATGTTCGAGCGCTGATCTTAGTCACTTTACAACGTTTGGTTATCGTATCTAAAATCGGCAATCCGTTCGCCATTTTATAAATAAATTCATCGGTAATGGGTTTATTAACGGTGACTTTGTATTCTTTTTCGTGGTTATTGCCAGCACGCAGTATTTTATTAACGATATCGCCTTGATTGGTTAATAAAATCAGTCCCTGAGATGGTTTATCCAAACGACCAATAGGAAAAATACGTTCGTGATAACCAATAGCTTTAACAATATTGGTTGGGTCGCTGGAATCTGTGGTGCTCGTTATGCCAACCGGTTTGTTATAGGCTAAATAGACAGGTTTGGGTTTAGTTTTTAATGGTTGCCCGTTAATTTCTATTTTGTCGTTGTCACTGACTTTAACACCCATTTCAGGCTGTAGGCCATTCACTTTTACTTGCCCTTGTTCAATTAGTCTGTCGGCATCGCGACGTGAACAAAAGCCCGTTTCACTGATATATTTATTTAAGCGTTTAAGTTCGGACATAAACAAATCCTATTTAACCTCAACTCTAGATAATAAATCCGTTTCTGGAGCTATTTAATGTTGAACGCATTCTAAGTAGCCAAATAACGTTTATCAAATAAAAACTGACTTGGGTTTATTTATGATGAATATCAACAAATATCCAATAACTGCACAGGTGTTCAGAAAAGTCTTAAATTGATATGGGCAATGTCGCAAACTTGAATATGCTATTTTCTACTGCCTTTGAAGTTATTACTGATTGTTAAGCAACCGGTCTAATCTAAACTTAATAATTAAATCTAATCATTATGCTAAAAATGGAAAGCGATATGATTAATCGGCAAATCATTCAAGCCATTATTAAGCAAGCTCGATTTATGTTGGTGAAAGCGCATGGTCAGCGCGATCTTTTTAAACTGTGTTTGGTTAATAACAAAGAAATTTATATTAGTTGTGGGTATGCAGATAAGCTGGATAAATGTGCGCAGTTATATTATCAAGACATTTATATTTATCTTAATAGTAACTTAAGCCAATATTATTTTATTAGCTCGGTTGATGAGTTAATCGAAGTAATATCCCTTAATATAGCAGCTAGTCCGGCAAATAATGAAAAACCAGCCGCTAATTATATTTTTACAAATACGGTTTAGGCATTAATCTCAGCTGCGACAACTGATATTTCAACCAACAATGCTTCACGCGCCATATTGGCTGTTACACAGGCTCTTGCTGGAGCGTAACCTTCAGGTACCCAAGCGTCCCAAACAGCGTTCATTTCTGCAAAATATTGCATGTCTTTTAGGTAAATAGTCGCTGATAACATGTGCTTTTTATCGCTACCGGCTTGCTTTAATAAAGTTTCAACTTTATCTAACATGGTTTGTGTTTGTTCTGTAATGCCTTTTGTGGCATCTGCACATACTTGTCCACAAAGGTAAATTGTACCATTGTGTTTAACGATGCGACTCATACGAGGTTTAGTTTCGATTCTTTCTATTGTTGTCATAACTGATAAGGTATTAGTCAATAAAGTTGCGCGCATTCTAACCGATATAGAAAATATGCGTTAAAAAATAATAAGAAGACAGTTATTTAGACTGTAATTACCTAATAAGGAAGAATAAAAAATGGAGAATTACTACTCATCGAGCATGACGGAACATCAATATGGTTGGGATATTTCTGGGGCGGATATCATTGTATTAAGCAAGGTGGTGTTTAATCGATTGATGGCGTTAGATATTTGGCCGTTTCAAGATCAAATAGTCGTATTAAGTTGTAATGAACCTGTGCTAGTTCCTAATCATATTGCTAATGAGATTATTCATATTTCTCAGTGTTCTGAGCCTGTGCAAAGTCGTATTTTACGTCAAGGGGTTGCATTACATAACACAATGAAAGAACAGTCTAATCACTATTTACCTGATTATTATCTTGGTTCGATTGAAGAATATGGTTTGCGCTATCAGTCGGCGGATATGGTGATTGATAAACAGGACCTAATATTAACTAATATCATTCCTCGTTTAAAAGAAAGTAAGCAAACGTTTACTGTTGGTTTTATGCTGGCGCAGACTGGTGATGTTTAATATGGTTTTGCGCTAATCGACAAAACTCTTTGTATGGCAAAGGCTCAGACCAATAATAGCCTTGGCCATATTGGCAGCCTAAGCTTTTTAGTATATCCCAAGTTGCGGTGTCTTCGATGCCCTCAGCAATACAATCTATTTCCATTACTTGGCTCATTTGAATAATCGCATTAACAATATGTAAATGTTGAGCCGAAGTCAGTAAATCTTTAATAAACGAGCGATCAATTTTTAAAGTGGAAGCGTTAAAATTAGTTAAATAATTTAAATTAGAGTAGCCAGTGCCAAAGTCATCAATTGCCATACTGACACCTTTTGCGGTTATGGCATGAATTTGTTCTTTGACATGTTCTGTATCGTCAATAAATAGTGATTCTGTGATTTCTAATTCTAAATAGTTGGCACTTAAATCGGCATGTTTAAGGGCTTTAGATACAATACTTGGCAGGTTGCCACGTCTAAATTGAATAGGCGATAAATTAACCGCAATACTAAAATCATGAAAGCCCAATGTATGCCAAGTTTTACAATGTTGGCAGGCTTCGTAGAGTAACCATTTACCTATTTCACTAATTAACCCTGATGATTCAGCAACCGGAATAAAGTCAGCAGGAGAAACAATACCGTGTTCTGGGCGGTGCCAGCGGATCAATGCTTCTGCGCCGATCATTTTTTCGCTAGTGAGTTCAACTTTGGGTTGATAATAAATTTCAAACTCTTTGTTTTCGATAGCTCGCTTTAAATCTTGCACCATGCTCATGCGAGCATTGATGTCTTTTTCCATTTGTAAATCAAAATAGCGGAATGAGTTGTTTTCTTGCTTTTTGGCGTGACTTAACGCAATTTCAGAGCGATGACGCAGCGTATCAAAATTGTCACCATCAAATGGCGCTGTGGCAATACCAATAGAAGCGGTTACTTCTAGTTCGTAATCATCTATATAAAAAGTACGATAGGTGGCATGTAATAATTGATGAGCAAACTCAGATATTTCTTCGTAATCTTTAGCCTCTATTGTTGCTAAAAAAACATTGCCGTTAACATGATAAATATCAATATTTTCGTTGTTAAAACTGACTAAGCGTTGTGCTAAATCGATTAAAAACTTATCACCTACCTCATGACCTAATGATGAGTTAATCCATTGGAACTTATCTAAATCTAAGGTTAATAGAGCAACAATATCGTCACGACTCTCGGTATTATCCAAAATAAAACTGAGTTGCTCTTTACAGACTTGCTCATTGGGTAGGCGGGTTAGACGATTAAAATGCGAGAGAATTTCAGCTTGTTTTTGCGCACTGCTGACTTTTTTATTCTCGCCTAATAGTTTTTGCATAAGTATTTTGATGTCGCCCATTAATAAGCCAATACTAAAGGTATACAAAGCTAAAATGACGGCGACTTGATTAGCCTTACCCCATAACCCTTCGGTGAAGGGGACTTGGCCTTCTAAAAAACCTGTGCTGCTAGCCCACGCAAAAGCGTAAACAATTAAAATCATGAATAGTAGGATTGGTAGAGTAAAGCTGCGACTACCTAACATGGCTGCGTAAATTAAAATACAAGGAAACACTAATATGGCGGTGTCAAACAAGCCATGGTGCTTCCAAGCAAAATAACTCGCTAATATAGTGACTAACCAAAGCAACATACCTGCAACTATATTGGTGGTATCTTCAGCCATAAATTTATAAAGTAAAAGCAAGATACTGATGGCGGTTAGGTAGGGTGTAATCGCTTTTTCAGGAGAAAAAGTTAGACTATTTATCATGATGATAAATAGCACAAGGGCGACAATTTTGATGATGCTTTTTAGTCTTTTTAAGCGATGCTTTGGCTCTTGAGCCAACATTAAATTAGCGTCTTCTTCGACTAGAGGTTGCTCATCTCCTAATGTTTTGCTTGCTAATTTAGGCTTAGTAAACATAGGTTTGTTTACCCCTGCTTAACATTCATTTCATAGCTAAATTGCAAGTAGCGACTAGGATCTGTGTCTTTGAACTTTTTAACTTCATACATAGCCACATCAGCTAGTTTTATAACTTGAGGTAATTGGTGGCTATCTTTTGGATAAAAAGAGACCCCCATACTGGCACCTACCGAGACATGTTTATCGTGATTAATTAAGTAATGCTGCTTAGTGATCCGTGTATGAATTTTTTCAGCGACCATTTTGACACTCATATCGTCTGCGTGTGGCAGCACTACAACAAATTCATCCCCTCCCCACCGACAAGCGATATCGTCTTGGCGTAATACTTTTTTTAACTGATTAGCGACAAAAACTAAAATTTCATCGCCAGATTCATGGCCATAAATATCATTGATTTGTTTAAAACCATTTAAATCCATCAAGATAAACGCAAAATCTTGGCGACGAACCATCATATCGAACAAGGACTTTTCAGTTGCGTGACGGTTTAGCAATTGGGTGAGTTGATCAAAATGCGCGCGTTGATTGAGTAACTCTAATTCTTTTTTCCGTTTTGAAATATCGTGCAAGGTGATTTGATAATATTCTTTCATATTATCCGAGGTGATGGATGTTACAACTACTTGTACCCAAACATTGTCGTCAAGTTTATTAGCGGTTAATTTATATTCCCCTGTGGCTATCTCGTCATTAGCAAATGACATTTGTACCGCTTTATGGAGTAATTCTGGCTCATCAAACAATTCTTCCAGCATAGGACCAAAATTTTTCTTAAAGTGCAGCCCCAGCTTAGTTAAGAGTACTGAAAAAGCGCCGTTGTACAGTAAAATGCTGCCTCTGGGTTCCATTAATACTATGGGTGATACCGAGTTTTCAAACAACATACGAAAGCGTTTTTCGAGCAATTCTATTTCTTGGCGTAACGTGCGTTCTTGGCTTATTTGCCGCTCAGCTTTATCAAGTAAGTTATTGACATCTCTCACTAACTTTCCAAGTTCGCTGCTATTGTGAAAACTGGGTACAGGTATTCTTTTTGACCCACCAGGCGTAATTTTATGTAGGGCTTTAGCTATGCTTATCATTGGCTGAGTGATCAGAAGATAAGCAATGATAATCGCAACTAAAGTGACAACAATAGATTGGGCGACTAACGCGGTGGCATTGATTGCACCTAAGTCTTTCGCATTACGGCTGATATAATTAATGTCATGAATAATAGTTAGCTGACCAACGACTTGGTCTTTAATAAAGGGTGAATAAATATCAAAACGCGATTGGTTTATGCGATCTTCTTCGGTAAATGCTGAGGACACTTGAATATCACCGGCTGATATCATGGCAAAGTCAACAATATCATTGGTGGCAAGCCCATTAACCACTTCTTTTGCTAGCTCACTATCTCCTAGGTAAGCTGCAATGGATGCAGTAGCAGATACGGTTTCATATAGTTGAGCTATTTCTTTTTCTGCCACCTCAACTTCACTGAGATAGGTAAAACGGTAAAAAATTTGCGCAGAAATAAAGCCTACGGCAAGCGAAGCAAAAATAATGACAACAGCTAGGCGAACTAATAAACCCGTTTTATTCATTGAATTGATAAATAACCTTTAGGTTATTGGTTAAGTTTTCTTTTCGAATGTAGCCAATGGCATTCGGTGTATTAGCGATGTAATCAATAATGGCTTGTTCATTCGATTTTTCGATGGGAGGTTTGGCACGCCCCGTAAATTTTATCCGTGACCAATATGAATTAACTCTCGCCAATGACATACCAACCAAGGCTTGATAAAAGTCGCTGCGCAGCAAAGAGTCATCGTTAATATCAATTGGGATTGCTATTTCGCCATTAGGAAAGGCAACGTATTTACCCATATACATATCGATAACTTGCATGCGTGAAAGTTCAGGAGTTGGGTTGTCTTGCCCAACCACAATAACAATGGGTGACGAACTACTAGCCGAGACCAAGCTAGCTGAAGCGCTTGTTGTTAGTAAGGCGATAATAAATAACCACTTAGTCATCAGAATGTGAAACTCAAGTTGGCCGATAATGTATTTATGGTATCTGCAGGCACAGAGGAAAAACGGGTCTTGTTGATCCAAAGTGTTGCACCATTTTCATCAATTTTGGTGTGGTCCCACTGTATTTTTAAAGCGGTTCTTTCATTTAAATGGTAGCGCCAGCCTATGGCTGTTGTGTCTTGATTAGAGGCAAAGTAGTTTATTGCTGCATCTAATGCCGATGCTAGTGGGCTTAACTCTGCGGGTAATAACGCGGTTTGCAGGCCAGAGTTTGCAATGTCGTAGCGGTCGGCGTTAGTAAAGGCAAAATAGCTAAATACCAAGTGCTGACTCCATTCATAGGCCAAACTTAAATAGCCATTTAGCAAGTCACGTACCATTATACGGTCACCGTTAACTTTCGCGAATTCTGCCATTAAGGTTATTGGGGTCGCATCATAACGGCCACCGATAGAGGTATAGCTAGATTTTGAGTCTACTAAATTGAGTTGAGGAATAAAGTCTTGTTTATTTGGCCATAAGCTAATGGGAATAAAATCAAAACCAGCAATTAATTCGTCAACACTGGCGATATTGTCATCGAATTTACCTTGTGAGTGTTTAATCGTTATCAGCCAGTCGTAATCATTAAGTTCCAGGGATAATCCGCTGAGAGACGTAGTTTTGACTCGTTCAGGAAATTGATAGTTGGAAAATTCAGACTCGGAACTACCAGTAAAAATCTTTGCCGTAAAATTGAGTTGACCCACTGGTATGGTGTAACTGACATCAGCCCCATCAACATAGCGAAAAGGCAAGATCCCATAAACTTCACTCGGTACATGTGCCCAAGGGTATGCAAAGCCAATGTCTCTATATTCTGTTAATAGAAATAAATCGAGAGGGGTTCTGCCTACGCGAATTGTCCAATTGGCAGTGGGTTTATAGCGCAAGTAGGCTTGGCTAATATAGTTGTCTAGCGAGAAGCTATTTTGATTATGATAAGTAAATTGGCTGACAGCACTTAAGTTGGCATTAAAATCATAATCAAGCTGTAAACCTAAAATACTGTTGCTGGCAAAGTCAACTTCGTCTTTAAATGATCCGTCAGCCGCAGAAATATCATTACGTAAGCCGTAGTGTTCTGAGTCATGAACAGTAAAGCCCAACGTGCCAAAGCCACTGACTCTCAAGTCTTCGGCAAGCACAGGTAGACATGTTAAACAAATTAAACCAATTAATAATCTCACGCAGAGCAGTATCCTGAGGTGAAGCAAGATACTGTTAACTATAGAAAAGGACTTGGACAATGCAAGGTGTTGATTAGCAATAGATTGTCTTATTTTGCAATAAGGCTAGTGCTGGTTCATTTTTTCTTGTTGTTGTAGTAACCACATTTTTGCATACAAGCCTTTTTGCTCAAGTAAATGCTGATGTGTTCCTTGTTCTGCTATTTGGCCTTGGCTCATAACAATAATATTATCAGCATCAATAATGGTAGATAAGCGATGGGCAATGACTAAGCTGGTATGATCCTTAGCAACTTCTTTTAATGCTTGTAATATGGATTGCTCAGAGTGACTATCTAAACTCGATGTGGCTTCATCGAACACCATAATTGGCGCTTTTTTAAGAATAGCGCGAGCAATAGCAACCCGTTGCTTTTCACCGCCAGACAGCTTTAACCCGCGCTCGCCAACTTGCGTATTTAAGCCTTCTGGCAGGCTATTAATAAATTGACGTAAATGGGCGAGATCAATCGCTCGTTGTATTTCTTGTTCACTAGCATCAGGACGACCATATTGAATATTGTCGAATAAACTGGCGTTAAATAGTACGGTATCTTGCGGCACAATAGCGATAGCTTGTCGTAAGCTGGCTTGTTCAACTTGGTTGATCGCCAACTCATCAATTTTTATTGCGCCACTATTAACGTCGTAAAAACGGAACAATAGCTTAACTAGTGTTGATTTGCCTGAGCCACTTTCCCCGACCACGGCTACTTTTTGGCCTGGAGTGATAGAAAAACTAATATTGTTTAAAATAGGGCGTTCAGCAGCGTAATGAAAACTGACTTGATTAAACGTAATTTTACCTTGTGATACGGTTAACGTGCTTGCGTTGTCAGCGTCTTTAACGTTTGGTGTTTTACCGAGTAATTCAAACAGTCGTTCAATATTGGCCAGTGAGCCACGAATTTCTCGATAAACGAAACCTAAAAAGTTGAGCGGTAAAAATAGCTGCATCATAAAAGCATTAATTAATACAAAATCACCCAGGGTCATTTTACCGGCGTGAGTTTGTACGGCCGCTAGAGCCATCATGCCGGTCATCGCGCCAGCAATAATAAAAGCTTGGCCGCCGTTAAGTACAAATAACGACAAACGGTTTTTACGTTTCGCTTGCTCCCAATTGGCTAATGCTTCGTCATAGCGCTTAGCTTCGTAGGCTTCATTATTAAAGTATTTAACTGTTTCAAAATTGAGCAAGCTGTCGATCGCTGTGGTATTGGAGGTTGAATCCGCTTTGGCGGCTTCACGGACAAATTGCGTGCGCTTTTCAGTGGCGATCACAGAAAAAGCAACATAAGCGACAATGGCTAATAGGGTTATGGCGGCAAATTCGAATCCGTATTCACTAAAGAAAATGGCGATCACTAAGGCTATTTCTAATAGAGTCGGAATGATATTAAACACCATAAAGCGCATCACAAAACTAATGCCTGAAACTCCGCGTTCAATATCACGCGAGACACCGCCAGTTTTACGCTCTAAGTGAAAAGCCAGTTCCAATTTGTGTAGGTGTTCGAACACGGTTAAGCCCAAGCGTCGCATCGCGCGCTCAGTGACACGACCAAATAAGGTATCGCGAATTTCACCAAGTAATGTATTTAAAAACCGCAGCGCACCATATGCTAATACTAAGGCAATCGGCACAGCTAACGCTTGTTTGGCGGGATCATCTAAATAATCTACTGTGTGTTTTAATAAAAACGGCAAGCCAATACTGGCGAGCTTGGCCAGTACTAAACAGACTATAGCTAGACTGATCCGCGCGCGAAATTCAAATAAATAGGGAATGACCTGTTTAATGACCTGCCAGTTAATCGGGCCAGTTGGCATATCTTGGGAATGAGAGCGGCGCATAGAGAAATAAAAATAGAGTTTTCTAAAGATTACCATAGCCATTAATCAAATAGTTGAGTATTTGTTATCGACAATGATTTGCTTCTTATAGTCTCTCGCTCAGGTCTTATGGTTCATTATCAGTGCTTACTCTCGACTTTGCTTACATGGATATAAGTACTTTGCCCCTAAAATTTAAATGATTGGATTATATTTGGAGAATCTGGTCAATAATAAATGGATCTAATTATTACGTAATTCACTCGGGGTCATGCCTGTCCAACGTTTGATTGCGCGGCGAAAATTGGGTAAATCATTAAATTGCAGCTTGTGAGCCACTTGCTCATTGCCATGGCCACAGACTTGTAAATCAAACACCGCCTGTTGTTTACGCACTTTATCTTGCAGTTTTTGAAAGCTGGTTGCGTGTTGCTTAAGTTTACGTTTTAAAGTGGCGTGGCTGATCGCCATAAAGTTTGCACAATCATCTAAGCTAGCGTTGGGTTGTTGTTGTAAATATTGGCAAATATATTGGAGCAAACCACAGTGCATATTGAGTTGCTGGCGGCGCTGTTGGCACAATACACGTTGTTGTCGGCGTACAATCGAAGAGTTATCTAGTAATGCTTGGTCTAACCAATGGCTGTCCAACGCCACCATAAACAGTTGTTGGTTAAAGTGTAGGCGATGGCCTAAGTTTTCTTCGTATTGATAAATATTACGCGGACGGGCAAAAGGAAAGTAAAAATGCAACGGAACTTGTCGGCCCAAACGCCATTTACAAAAGGTATTAATGGCGGTGGCGACTAATTCGGCGATAAATTGTTGCGGAGCCGCTTCGCTAATGGCGGTGTCTATTAAAATATAGCTTTGGCTTTGGTATTGGCGAATTTGCATACTAACCAGCGGCAATAACTGCATTTGATAGCAACTGGCTACTCTAAAACTATCGCGTAATGTATGGCCATTCATCAATACTTGATTAATGGGTTGGTTGGGGTTTTGTAATAAACGTCGTCCCAATAAAAAGCTTAAATCCTGACTCGATACCAGCTTTTCGGCGTTGTGAATTAATTTAAACAATTGGTCACAACTTAGCCAATGTGATTGTTGTAGATCTTGATAAAAAACACGCGTGCCACGTAATAGGCGATCGGGCTCCACGCCACGATGACGGGCTAAGTCAATTAAACTCACCGCCAATTGATGGCTGTCGAGTATTTTATCGTCGATTTCAAACCAAGAACGCTTCATGCCACAGACTTGTTTTTAACAGCGAGCTTGATGTTTTCCATTTGTTGATTAAGCTCGGCCATGAGCGAATCGAGAGAGCTATTCGCATCGGCTGGCGCAACGCTAACACTCATGTTTTGATAGACAGCCCGCGCCGACTTTTCAGGCTTAAAGGCAAAGTGCGCAATGGCCTGTTGTAGTTGTTGAGCAATTTGTTGCGCATCGGTTAATGAGGTTTGCGGCAGTAATACGATAAAGCGATCGCCAGCATAGCGACAGGCCAGATCACTAGTGCGAATATTAATTAAGATCAACTCGCTGACTTCACGTAAAAAACGATCAGCTTGCACATCACCATGTTGCCGGACAAACGTATCAAACGCGTCGATATCTAGCATTAGCAAACTAAAATTGCGGGTGGAATATTCAGTTAGTTGCCTTAACTCTTGCTGCACTTGCGCCATCATATAATCGGCACTGTATAAACCGGTAATGTAATCAATTAGGCCATGCTCGCGGTAAACGCGCTCGCGGCGGCGTAACTGTTGATTAACCTCAAGCTGCTCTTTATGCCAATGGTATAAACCAAAAGTCATTAAAATCATGCCAATAGGCGCGGGTAACGACTCATAAGCTAACAGCCAAAACTGGCGATGAGGGTAGTGCAAAAACTCGTCGATTAAATCTAATAGTAAAGAACAGTGCACAAATAGTAAGCCGGTAACCAGC
This sequence comes from Saccharobesus litoralis, assembly GCF_003063625.1. Taxonomy (NCBI): domain Bacteria; kingdom Pseudomonadati; phylum Pseudomonadota; class Gammaproteobacteria; order Alteromonadales; family Alteromonadaceae; genus Saccharobesus; species Saccharobesus litoralis. The sequence goes on along the minus strand of NZ_CP026604.1, from coordinate 2,354,371 downwards.
ATAGTCGTGACCATACCGGCAGGGCGGCTGATCAAAATAAAGAATATCCACATTAAGCTGATTAAGGCAATGCCTCCTTCACCCACTATATCTAGCCATTCGATTTCCGATTTTAGCTTAGGTTCGCCTTGCAGTAAGGTTATGGTTAGTGTCATGGCAATCATGGCAATAACCGCCGAAATTAGTTTGTTGTGGTGTCTCAGTAATTCAAAATTCATGGTATTGAGCGAGCCGCCAGCTAGGCTGTTTTGAGTGGCGACAGTATAAAAAAACGTATATCTAAAAGGCAGGGTCATATTAGCTCACGGATTTGACAAAAATAAGTCGGCTTTTTGCTATGTCGTGCTGTCTTGTTAATGTTGCTACTCGGTAGTATGGAGTAATAGTTTTATTTAAGTTGTTGATATTTATTGTTTTATTTTGGTTTTTCTTAATGGTTAAACCTGGGTGTCAATTTAGCTCATTTCAGGCAAGAAAACCTGAACATAAACTGAAAATGGGTGATTTATCTGGAGTTGAGGTGAAATACTGCAATCGTTTTGTCATATATCGTTTTTAATGTGCGCGCCAAACACCCGAGGCGGAATGAAAAGTCTGGCTCGGTACCAACAAAAAATGATAGGACACAATTTATGTTAGGCAATCACCAATTAAAATTTAAAATTGCACCCATTGCTGCAGCATGTGGGCTGGCTATGTTGTCAGCCCCAACACTGTCTGCCGAAGTTCAAGGCCGCATTACCGATGTTAACAACAAGGTTTATTTTGAAGGCGCGTTGGTCGAATTAAAAGAGTTACAGCGCAAGCAAGTATCGCAGCGCGACGGTTCATTCCGCTTTAATAATGTGGCCGATGGCGATTACACCTTAGTGATTACTTACTTAGGCACAGAGCCTCAAGAATACTCGGTTTCAGTTAAAAATGACCAGTTTACTAGCCGGACATTTACCATCGGTAGTCGCGAAGAAGCCATGGAAGAAGTGTTGGTATTAGGTATGGCGGCTAGTCAAGCGAATGCATTAAACCGCCAAAAGAATGCCAGCAATTTAAAAACGATTGTGTCTGCTGATTCTGTTGGCCAATTTCCTGATCAAAACGTAGCGGAAGCGTTACAACGCTTACCGGGTATGTTTGTTCAGCGCGACCAAGGTGAAGGTCGCTTTGTTGGTATTCGCGGTATTGATCCTAATCTCAATAACCTAACCATTAACGGTGCCAATATCCCATCGCCAGAAGCCGGTGTGCGCAGCGTAGCAATGGATGTGATCCCAAGTGAATTAATTGAAGGTTTGGAAGTTAGCAAAACCGTAACACCGGATATGGATGCCGATGCGATTGGCGGCTCTATTGATGTTAAAAGCTTAAGCGGTTTTGATCGCGAAGGGCAAAGCTTTAGCGCCACAGTACAAACCAGCTATAACGAGCAAACAGAACAAAGCAGCCCTAAGTTATCGGGCAGTTTTACCGACATTATTGACTTAGGCGATAGCCAATTAGGGGTTGCTGCTGCGGCTAGCTGGTTTAAGCGTGACTTTGGTTCGCACAACATGGAAACCGATGGCGGCTGGGCTGATACCGAGTTTGGCGAAAATGAAGACGAAGCCTTTGGTGCTGCTGAAATTGAACAACGCTCTTACCGTGTTACGCGTGAGCGCGCGGGTTTAGCACTTAATCTTGATTTACACACCAGCGCAACCGACAAATATTACTTACGTACTTTATTTAGCCGTTTTTCTGATGATGAGTTCCGTTTGCGCAACGAGTATAAATTTGAAGATGGAACTTTAGTCAATGCCGATGCGACCTCGGCCTCAGTTACAGCTGCGACTATGGATCGCGATGTTAAAGACAGACTTGAAGAGCAAGAAATCAACTCTGTTGTCTTCGGCGGTGAAAACCAACTAGACAACTGGCTAGTTGAATATAACTTGGGTTACTCACTATCAACCGAAAAAGAACCAGGCCGTATCGACACATCATTCGAAGGTGAAGATATCGACATGACCTACCAAGCCGGTCAAGTTCCTGTATTAACTCAGTCGGCTAATGGTCACGACTTGAGCAACTTTGTGTTAGACGGTTTTGAAACGACAGACGGTGAATCAGAAGACAAAGAGTTTAGCGTTAAAGTTGATTTAAGCCGCGACTTTATATTTAACAATTACAATGGCGAGTTTAAATTTGGGGGTAAATTGCGTCAGCGCAGCAAGTTTTATGATGTGGCTGTGAATATTTACGAAGAAGATTTACCTGAGGTTAGCGCTGAGCAGTTTGCAGCGGTTGCCCCAACTTGGAGCTTAGGCAATTTTGGCCCTGGTTTGTCGCGCGAAGCGATTCGTCAGTTCTATAACAGCAATATCAACACCACTCACTTAACGGCTGAAGATTCATTAATTGAAAGTAAAGGCCAGTCTTACGCCAGTGACGAAGACATTTTTGCGAGCTATGCCATGGTGACAATGGATATTGACCAATGGCAGGTTGTGGCTGGTTTGCGTTACGAATCTACCGAGTTTAGTACCCAAGGTAACAAAGTGGGGGCAGATTATACAGATTCAGACAGCGATGGTGATGTTGAAGATATTGTGGCCTTACCATGGGTTGTAGACAAAGAATACAGCCACTTATTGCCAAGCCTAAATATTCGCTACGACGTTAGCGATAAATTAGTTACGCGTTTTGCCTATACCAAAACCATTGCTCGCCCTAGCTTTAGCGATTCAGCCGCATTCCAAATTATTGAAAATGATGACGGTGAATTGATTGCAGAAGTGGGTAATCCAAATTTAGATCCGTTTGAATCAACCAATATTGATTTCTCGGTTGAATACTACCCAGGGCATATTGGCGTGTTATCGGCGGGTTACTTTATTAAAGACATTGATAACTTTATTTTAGCCGCCGAAGTAGAAGACAACGGCCAATGGGATCAATTTGAAGAAGTTACCCAGCCAGTTAATGGCGGTTCAGCCTCTATTAGTGGTGTCGAGCTTGCTTGGGCGAAAGAGTTTGACTTGGGATTATTGGTAGCGGCAAACGCCACATTTACCGATGCTGATGAGCAAATTCCAAGTCAGTCTGACACAGTTGCTAACTTCACATTAGGTTACGAGAACAACACTATCAGCACGCGTTTAACGTTAAGCCATAAATCAGAAGCCTTTGTTGAAGAAGATAACGACGCGAATGTTTACGAAGATACGCATCAGCAATTGGACTTCAACTTTAAGGTTTACCTGAGTGAATCGAGCCTAGTTTACTTCAATGCTATCAACATTACGGATGAGCCTTATTACTTCTATCACGGTGCGAGCCAGTATAACTACCAGTATGAAACCTATGGTAGTACGTTCGAGTTAGGCTTTACCTATAACTCATTTTAATCGGCTTTATTGAGTTGTTAATTCGATGGTTTAGGCGTCGGCCTGAGCCATCTTTATTACTAGCTTAATAAGCTGACCCTTGACAGCTTCGCACTGTTTTTTCTGACTGATTAACTGAGGTTGAATGATCCTAATGCCTTTATCTTGCAAACTTTCTTCTATCGCTTGCTTATTATCCTTAAGTTTAAGTGCAAGCACGCTGGCTTACGCTGGCAGTAGCGCCCCCAAAGCCCCTATTACACTAAGTAATATTGAAAGCGTGAAAGCGCTAGACAATCAACACTGGCTGGTTAGTTCTGAGGCACAAGGGCTTAACCTTATCAATCAGCAGCAACAGGCAATAGCACAGGTTAAGGGTAAGTTTGAGCAAATTGATGCGCGCACTTGGCAAACTGACCAAGGGCGTATTAGCGTGGTGGCGGCGGTTAACAAAGCACAAAATGCACTCGACTTGTATCGCTTTCATTGGCAAAGTCAGACATTTAGCTTATTGAGTCGTCAAAAGATAAGCCAAGCGGGTTTGGACGGCGTGTGTTTAAAGCATAATACCAGTGAAAATGCCCTATATGCTTTTTTGATTAAAGCCGATATGCCTGTTGAGCAACGTTGGGTATTAGACACCGCCACATTGGCACCGCAACAAAAAGTGATCCGCGAGTTACCCATTAGCCACGGCATTACCAGTTGTGCCGTAGATGACAACCAGCAAGCCATTTATATTGCTGAAGCTTTAGTGGGTATTTGGCAATTTTCGACCCATGCCGAAGCCGAACCCGATCGCCAGCCTTTGAGTTTATTACAGCCTTTTGGCCGATTAAGCCAAGAAATAGAGCAAATTAGCGTGCTAGACGATGGCAGTGTGTTGGTCAGTCAAACCGGCACTAAGCAAGCTGTGCGAGTCAAAACTCAACACAAGTTAGTGTCAGGCTTACCTGCCATTGAGCACATAACATTGAACAGTGCAGAAGTTGAAGCTTTAGACGGTATTTGGCAACAAGATACATTGCAATTGGGCTACTATGGCGAAGACATTGGCTTACAGTTAATTCAGCAAACCAGTCAAGCGCAAACACCGGCTAAATTACGCCAATTTGCAGTAGTCCCCGCGCTTGTCGAAACCACGCCTGTGGCTAAGTTAGGTGATGCGGCCGACGACCCCGCCATTTGGTTTAACCCTAAACAGCCACAAAAAAGCCTAGTGCTAGGCACAGATAAGCAAGCGGGTTTAGGTGTATACGATCTACAAGGCCAAGAGTTACAGTTTATTGCCAGTGGCCGCATTAACAATGTTGATTTGGTTGACAGCTTTACCCTAAATGGCCAAGACGTGGCACTGGCGAGTGCCAGTCAGCGCGATCACAACAGCATTGCTTTGTATGCCATTGATAAACGCAGTCAGCAAGTAACAGAACTTGATCAGGTACCCACCAATTTACCCGAAGTTTACGGTTTGTGTATGGCGCAGTATCAACAGCAAACTTACGTATTAATTAATGATAAAGACGGGCGCTACCAACAGTATGCGATCAGCCAAGATTCAACTGGTTTGCAAGGCCAATTGGTACGCGAGTTTAAATTGGCGGATCAGCCAGAAGGTTGTGATGTTAACCAAGCCACAGGTGAACTCTTTGTTGGGGTGGAAGATATGGGCATATGGGTAACGCATATCGATCCGCAACGCGCCATGCCTTTGCGTTCAGTATTTCAGTTAACCGACAAGAGCTTGGCGGCCAAATGGCTGAAAGATGATATTGAAGGTTTGGCGGTTTATCAAAATGGCGACAACAGTTACTTAGTGGTGTCGAGCCAAGGCAATGACTCGTATGCCTTATTTAAAGCCAGCCAACCTTATTCTTATTTGGGTTCGTTTAGAGTAACAGCCAATTTATACCAAGGCATAGATGGTGCTTCTGAAACCGACGGCTTAGACGTTTCTAGCGCTAATTTTGGCGGTGAATTTAGTCAAGGAATGCTAGTGGTACAAGACGGCCGCAACGTAATGCCTGTACAGCCGCAAAACTTTAAGTACGTGGCATTTTCAAGCATATTAAAACAGCTTGGTTTGCCGGCCAAGGCTCCTTAAACGCTTAGGCTTATTAGGTTTAGATCAACGATTGTCACCCTTAACAAGGCATGACGACTGAGTAAAAAAATGACAGATCCCAATTTAAAATACAACAGTAAGCCTATATTTGCGCAGGTCGTGCGTGATCGTTTATCACGCCGCCAATTTTTAAAAGGCGCTGGCATAGTGGCCAGTGCCGCGACGGTGCCTTTATTACCCGCTTGTGGCAGCAGCGTGTTTAGCCAACCAACCCGTGTCGCCAGCCCTTTGCGCTTAACGTTTAACGAAGTGGCACAAGGTTTGGATCAGCACTTACACGTACCGCAAGGTTATTCTCATCAAGTGCTATTGCGCTGGGGTGATCCTATTTTTCAGCAAGTGGCCGAGTTTGATCCACAGCAGCAGAGCGCGAAAAATCAAAATTTACAGTTTGGTTTTAACAACGATTTTGTCGGTTTTATCCCGTTACCGCTTGGCAGCCAAAATTCGCAGCACGGTTTGCTAGTGGTAAACCACGAACATACCAAAGCGCATTTAATGCATCCGGGTTCTCCAAAGGATGCTGACCTAAGCTTGGAGCAAACCAAAATAGACCTTGCCGCACACGGTTTGTCTGTGGTGGAAGTTAAGCGCCAAGCCAATGGTGAATGGCAGCTTGTTAAAGCATCGCGTTATAACCGCCGTATTACAGCCGAAACGCCTATGCAATTGTCGGGGTGGGCGCGCGGTCATCAACGCATGAAAACCTTGTACAGCAAAAATGGTGTCGACACTTGGGGCACGTATGGTAATTGTGCGGGTGGGGTGACGCCTTGGGGCACCGTACTAACCGCCGAAGAAAACATCAATAAATACTTTAAAGGTGATCTCGACAATTGCCCAGAGCAAGAAAATTACCGCCGCTTTGGCTTTAAAGGCGATGTTCGCAAAAGTTGGGGACTGCACTTTGACCGTTGGGATTTAGATAAAAATCCACAAGAGGGTTTACACGCCGGTTGGATAGTTGAGATCGATCCTTTTGATGCGCAATCGAAACCGCGCAAACTCACCAGTTTAGGCCGCTTTAAACACGAAGGTTGTAATGTTCACATCAATACCGATGGCCGTGTTGTCGCCTACATGGGGGACGACCAAAAATTTGAATATGTCTATCGCTTTATCAGCCGTGATACCTATCGCGCCGGCAACACAGCGGCCGATCGTGCCTTTAATTTAACCTTATTAGACAATGGCGAATTGTCGGTTGCCCAGTTTAGTGAAGACGGCAGCCTGCACTGGCAACCTTTGGTGTATGGTCAAGGGCCATTAACGCCAGCCAACGGTTTTCACTCGCAAGCCGATATCGCTTTAGATACGCGCAAAGCAGCCGATTTACTGGCGGCAACTCCAATGGACAGACCCGAAGATGTCGAAGTTAATCCGGTGAACGGCAAGGTTTATGTCATGCTAACCAAAAATGATAGCCGCAAACCGGATCAGCTTAATGCACCTAACCCGCGCGCTTATAACAAAGCTGGGCAAGTGGTTGAATTAATTGCGCCGCAAGGCGATCACAGCGCCAGTGTGTTTAAATGGGATTTAACCCTGCTCGCCGGTAACCCCAAGCAAACCATCACCAATTATCACACCGCCACCAGCGACAATGGTTGGTTAGCGTGTCCGGACAATTGTGCATTTGATAATTTGGGTCACTTGTGGCTTTCGACCGACGGTGCGGAAGATCACGGGGTTGCCGATGGTTTATGGGCCATGCCGGTAGATAACCCATTGCACGGCTTGAGCAAACGCTTTTTGCGTTGTCCGATTGGTGCAGAACTATGCGGGCCGTTTTTTACCCCAGATAACACCACACTATTTTGCGCTATTCAGCACCCTGGCGGTGACAGCACCTTTGATAAACCAGACACCCGTTGGCCAGATTTTGCTGACGATATGCCTTGTCGTCCGGCTTTGGTGGCAATATGGAAAGACGATGGCGGTGTGGTTGGTAGTTGATACTGTGCGACGTAAACATCCATGTAGGTCGGTTAAGTGGCGAAGCCACGCCACCCGACATAAACCCAAGCCACATTAACCCCCCTGTTACGTGTTAATTTTTGTCCGTTTTTATTGGCTTGTTATATGCCCGATTTTTCACTAAGATTATGCGTATTGAGTATGCGCATTGGTGGAAACCATGAGAAATGTACGTTCTACACAACCCGCTAAGAAAGCAACAAACCTTAGCCTAAACAGTGAACTATTGGCTGAAGCGAAAAGGTTAAACATAAACTTATCTGCAACGATGGAAAAAGCGCTAGCGAGAGAAGTTAAGGCTAAGTTACGTGATGAGTGGATTAACCAAAATACTGAAGCAGTTGAATCTTGCAATAAGTTTACTGAAGAGCATGGCTTATTCTCAGATTCTTATAGGAAGTTTTAATGCCGCAATTTTCACTCTATAAGAACAAAGATAAGGCTACAACGAGAGCTTACCCTTATTTTGTCGATGTTCAATCTGATCTTCTGAGTAATTTGGATACAAGAATTGTTATTCCATTGACGCCATTGGAACTTCTTGAAGGGGCAGCCCCAAGCCATTTGTGCCCAATCATTCACCTTGAAGAGGGTGACTTTGTTATTCTCACTCAACAGGCCACTAGTGTTCCAACTAAGATACTAAAGGAAGAAGTTAATGACTTGAGTGCTTTTCGAAATGAGATTATCGCAGCACTCGACTTTTTATTTACGGGTATATAATCTCGCAATCAGAGGCAATAAAACTCAACTAATCAAAATTACACTGAAGCTTAACATAGATAGAAAAAATACTCCGTAGGTTGCCATGAGCGCAGCGAATCGCGACACGACTTTGTTGCAGTTGTTACACCCTGCAAACAGAAATTAAAATAAATCGTTTCCAGCGGGCATGATTGAAAAGGTGGGAGTTTACAATTCTGGCAGCTCTTGAGCTATCCATTAACGTCGGATGCGCCTGCGGCTTATCCGATCTACGTTGTTTTGTAGGTCGGTTAAGTGGCGAAGCCACGCCACCCGACCGAAATCCAAACCACAAAGTTAGGTGTTTGTCCAACACAGGGATGATGTGTCGGCTTCGCGCCACATACCCTAATTTGTTAAACATACTACTCATTAAGGTACGCGTTTAAAGCCTTTAAAATTAAGCTAACACTTTTATATATTTGCTTTATATTAAATTGCTCACCGTAAAAGAGGTAGTTATCACCATCAATGGCTCTTAAATAAGTAATTTTGTTTAAGGGAAGGCCTTTTACACCAGTGAAAATATTGTTATCAAAAAATGGCTGGCCGTTATAATTTTTCACATATTTATCAAGTCGCTCGTCAAAATGCTCTAAGTGGTTTCTCAGTTTACGCACCTCTGTAGAGTTAAATTGAACTTTTTGTTGAATCGTTTCTAAAATTTCAAGCCGAAATTTAAAATTATTTCGCTTACTAGGAATAGGAAAAAGTAATTTATCAATATTCGTCGAATGTAAGGCGAAATGATGCAAGTAATAAAACAGTTTTTCTGTATCACGACTCTTAAGGTATTTTTCGTATTCATGGTATGAATAAACAGCTAATTCAGCTTGAGACTTAGCTTCTTGAAGGTAGAAAAATTCAGCTTCCATAAGATGATTCAACTAGTGTTTATAACGACGTGCTAATTTGCCGCAGTGGAGGTCAAACTAAGCACTTTGTTATGCACTGCCTTTGCTCCCAAATAATGCAGAATTTAAATTGCTTTCTGAAACTTTATTATTACCGGTTAAATCTTTACGCATTGCTAGAACAATTAAAGTGAAAGCAGAAAAAGACTCATCGGTAGCTAATATTCCAAACTTATTCCAGAAATTTTCTATAGCCTCTACAACTTCATCACTACCAACAAGCACGGCTCTAGTTTTAGCTTGAGTGAGTGACTTGAGTTGATTCGGCTGACGCGAAACACTGTGTTTGGATGAACTCGCTATTTCTGAAACGATGTTTACAAGATCTAAGTAGGCCTGAGCCCGAATTTCTATAAGTTTTTTACGTGTCTCAGCCTGCCGTCCAAGGAAATACTGAACTAAAGCGCTTGCTAAGACACCAAGCAATCCGATTAGGGCTACGATAACTTTTATATCCATGTTTACTCGCTAGTTACTCGATTTGTATAACAATTCAACAGTACGCAATGCACACGTTTTTCTATCAAAACACTTACGTACTTTTATACTTTTGTCTTTTTTAGCAAATTACCTAAATCGTTACCAGTAAAAGCTTATTTAAGTTCTTAGTTAACTCATCGGAGGGCATAACGACCCAATCGTGCATTACGCTTTTTCTGGTTTGTCGTAATGTTTATTTGCTAGGTTTCAACCTGCAACAGGGGCTTGAGTTATCCATTAACGTCGGATGCGCCTGCGGCTTATCCGACCTACGTTGTTTTGTAGGTCGGTTAAGTGGCGAAGCCACGCCACCCGACATAAACCTATCAGATATGAGTGACTAGAGTTAAGTTCTTAGGCTATGCGGGTTATACTGCTGGCATTGTAACCGTATAGCTCGCTTTTTATTTCATGCCTTTCGATTATTTAATCAAGCACTCTGCGCGCCGTAAAACCATTTCTGTGATCGTGCAAAAAGGACAGGTTAGGGTACTTGTGCCGACTTGGTTACCCGAGGCCGATATTCGCGATATGGTACACAGCAAACAAGCGTGGATCGAAAGTAAACTCGCCGAGCAAAGTGATATTTTGGCTGAGCAAGCGCACAACGAAGTGATAAGTCGCGATAGCCAATTTTTACTGTTTGGCGAACCTATTAAACTAGAGGTTAGCTTACACAGTAAAACTGAGTTTTGTTTTGCAACACAAGATAATGTTTTGGCGTTATTTGTTTCATCGCGAGTCAATATTGATAATCAACAAGCTTATTTGCAAAAGCTATTACAAGACTTTTACAGTCAACAACTCAGTAGTTATTTGACTAGCCGCTTACCTGAACTTGCCGCGCAAATGGCGCTGAGTTATCGCAGTTGGCAGGTTAAAAACTACAAAGCTAAATGGGGCAGTTGTAATAGCCGCCAAGAACTGGCATTTAATTGGCGCTTGGCTGCTATGCCCGAGCCTGTGGTTGATTCGGTAATTATTCATGAATTAGCCCATCTTAAACACCTTGATCACAGTCGCCAATTTTGGCGCTTAGTGAGCCGTTTCGATCCGCAATACAAACAACATAAACAAGCGTTAAAAGATTTAACTGTGTTTTGTCCATAAAGCCAAATATAACAAAATAGCTCTCTAGCCCTTTAGGAATGAGGCATTGTTTTTCAAAACCAATGCCTAAAATATAAAAACAGCTTAAAACTAGAGTTAAAACAAATCAGTTTTGTTCTCCTGACTTGTGTATTTGGATAAAAAGCTGAGGTTTATATTCAAGAATGAATCAATCGAATTAGCCCGCTAATACTTCCTGCAATATTGCCGCATATTCCCTTTAATTGGATTACACCCACCAAGTCGTTTTCACAACTGGGTTCGACATTGCGGCTCCAAGATCAAACGGCTGAAATCGCAAGAAAATTTTATGGCATACGTATGTATTGATTTGTTTCTCGCGGATCGCCATAAAACATGCTGTAATAAAATTTGTTAATTTTTTGTACAGTTTAATTGGCTTTGGCTAAATCAAGCGGATTGTATGACGGTATAAATCTGGGAATCGTTAAATGAAACAACAACCTAAACTTTCATTTTGGCAAATTTGGAACGTTAGCTTTGGCTTTTTAGGCGTGCAATTTGGTTTTGCACTGCAAAACGCTAATGTCAGTCGTATTTTGTCAGACTTAGGTGCTGATCTGCACTCACTCTCTCTGTTTTGGTTAGTCGCACCCATTATGGGGTTAATAATTCAACCTATTGTTGGCTCCGCTTCGGATCACACTTGGAATGGTGTCGGTCGACGTAATCCTTATATTTTAGGCGGTGCGGCTGCTGCGGCTGTGGCTATGTGTATGATGCCCAATGCGCCATTGTTTGTGCAACTGATGTCGCCCATGATCTTTGGCGCTGTCATGCTGGCGTTAATGGATGCTTCATTTAATGTAGCCTTTCAACCATTTCGCTCTTTGGTTTCGGACATGGTGCCGGCAGAGCAACGTAACCAAGGTTACTCGGTACAATCTTTATTAATTAATGTTGGGGCGATCATAGGTTCGATTTTACCTTTTGTTCTGACTAATGTCGTCGGCTTAGAGAATGCAGCCAAAGCCGGTGAAGTGGCACCTTCAGTGACTATCGCTTTTTATATTGGCGCCACTATTATGCTAGGTACCGTTTTATGGACAGTCTATAAAACCCGTGAATATCCGCCTGAAGAATACTATGCCTACAAAGGCTTAGATCCAAAAGAAGTGCAAAAGCAATTAGCCGCAGAGAAAAAACTCAGTGTGGGCGACAAAATTAAAGGTTTCTTTGGTTTAATGAAATCTATGCCAACCACCATGAAGCAATTGGCCGTTGTGCAGTTCTTCTCTTGGTTTGCTTTGTTTATTATGTGGGTATATACCATGCCGGCGATCACGCAAAATGCATGGGGCTTAGAAGCTAAATGGTTTGACTCACATTATTTAGAATCACTAGATGTTGTACCGGCCTTTGTTGGTGAAGCTAAAGGTGCAGCTGGCGATTGGGTTGGTATTTTATTTGCGGCTTACTCATTATTCGCGGCGATATTTTCGGTGTTTTTAACAAAAATCGCCAATAAAATTGGGCGTAAACTGACTTACTCATTGTCGTTATTGGCAGGTGGTATTGGTTACATGAGCTTTATTTTGTTTAATGACCCTACACCTGTTCAAGCTAACCTATTAATCACCACGGTAGAAATTCCAACCGGCGCGTTAAACTTAGTGATCCCTATGATAGGTATTGGTATTGCTTGGGCGGCAATTTTAGCTATGCCTTACGCCATTTTGGCAGGCTCATTACCACCAGAAAAAACCGGTGTTTATATGGGCATATTCAACTTTACGATTGCAGCACCACAAATTGTATCGGGTTTGTTTGCAGGTTGGATTTTAAGCTCAGTGTTCGACAATAATGCCATTTATATAATCATGCTAGCTGGCGCTGCTATGATATTAGGGGCAATATCTGTCGTGTTTGTTAAAGATGATGCGACAGAGTCGGTACCAGAACCAACCGATACAAGCCGTAAGTTGGTAGATACCTGTAATTAACTGACTTATTCGAAATAATACAAAGATTAAAGCCCAGTTTAGGTGACTAAACTGGGCTTTTTTTATCCATAAAAAGTTATTTACTTATTATATTCCCCTGCATAAGATTGTGGCAGTGGCTAGAAAGGACTCTTCAAATGAATGAATCGCGCTCTCCTTTATATAATCTTGTTTTAGTATTTCTCAGTATTTACGTTTTAAGTGCATTGGTTGTTGAATCTTTTTTTATTTCTGATCCTGAAGTTAAGAGGGTACTTCAATTTATTGACTTAATTGTCTGTGTCATTTTCCTATCTGACTTTTTCTATTGCCTATTAAAAGCAGAATCTAAAAAGCGTTACCTAAAATGGGGCTGGATAGATTTTGTGTCCTCTATACCAGCAATAGATCCACTTCGATGGGGGAGAATATCTAAATTGGTTAGAATCATAAGGTATTTAAGAGCGATTAAATCAATCAAAATTCTCATCTCTAGTTTACATGCCAGCAAGTATGAAACTTTATCTCTATGTATTTTCTTGATTGTATTTGTCAGTTTCACTTTGTCTTCAGCGTTTATTTTGGAGTTTGAGCGTCACTATGACTCCTCTATAGATACAGCAGAGGCTGCTTTGTGGTGGGCTTTTTTAAATATTATGAATGCTAAAGCGTCTATTAATCAGGCATTAAGTGCGGAAGGTGTATTTATGACGACAATTCTAAATAAAGTTGGGTTAATACTTTTTGCTTATTTTAATTCAATGTTAATAGCGTGGTTAGTCGTTCAAAAGCAGCAGCAGGTGAAAAATCAAGACGTTGTTGTAAATGAAGAGGCAAGTTAACTAAACGAGACTTTTATACGTGAGATAAGTATTTACAAGGTTAGATTTGGTTTTTATCTCCACGTCATTTACTAATGAGACATATGTTTCAAAACTAACGCTCCATTTTAAAAACTAGTACTAATAAAGATTTAAAGTAACTACTCAGCGTAATATGTTTTACGCGCCTTGGAGTTGCTAATTACCTCGCCTTTGGCTCGAATGCGGTAATCTAGTGACTTTATTAAAGGCACTGGATACCTGAATACTCAGGTATGACGGTAATTTTTTATACCTGCGGTAGAAATTTCTCTCTATTTACAAAACACGCTGAATAGTTACAAAGCAAAATTTAAAAAGCGCTATTTGTTAGGTGAGATTTGGATCTATTAAAAAGTTTTTTAAGTGAGCCAGCAAACCTTTCTGTTCTAAAAAGACTTAATATTTGCAAGTTTCCAGATGGTTTGCCGCCCACAGATCTCGATACTCTATCGAGATCATTTGTTGTTAACAGTATTGAGTTTAGTTGACGCGTATATTGCCTTTAATTGCTTGTTGGCTGGCGGTGTAGGGTATAACCACAGTATCGGCGACTAAAGAAAAGGCTGAGTCAATGATGAAAAAGGGTACGCCATTGAGTGCACTACCCGTATGGCCTTTAATATTGGGCTCGCCATACATTAAGCATACGTTATAGGCGAGGCCGCTATAAACTCGAGGAATGGATTTGCAATAACTTTTGCTACCATAGTGTTCAATGCGTACCTGGTTTTGTGGTGGGTTAATGGTTTTAACGGTCGCACAGCTTGCGAGCAGTACAAGAGGTAAAATAGCTAAGCCAACCTTAAGTTTATGCATTTTTTATCGTCCTTTTTAGCGTTAAATGGGTTTGGTCTTGTTTGTTAAAAATAACCAATTAATGTGAAAAACCTCTGTAGGCCTTTATTAATGAGGCATTGGTTTTCAAAACCAATGCCTAAAATATAAAAACAACTTAAAAACTAAATGAAATACCTATAGATGGGAAGATCCCTAGGTCAGCCTCTTCTTCCATAAATAGTTGGCCAGTTTGATTGACTTTTTCGTGGTCAAGGTCCCGTTCAACGATGTTTTCGCGGTTAAGTGCGTTGATCACATCAATATAAAACTTAGCGTCATTGCCCAGCATTTGGAAATCTTTTTGTAAACGTAAGTCTAAACGCGCATAGGTTGGTAGCCGATCGTTAAATGGTTGATCATAGGTCGCTATATATTTATCTGGGAAAACAGGGTTGGGTTCAATTCCGCTGATCTTGGTTGTTGCTTCACCGCTTTTGGCAATAAAACGAAAACCGGCGGTCCATGAATTGTTGATCTGATAATTACCGACTAGATTCAATACTACGGGAGTGTCAAATCGGTAATCGCGGGTTTCATTGGTGCGCTCATTGGTTCTATCGCTTTTCGCATAGCTAAGTGATAGCCAGCCATACCAACCGTCGGCAAGGGCACGATTGACGATAAGATCAACCCCTTTGGCGGTGCCTGTAACATCATTAGCGTAGAGTTGCTCGGCGTCGCTTTCTTGTTCACTGAGGCCGAGTGGTAAGTTTTTCAGCTTTTTGTAGTAGGTTTCAATATTCCAATTCCAGTTGTCAGCGACTTCTCCCTTTAAGCCTAACGTGTAGTGTTGTGCGGTTGGCGCTTTTAGTTTGGGGTTACCTATTTCCGGCAGAACCGTTTCTATGTCTGGAAAACGATTGTAACGTCCGGCTGAACTGGTCAATGCGACGTTATCAAGAAAATACCAAGTTACGGCCATTCTTGGGTTTACTTGCGTTTGGTCTAGGTAGTCGTTGTGGGTGTATTGTAGGCCTGATTCTAAAGTTAAGTTGGCGTTAATTTGCCAAAAGTCAATCAGATAGGCGGTTTGTTCTCGTGCTTTGATACTTCGGTCTTGGGTGAAGACTTCACGGCGATTATTTTGACATTCAACATCAAACTCGGTGCAAACAAATAGCACTGAGCGGGCTTGATAGTTAAAGTCTGTTTTATCCAGTTCACCACCTAATGTTAAGGTGTGGCTTTCGTTTAGTGGGGTTTTTAATTGGCCTTTGACTAAGGTGTCTTCAAAGGTGACATTTTCAAAGTAATTGTCGCCCCAGGTAACTTTACTGCGGTTTTTGTAATGGGCTGCGCTTAAGGTGAGTTCTGCGCCCGTTGCAAATTGGTGCCGCCAAGTGATGCCTTGGCTATCAAACCTGTCTTTTAGCATGGCTTCGCCAGCAAAATCAGGATTAAGTGCCGCCATGTCTGACTTTTCATCAAAATCCGCTTCGGCAAAGTCACCGGCACCGACTAAATTAATGGTTAGTTGATTGTTAGCATTAATGTCCCAGACATACTTGGCTAGATAGTCGTTGTCTTCTGGTGGCGTTTTAATGCGTACGCCGTCGTCGTCCTCGTCTTCATCTTCTTCTGGCATAAAATACTGAATTAAGCCTTTACGGGCTGATAAGTAAAATGCTGAATCTTCGGTGACAGTGCCTTCCATAAAGATACCTCCTCGCAGTAAAGAGGCATCAATGGTGGTTTTGATATCTTGCTTTTTGGGATCGCGCAGTCGCACATCAAACACCGCGCCGGTGGCACCTGCATATTCAGCGCCAAACCCAGCAGAATACAGTTGAAAGTTTTGTACTGTGTTGCGATCGAATATCGACGTATTAAATTCGTGAAAGATATAACCGGCGGGCAAACCATCAATATAGTATTTATTGTCTGCCGGTGATGAGCCACGCACCGCTGGCTCGTTGCCTGCCACGGGGATAATCACACCCGGCAAAGTAGATATTGCGGCAATCGGATCACCTAAGGTGCCAGGTAGCTCGATGAGCTTTTTGGTGTCTTCGGTTATTTCTGTGTAATACGACTGGCGGCTGCCAACCACTTCTATTTTTTCGGTTTTATCTTCGTTACTGGCCTGTGCTGGGTTATCGTTGGCTTTGACACTAAACGTGCTAAGTAGCGCGCTAGTTATCGACATAGCTAGCAGCGTTGCTGATTGAGTCATGTTGGATTTCCTTATGTGTTTTATATCTCGCTTGAATGCCATTGACTGTAGCGGATTTAAGTTGTGATTTACGTAACCAAAAATTTCCTTTTGTAACCAAGTGTAACAATTGGCCATATTGGCTTTTGCTGTATAAGCCTTAAATGTATGATATTCATCGCTTTTACTGGTATTTTGCTTGGTGTTATCTTGGTTTCGCTTGGCTTAGGTTACAAAGCGTTACACTTGATTGGGAACTTTATTGCCACAATAACCTGACTTGCAAAGATGATGAGGAGTTAGGTTGTGGCTAAATTGCTTTTGGCAGTATTGGCTGTGGCGGTGGGGCTATTGTTAGGTGGCTGTGCGTCACTTGGCGCAGAGGCGTTGTCTTGAGTTTGATAACGCGATGTGTGTTGTTTGTTGAGTATCAACTTGGCATAAGTAGGAGAGGCGTATGACAGCCTTTATTAAATGGTTTGGTTTGTGTTTGGCGTTAGCCAGTTTAACGGCCCAGAGTAATGATATTAATCAGTCTATTACCCAAGGGGTAAGATCGGCTGATAGTGAGCAAGGTGGCTTTTTGGATGTTGGACTGGGTATAGGTATTTACCGCAATCCTATTTACGGCTATCCCGAAGGCAACCGAGCCGGTAATTTACTTACGCAAACGGGCGCTTACCTCAACATTAATGGCCGCTATCAATATAAAGACTTCTTTGTTGAAGCCTTTTCAGAGTCGGTAAGTGGTTTTAATTTAGGTTATCGGCTATTGAATGATGAGTCTTGGGCAGCAGAAGCGATCCTAAGTCCTATATTTGGTTATCTTGGCAAAGACGATAGTGATGATTGGCAAAACTTACGCGAACGCGAAGGGGATTTTGCTGCCGGTGTTAGGTTGAGTTATTACCGCAACGCTAATATTTTTCAAGTGAGATTACTTAGCGATATTTCCGGTCAACATTACGGTGAAAGCGCCAGTTTGTTCGTTGGTCGCTCTTGGCAAAAACGTAATTGGAATTATCATGCGTTACTTGGCGCCACTTATACCAGTGCTGCCGTTTATAATCACTTTTTAGGGGTCAGCGAACAAGAAGCGGCCAATAATAGTGATTTAACCGCTTACCAAGCAGGTGCTGGGGTGGATTTCACTTTTGAGATTGGTGTTGCTTATCCAATCAGTGAAGATTGGGTATTTCGTAGTAATTACCGTTACCTGAGTTTGGCTGATGCTGTTGCTGATAGTCCGTTAACCGTGCGCGATGATGCGCATATTTTATTAACCTCACTGAGTTACGTATTCTAAAGATGAAACGTTTATTCGAATGGAACCGCAAGGGGCTGAGCTTCGGCCATTTGTTACTAGCCGGGATGTTGGGGTTAATTGGCTTATCAGTAGCAATGGCTGAACAAAAGGACTACTTGGCGGTGGAGCCGCAGCGCTGTATTGCGCTGAAAGAAGGGCAAATGTGCTATCAAACAGTGATGTTCGCTTGGCAGGCAAAACAGGCGGATGATTATTGTTTGGTATCATTAACTAAGCGGCGCGCCCTTTATTGTTGGGAGGCAGCCAGCCAAGGCAAGCTAGAGTTTGAAGTGCAAGGTAAGGTTAACCAAGAGTTCGCCTTGGTTGATGGTGATGGTCGCTATATTAGTCAAACGCAGGTTGAAGTTGCTTGGGTTTATGGTAATCGCAAGCATAGGCAGTCTAGTTGGCGCTTATTTTAGCTGCTATCTGAGAAGCCATACGACATAGGGTAAGGGTAAGGGATAATGTGCAGTGTTAATCGTTTGCCTTGTCATGGTTGTGCTAATAATGGAGATGATTTGTGATGCATAAAGTGTTGTTGGTTGAAGACGATAGTTCGTTGGCAGATTGGATCGCCGCATACTTGTTGCATCACGACTTTGTTATTAAGCATGTTGCGGATGGTGCGCTGGCTGTGCAAACCATTAAGGACTTTACCCCTGATATTATATTGTTAGATGTGATGCTACCCAATGTAAATGGTTTTGATATTTGTCAGCAAGCGCGAGCATTTTATCAAGGGCCGATTTTAATGCTAACCGCTTGTAACGAAGAAAACGATGAGCTGAAAGGCTTTGAGCTAGGAGTAACGGATTTTGTTGCTAAGCCAGTACGCCCGAAAATATTATTAGCACGGATCCAATCTTTATTAAAACGCCACGCGCGCCAGCAAGTTGCTACTTCAGATGTTGGGCAAACCAACGTATTGCAATTTGGCTGTCTGACATTGGATGCCACTAGTAAAGCGGTAACGCTGCAACAGAATATTGTCAGTGTGACGCCGACAGAATTCGATTTACTCTGGTGTCTAGCTTCTCAGGCAGGGGAAATAGTGTCGCGCGAACAGTTATTAAAAACTCGCCGTGGTATTGAGTATGACGGGTTTGACCGTTCGATTGATATAGCGGTGTCGCGTTTACGTAAAAAACTGGGCGATACAGCCAGTCCTTCTGAAAAAATTAAAACCATTCGCGCCAAAGGTTATTTGTTTGTCGCGAATGCGTGGTCATAATGGCGTTATTTGTTAATGCGTAGATTAACCTTATCCTTGATCGCGGTTACCTTGACGGCGGCGATAGGCCTAGGCTGGTTATTGGACTGGTACTATCAATCACAATCTCAAGCCAATGAAGACTATGCACCCTTGATCGAACCTAAACAATGGCAGGTGCTTGCCTTGCAATCAGCCCGTGTATTGGCGCAACAGCCAGAACTAGCGTCAGAATTTACTGCACAAGGCTTGTCAGTCAGTTTTGCTCGGCTTGATGATTTTCCATTACCCACGCCCCTATTCGAACAATTTGTCAGTGGTGAGCCTTTAGTCTTAAATAGCCAATCGGGCGTGTCATTGCATAGCTTTCAAGCTGCAAGTCAAACCGTGGTTAGTTTTCAATTTGCCAATACAACCGAGCCAACTGAACCAGAAACAGCGGATCCGCTATTACTGACCTTGTTGTTCTATCTTGGCATTATTGTTTTTATTGCCCTGTGGTTAACACCTTTGATCCGACGTTTATTGCTAGTAAACCGCGCTATGGTGCAGTTTGGTGAAGGGCAATTAGACAGACGGATCCCGTTATCGAAATTTAGCTATTTACACAATATTGAACTGGGTTTTAACCAGATGGCGCAGCGTATTACCAGTTTGATCGCCGATAACAAGCTATTGAGTCGAGCTGTGTCTCACGATTTACGTACACCGATAGCCCGTTTGCGATTTGGTATTGATATGCTGCAAGAAACCAATACCGACACTAGCAAAAATCAATATTTTGAGCAGCTCGATCGTGACTTGGACGCCATGGAGTCGCTAGTTGAATCATTATTACATTACGCCAAATTAGAGAAAGCCAAGGTGAGTTTAAGTTTACAAGCCGTTGAACTTAACGCTTTATTAGGCGAATTGCTTAAACCGCTACAAACTCAAAACCATATTATTTTAGATTGGCCGCAGGATCAGGCGTTTACTGCACAACTGGACAAACATTACATGTCTATGTTGTTGAATAATTTAATTAATAATGCTGTGCGCTACGCCAAAACTCAGATAAAAATTAGTCTAACTAAGCAAAAATCGGCTTTAATATTAACGATAGAAGACGATGGCAAAGGCATGGATAAAGACGAGTTTGACAAGGTGCTATTGCCATTTTATCGCATTGCCGACCATGAAGATGTGCCGAGTCAAAAAATGACGCCGCCTGTCACAAAGTTAGCTAAAGGTCATGGTATGGGGCTAGCTATTGTGTCGCGTATTGCCGAGTGGCACAAAATTGATTTACAGCTTAGCCGCTCGCATCAACTTGGTGGCTTAGCGGTGCGCTTAGTTATTCCTATAGAGTAGCGTATCTTTTACAGGTTAAATTGATGGGGTAAATCGACTGGCTAAATTAACAAGGACAGGAATAAGTATGTTGGCAAACAATCCTTGTTTTTAGATTTGAGGCATTGGTTTTGAAAACCAATGCCTCATTGGTAAAGGGCTACAAGCTGGTTTTAGTGTTTTTGCTAAAAAAAGAAAAACGGAACCAGACAATAAATACAGTCGAAAAAGGTTAACCTTTACGGATTTTGTTTATATCGTTACTTCCCAATACAAAAACTACCAAATATACGGCCGAGTAGGTCGTCGCTGGTAAACTCGCCGGTTATTTCGTTTAGGTGTTGCTGGGCAACGCGCAAATCTTCGGCTAGCAGTTCACCGGCGGCAGGGCCTTCCAGTTGAGCCTTACCGTTTTCAAGTTGCTCTAATGCTCGGTTTAAGGCGTCTATGTGACGGCGACGCGCCATAAATTGGCCTTCGGTTGAGCTTTGGTAACCCATAATGGATTTTAAATGCTCTTTTAAATCATCCAAACCTTGTTGAGTTTTGGCTGACAAACGCACCACGGGATAGGGTTGCTCTTGGCTAAACCCAACTTGTTCTTGCTGATCTGCAGCGAGCTCATCAAGCTTGTTGCGCACCAGCGTTACACCAAGATCTTTCGGTAATTTAGCAAAAAATTCAGGCCAAAAATCTTCAGGGCTGTGTTCAGTGTCGGTTGCATCGACAACTAATAAAACTCTATCCGCATTAGCGATTTCTTGCCAAGCACGCTCAATGCCTATTTGTTCGACTTTATCTGGACTTTCGCGTAAACCGGCGGTGTCGATAATGTGCAATGGCATACCGTCAATGTTGATCTGTTCAGATAGCACATCGCGAGTTGTTCCTGCAATATCAGTGACTATTGCAGAATCGCGACCAGACAGCGCATTGAGTAGGCTCGACTTTCCGGCGTTCGGCCGACCGGCAATTACCACTCGCATACCTTCTTTTAGTATGGCGCCTTGCTGGGCTTTGGCTAACACGGTTTGGGTGTTATCGATAACGGCCAATAGATCACTAAGTATTTTACCGTCAGATAAAAAGTCGACTTCTTCTTCAGGAAAATCGATGGCGGCTTCTACGTATATACGTAGGTGGATAATGTCTTCAGTTAACTCGTGTACATACTTGGAAAATTCGCCTTGTAAGGTTTGTAATGCACTGCGCGCTGCGTGTTCAGATGATGATTCAATTAAGTCGGCGATGGCCTCGGCTTGGGCTAAATCTAATTTGTCATTTAAAAAAGCACGCTCTGAGAACTCGCCTGGGTTAGCCATGCGAATACCAGGCATGTTTAAAATACAGCGTAGTAGCATATCGAGAATGACGGGACCGCCATGCCCTTGCAATTCGAGTACGTCTTCACCAGTGAACGAGTTAGGGTTTTTAAAGAAGATGGCAATGCCTTGGTCAATAACCGAGCCCTGTTCGTCATAAAACTTTAAGTACTCAGCCAGCCGCGTCTTGGGTACCTTGCCTAGTATCTGTTGAGCAACTTGTTCGGCTTGTTGGCCTGATACGCGAATAATACCGACGCCGCCGCGCCCTGGAGCGGTGGCAATTGCTGCAATGGTGTCTTGGTTATCTAACATGTTATTTTTTGCTTTAAGGCTGGTGATGAGTGGGATTATAGAATGCTTTTAAGCATTGAAAAACAAAAGGCCTAACAATGTAGGCCTTTTCAAACTATTTTGGCTGCCGTAACGCTATAGTCTTCTCGCTCAGGTCTTATGGTTCATTGTCAGCGCTTACTCTCGACTTTGGCTCCTGCGTCGTCCTACTACCTAAGTCCCTTTAGGCAGCCCCAATCACATAATAGAGCATATGCTCATGGGGTCTCGAAGCTTGACGGCTTTGCCTACATGGATGTAGGTACTTAGGTTTCGTCTGGAACTGGAAACCTGCCCCTAAAACCTGATCGCTTTGACTATATGTTACTTTTTAACGCCTAATCCTTGTTTTTCAATTGAGCGGTTAATGACTAGCATTTGCGCAATTGAAATTAGGTTACTGACTAACCAGTAAAGTACTAAACCCGCTGGGAACCATAAGAAGAACACAGTGAACATAACCGGCATGTATTGGAAGATTTTTTGTTGTACCGGATCTGTCATTGGTGTTGGTTGTAATTTTTGCATTAAGAACATACTAGCACCCATTAAGATAGGTAGAATGTAGTATGGATCTTGCTGTGATAAGTCGTTGATCCATAATGCAAAATCAGCATGGCGTAATTCAACACTTTCAACAAACACCCAGTAAAGCGCTAAGAAAATAGGCATTTGGATCAACATAGGTAAACAGCCACCCATAGGGTTAACTTTTTCCTTTTTGTATAACTCCATCATCGCCATCGACATTTTTTGTCTGTCTTCACCGTAGCGCGATTTTAGTTCTTGCATTTTAGGTTGTAACTGACGCAATTTAGCCATTGAGGTGTATTGCTTTTTAGTTAACCAGAACATGGCGCCTTTTACGGCTAGTGTGATCAAGATAATGGCGACACCCCAGTTACCCACTAAGCCGTAGAATATTTTAAGCAAATCAAATAGTGGTTGAGAGATAAACCATAACATACCGTAGTCGACAGAAAGGTCTAAGTAATCAGCTAAGTTGCGTAACGCATCTTGGTCTTTAGGACCGGCATATAATTTTGCTGATAGCGTTTCTACAGAACCTGGTAGAACATCGATTTGTGGGCCTTTAAAGCCAATTAACGCGTAACTACCATTGCCAGAATCGCGGCTGTAAATTTGGTTGTTGTCTTGTTGATTTGGCACCCAAGCACTAACGAAGTAGTGTTCGATCATCGCAACCCAACCTGCTTGCGTTGATTCATTAAGCTTTTTGTCGGTGAACTCGTCTAGGTCGATTTTTTCATAGGTATCATCGTTCGCAGAATAAGCGGCACCACGATAAGTTGGCATCATCATTGAGCCACCACGAACCGAAGTACTTTGTTTTAATTGCGCCCACATTTGGGTAGACAATACCGTGGCAGATTGGTTGTTGATTAAGTAGTCAACGTCAACCGTGTAACTACCGGCTTTAAACGTGAAAACTTTAGTGACTTGCAGACCGCTAGCAGTGATGTGGGTCATTGGGACTTTTAGTTCGTCACCCTGCATGACAAAGTTTTCTTTATCTGCTTGGTAAACGGCACGTCCTGCACGAGTGTCAACGCCTGAAAGGCCACTTTGCGCTTGATATAAAATAGCCGACACAGGTTTAAACAGTGAGTAAGGCGTATCGCCATCTTTCTCTGTTGGGTAGGCCAATAATTTAAGCTCGGTTACATCTCCGCCATTCAAACTAATTTTTGCTGAAATCACGTCTGTTTCAATTGTAATAAACGAAGAAGCGTTATCCAGAACTGGCGTAGGGTGTAAGTCAGATGTTGGTACATCTGATGTCCCGCCTTGGCTATTGCTTTGTACAGACTGCGATGGATTAGCAACATTAGTCGTCGCTTCGGCTGGTGCTTGAGGCGTGTTGTAATCAACTTGCCATTGTTGCCAAATCATAAAGCTTAGCAATACCAGACCAATGATCAGGAAATTTTTTTGTGATTCCATTTAAGTTAGTTCTCTTTAGATATCGAATTCGTTTTCTGGCGTCTAGGGACAGGGTCGTTGCCCCCAGAATTAAATGGGTGACATTTTAATATGCGTTTGCCTGCTAACCAAGTCCCTTTTAAGGGTCCATGTAGCTCAATTGCTTCTATTGCATAACGAGAGCAGGTTGGGTGGAAGCGGCAGTTTTGTCCGAGCAACGGACTTATTAAAATTTGATAACCACGGATAATGGCAATCAGAATTTTTTGGAAAATTTTCTTATCTTTTGCCATGTGATATTTAACTCGCGTGCAATTTCGGCGCTAGATTGCTCTGCAATACCTTGTCTAGCGATGAATACCATATCGATATTAGGTAAATCAGCGGCATGCAATCGAAATTGCTCCCTCGCTACCCGTTTAATTCGGTTACGGTCGACTGCTTTTTTTGCTTTCTTTTTGGAAATGGTGAAGCCTAATCTTGGGTTATCAAGATTATTTTTACAAATAAGAATTGTATAGAGACGACACGCGAACTTGCGCGGGGAAGAGTTAAAGACTTGTTGGAAGTGCTCGGGAGTTAAGAGTCTCAACTCCCGACCATAGGCATAAGTTTTCACGCGATATTATGCGCTTAAAACTTTACGTCCTTTAGCGCGACGACGTGCTAAAACTTTACGACCGTTTTTAGTAGCCATGCGAGCACGGAAACCGTGAGTACGCTTACGCTTTAAGTTACTTGGTTGAAAAGTACGTTTCATAATATTACTTCCAAATTTGCAAATTGGTGGCCAAATGTAAGACTAAAAGGGCGGCCATGCCTTTTAGAAGGGCGCGAATTATATATTAGTGGTCATAAATAGATCAAGCTGATCCTTCAGCTAATGCAAAATAATTTTGATTGTTGATAACTATGCTGGATCTTGATCCAGTCCTTGTTTGATCGGATCTCGCTGTAATATTGATTAGCTCATTTATCGCTAGTTAGCACTAACTCTGAGCAAAAATTGTCTATTAATTGATCTAAATTGGGATAACTCTGGTTGTTTGGCTAATATATGCTCGAGTTATCCACAGAGTGAATTAGTCAAGAAAAAATCGAGATCTTAATGGTGTAAAAAATGGAGGTTTATAACCAAAAATAATTAAGGAATATTTTATTAAAAAACAATAGGATACACTTGTTTTTTTAGCCTTGTGAAATAAGTTAACTAGGCATGGTTGCACTTGTGGATACAATTTGATTGAATGCACCCCCTGCTTAATTAATGGAGTATCCTTTGGCCAACTCGCTCTGGCAAAATTGCCAAAATGTCATGCAACAAGATCTGCCTGCTCAAGAATTTAATACTTGGATAAGACCGTTGCAAAGCCTCGAAGAAGGTGGAGTTGTCACTTTATTTGCGCCCAATAAATTTGTGCGTGATTGGGTACTCGATAAATATGCCGATACTATTAACCAGCACTTAACTCAGATTAATAGTGGTCAGTTGCCTAGTTTAAGAGTTGAAGTTGGCACTAAGCCAACAGATAGTCGAGTCGCGCAGCAAGCTGCACCTAAACTAGAAATAGGTAACAAGTTAAATAGTATTCCTGATATTAAACCGCCTGCATTTAGCCCAGCACCTGCCGTGCATGTTCCTAAGGCTAATGTTCAGCCTCGTAACGAAGCGGGCTTGCAGTTAAAGTCAAACATTCGTGAAAACTATACGTTTGATAATTTTGTTGAAGGTAAGTCTAACCAGTTAGCGCGTGCTGCTGCGTGCCAAGTCGCAGATAACCCAGGTGTTTCGTATAACCCTTTGTTTTTATACGGTGGGGTTGGTTTAGGTAAAACTCATCTTCTTCATGCGGTTGGTAATGAAATTTTAAATCGTAATCCCGATGCTAAAGTTATTTATATGCACTCGGAACGTTTTGTGCAAGATATGGTAAAGGCCTTACAAAATAATGCGATTGAAAGTTTCAAAAAGCACTATCGCTCAGTCAATGCTTTGCTTATTGATGACATTCAGTTTTTTGCCAAAAAAGAGCGTTCGCAAGAAGAGTTCTTCCATACATTTAATGCGTTATTGGAAGGGAACCAGCAAATCATCATGACAAGTGATCGCTACCCGAAAGAAATTGAAGGGGTAGAAGACAGATTGAAATCGCGTTTTGGCTGGGGATTAACCATAGCGATTGAACCGCCAGAATTAGAAACGCGCGTCGCAATATTGATGAAAAAAGCGCAAGAAGCCAAAGTTAACTTGCCGCATGAAGTTGCATTCTTTATTGCTAAGCGTTTAAGGTCACATGTGCGTGAACTTGAAGGGGCACTAAATCGCGTTGTTGCGCATGCTAATTTTACCGGAAAACCCATTACAATAGAATTTGTTAAGGAAGCGTTACGAGACCTACTCGCATTACAGGAAAAACTCGTTACAATAGACAACATTCAGCGCACAGTAGCCGAATACTATAAAATTAAGGTTGCTGATATTTTGTCTAAGCGTCGTAGCAGGAGTGTTGCTCGACCAAGGCAAGTAGCTATGGCTTTAGCTAAAGAGTTAACCAGTCATAGTTTGCCCGAGATTGGCGATGCATTTGGTGGTAGAGACCATACAACTGTTTTGCATGCATGCCGAAAAATTAAAGAGCTTCGAGAAGAAAACCTCGATATTAAAGAAGACTACCTTAACTTAATTCGAACGTTATCGTCGTAACCAACGGATATAATAAAAATGAAATTTGCTATAAGCCGTGAAGACATCCTTAAACCGTTGCAACTAGCAACTGGAACCGTGGAACGTCGTCATACCCTGCCAATCTTGTCCAATGTTTTACTCGATATTAGCGATGGTGTTTTATCCATTACCGGTACCGACTTAGAAGTGGAGCTAGTCGCTTCTGTTGAGTTGGTACAAGCTTCTGAAGATGGGCAGATTACAGTACCGGCTAAAAAGCTGTTTGATATCTGTAAAGGTTTAAGCGAGCAATCGTTAATTGAATTTGTGCTCGACGAATCCAAATTAATCATTAAGTGTGGAAGAAGTAAGTACTCACTATCTACACTGTCCGCAAAAGACTTTCCTAATCTTGAAGATTGGCAAAGTGAAATTAATTTTGCGGTTAGTCAAAAAGTACTTAAAAACTTAATTGAGAAAACATCGTTTTCGATGGCTGTGCAAGATGTACGTTATTACCTGAATGGTATGTCATTAGAAACACAAGAGAACATGATCCGTTGTGTTACCACTGATGGACACCGCTTAGCTTTAACCCAGCATGAACTCGCCAACGAGCGATTACAAGAAAGTCAGGTTATTGTTCCTCGTAAGGGTGTTACGGAAATACTCAGATTGATCGAAGATACAGAGGACAACATCTACGTATCGGTTGGCTCAAATCATATCCGCTTAAATACCGAGAATTTTACGTTTACTAGTAAGTTGGTTGATGGCCGTTTTCCTGACTATCGTCGTGTATTACCTAAAGGTGGTGATAAAACGGTTATTGGTGAAAAAGATTATTTAAAACAAGCTTTTTCTCGAGCTGCCATTTTATCAAATGAAAAATTTCGTGGGGTTCGGTTAAACCTAGCCAGTGGCGAACTAACCATTACAGCTAACAACCCAGAGCAAGAAGTTGCAGAAGAAGTGGTTGACGTTAATTACCAAGGTGACTCGTTAGAAATTGGTTTTAACGTAGCTTATGTGATTGATATCCTAAATGCGATTGAATCTAATGAAGTCAAAATTACCTTAGGCGATGCAAACAGCAGTGCGTTAATTGAAGATAACTTAGATGACTCATCGCTTTACGTTGTAATGCCGATGCGCCTATAAATTTAGATTGTAAAATAAAGCCCTGGCCAAGTCGCCGGGGCTTATTTGTTTATGTACATAGAAAAGCTGGTTTTAAGCAATATTAGAAATATTGAAAAATTGGAGTTCGATCTAAAACCGGGCTGTAATCTTATTGTTGGCAATAATGGTAGTGGTAAAACTAGTATTCTCGAGGCCATTAATTTACTTGGCTTTGGTCGATCTTTTCGAACCCATAAAACTCAAGATTTAGTTAAAAAAGGCACAGATAATTTAACCGTATCAGTACGCGGTCATTGCGATGAGTTGGTTAATCGGTTTGGTATTAGAAAAACGCTAAATGGTAAAAGTGAAATACGTATAGACGGTAAACCTGTACGTAAGCAAAGTGAGTTATCTAGTTTTTTTCCAATAGTAAATTGTTCACCTCTTAGTACAAGCTTACTTGAAGATGGCCCATTAGTTAGACGGCGATTTTTAGATTGGTTAGTGTTTCACGTGGAACATGAAACTATTTCTCAAGTATATCGAGAGTATGATCGCAGTATTGAGCAAAGAAATAAGTCATTGAAATTTGGTGACAGACGACTTGCTCAAACATGGCAACCAAAATTAGTTGAGCTTAACAATCAAATATCTAAGCTCAGAGCCAATGTCGTAGAACAATTTTCACCAATTTTATTGGATACTTTTTCATTGTTAGGGCAACAAAACTTGCTCGCACAACGTCAACTAAAAGTTGAATATAAAAGAGGTTGGAAAGAAGCTGAGGACATTGGTGATATATTAAATTCAAGTATTGAATTAGATCTTAAACGTGGCTCTACTCAGTATGGAGTACATAAAGATGAGCTGGTATTTAAAATTGATGATACGCCAGCTAAAAACATCTTGTCACGTGGTGAACAAAAAATATTGTTGATTTGCATGCTATTAGCAGCGAGTCAATTTATAGAAAAAAACTCGAGCAAAAAATGTATATGGTTAATTGATGATGTCGTAGCTGAACTTGATGAAACCACCTTAACTAAACTAATTAAGTATTTAGTTAATTTGGAACGCCAAGTCATTATTACTAGTATCAAAAAAGATTTAACCCTAATACAACAATTAATAGATAGAGAATACCAAGTGTTCCACGTGGAACATGGAACTCAAGTGTTAATAGATGAAAGGTAAGTAAATGTCAGAACAAACTTATGACTCGTCATCGATTAAAGTACTAAAAGGTCTTGATGCAGTACGTAAAAGACCGGGTATGTACATTGGTGATACGGATGATGGCACGGGTCTACACCATATGGTTTTTGAGGTTGTAGATAATAGTATTGATGAAGCCTTAGCAGGACACTGTCGTGACATTGTTGTAACCATCCATTCTGATGGCTCTGTTAGCGTATCTGACGATGGTCGTGGTATACCAACAGCAATTCACCCTGAAGAGGGTGTGTCTGCCGCGGAAGTTATTATGACTGTCTTACATGCGGGCGGTAAGTTTGATGATAACTCCTACAAAGTTTCAGGTGGATTGCATGGCGTTGGTGTCTCGGTAGTTAATGCTCTTTCAATTAAACTGGCGCTTACCATACGTCGTGAAGGTAAAATTCACGAACAAACATACACTCATGGTGAACCTGATGCGCCTCTTGCTGTGATTGGTGATACTGAAAAAACCGGTACGACAATACAGTTTTGGCCTTCAAAAGAAACATTTAGTGATACAAAATTCCACTACGACATTTTAGCTAAACGACTTAGAGAGTTGAGCTTTTTAAACTCTGGTGTTTCTATTATTCTACAAGATGAAAGAGATGATCGTCGTGACCACTTTAAATATGAGGGTGGTATCAAAGCGTTTGTTGAATATCTAAATCAAAATAAAACCCCTGTACATCCAAATGCGTTTAGCTTTATTAGCCAACGTGAAGAAGATGGTATTGGCGTTGAAGTATCTATGCAGTGGAATGATGGTTTCCAAGAAAATATTTTCTGTTTCACAAACAATATTCCGCAGCGAGATGGCGGTACGCATTTAGCCGGTTTTAGAGCGGCATTAACGCGTACACTAAATAGCTTTATTGAAAAAGAAGGCTTAAATAAAAAACAAAAAGTCTCAACAACAGGTGATGATGCGCGTGAAGGTTTAACTGCAGTTATTTCAGTTAAAGTGCCTGATCCGAAATTCTCATCGCAAACCAAAGATAAATTAGTATCTAGTGAAGTTAAGTCTGCTGTTGAACAAGCCATGGCAGAAAAGCTAAATGAGTTTTTATTAGAAAACCCAGGTGATGTTAAATCGGTTGTGAGTAAAATCATGGATGCCGCAAGAGCGCGTGAAGCGGCTCGTAAGGCTCGTGAAATGACACGCCGCAAAGGTGCATTAGATATTGCAGGTTTGCCAGGTAAACTAGCGGATTGCCAAGAAAAAGATCCAGCTCACTCTGAACTCTATATAGTGGAGGGTGATTCTGCGGGTGGTTCAGCTAAGCAAGGTCGTAACCGTAAAAACCAGGCTATCTTGCCGCTGAAAGGTAAGATCCTCAATGTTGAAAAAGCTCGATTTGATAAGATGCTGTCTTCTGCTGAAGTTGGTACGCTAATTACAGCATTAGGCTGTGGTATTGGTAAAGATGAATACGATATTGAAAAACTTCGCTATCATTCAATCATTATCATGACCGATGCTGATGTCGATGGTTCCCATATTCGTACATTACTTCTTACTTTCTTCTATCGTCAACTCCCTGAAATTGTTGAACGAGGTCATATTTTTATTGCTCAACCACCTTTATACAAGGTTAAAAAAGGTAAGCAAGAAAGATACATTAAAGATGAAGATGCATTAGAAAGCTACTTAACTAACTTGGCGTTAGAAAATGCATCATTCCATGTAAACGAAAGTGCGCCTGCAATCACAGGCGAAGCGCTAGAAACAATTGTTACCGATTATCAAACGGCCAACAAAATTAAAACTAGACTTGCTCGTAATTGGAACTCGTCACTGATTAATGTCATTCAGTTTGCTGACATGTTAACTGATGATAAATTGAAAGATAAAGACGCGATTCAAGCTTGGGTTGACTCAGTACTTGCCGATTTAAATAAAGAAGAAGGCAGTGAATCAATATATGCTGCTGAAGTTAAATTCGATATAGAGCGCCAACAATACCTACCGCAATTTAATATTCGTACCCATGGTGTTGACTATGTTTATATCATTGACCACAACTTTATTAATACTGCTGATTACAAAACAGTAACTAAAGCTGGTGCTACGATTAGCTCATTGATGGAAGATGGTGCTTATATTAAACGTGGTGAAAAGATTAAAGTCGTTGATAACTTTGCAGAAGGTTATGATTGGCTTATTGCCGAGTCGAGTAAAGGTATCTACATACAGCGCTACAAAGGTCTAGGTGAGATGAATCCAGACCAGCTGTGGGAAACTACCATGGACCCAGAAACGCGTCGTATGTTACAAGTGACAATTGAAGACGCTATTGCGGCGGATCAATTATTCGCGACATTAATGGGTGATCAAGTTGAACCAAGACGTGAGTTTATTGAAACCAATGCGTTAGAGGTAACGAACCTAGATGTTTAATTAATTTGGGTTTGAATGCATAATCTAAAAAAACCGAGCTAGCCTCGGTTTTTTGTTTTTAAAGTTAGTAAACTGAAAGCAAGCCCTAGCAATTCAATTTAGTACTACTTTCAAAATAAATTGATCAGTTGAAAGCACCGAGGTTGAAATACAAACTAAATTAATGTCGGCCGCTATGCGTTGCTCGTGACGCTTAACTGCATTCCCAACTTACATGTAGGTCGCAGTGCGCTGTTCCTGACGCTTAACTGCATTCCCTACTTCCATGTAGGTCGAAATTTATTTCGACAATAATAGGTGAGATGCTAAAGACTTAGCTTTTAGACGTAATATTGCCAAACATCGTTTCTTTATCTTGGTACAGTATTTCACTCCTGACAAATCCTAAGTACCTGCTTTTCAGTAGGTTTCAAAAGTAAGCGCCTTAAGCAAATCTCTACAAATAAGATTTCAACTAATCAAAATTAGTTGGAAAGGGTATTAGAACTACATTAGTAAATGAAAAATGCTATCGCCAATCCTTGTTTGAAAAGGCAGTATTATTACAAGTTGTTTTAACTATAGTGTGTAGATAGTTAATCAACATTAACTGTATTTCACTAATTTCCCTCTCCATCTAAAAGCAGAATATTAACTATCTCTCCTTATACACTTTTCCAGTTTATCTGCTACTTTTAAATAGTGCCTGCAATACTCTTCTTACAGCTTATTTAACAAGTATTTGCTTATGAAAACCACTCAGTACTGCTTTGAAAATGATGAATGGGATAAGCCCATAATATGCGATCTCGATGCTAGATTAGTGTTCGCTATTGGTAGTGTTGCTTTGTATTGTGGTGTTAAAAGGCAACTAAAAGAGGCATTTCCTAACGCAGAAATTATTGGTTGTACAACTGCGGGGGTAATCCAAAATACGGAAATCTTAGACGACGTACTTGCTATTACTGTCGTCAATCTTGACAGCTCGAGAGTACGCATCGCTACTGAATCTATTACAGAGCAAGACATAGCATCTGCAGCAGATAAACTCGCTTGTGCATTGCCAGATGACGATTTGAAGTACGTGATGGTGTTAAGTGATGGTCATGTTGTTAATGGCTCTGAGCTAGCAAGGTGTTTGAATATTGCATTACCGACTGAGGTTATATGTACGGGGGGCTTAGCCGCCGATGGCACTGACTTTAAACAAACTTATGTTTGGCACAATGACATATGTTATGAAGGAGTTGTCTTGGTTTGTGGTTTTTATGGTGCCAATTTACATGTTGGATTTGGTAGTGAAGGAGGGTGGGATCCGTTTGGGCCTGAAAGGATCGTTACTGAGTCTGACAAAAATGTACTCTATACGCTTGATGATAAACCGGCTTTGGCATTATATGAAAAATACTTAGGTGAGCATGCTAATGAATTACCCGCTGCCGCTTTACGTTTTCCTTTATTAGTCAGATACCCAAGGTCAGACACCAATGACGCAAAACAAAAGTGTAAACCTGTTATTCGAACAATTCTGGATGTTGATAAGCAAAAGCGTTCGATGACTTTCGCTGGTGATATTCCCAGAGGTAGCACCGCGACATTAATGAAAGCAAACTTTGAACGACTAATTGATGCTTCGGAAATTGCTGCTGAATCTGCCTCTAAAGCGATAAGCCATGATATGTGTAATGGATTAGTATTTATGGTGAGCTGTGTTGGCAGGCGACTGGTTTTAAATCAGCGTACTGAGGAGGAACTGGAAGTCGCTTATGATATTTTAGGTCCAAGTTTTAATTACTTAGGCTTTTATTCGTATGGTGAATTAGCACCGAATAATCATTCGTCTCACACTCGCCTGCACAATCAAACCATGACTATAACGCTAATTTATGAGTCTTAAATGCATCGCTTACTGTCCAGAATTCTAAGAAAAAAAGGTAATGGTATTAAAGTAACGCCGGAAACGGCGCAAGTACTTGATGAAATATCAAAGGCTTTTGAGCAATGTGATACTGATAGGGCGATGCTTGAGCATAGTTTGCAGTTAGTATCAGATGAACTTAATGAAATAAATTCTCAGCTTAAGCATCAACTAAAGCAGACTCACTTATATCAAGAACAGACTATCGCTACTTTAGCGCGTCAGCAAGCGTTAGTTGATGCTAGCCCCGAAGCTGTGTTTAGTTTTAATCGAGAAGGGCAGATAACGGATATCAATATTGCGGGTTGCCAATTTTTTGATAAAACACGAGAAGACCTATTTAAGCTAGATGGTGAACAGGTTCTTTTATTAGCTTTAAGCAAACTAGAAGAGCCTGATGTATTTATCAATGATATTAATGCCATGTTTATGGACAAATTTTCAAAACTGCATGGCTTTTTTAAGACGAAAAATAAGCGTATTTTTGAATTTTACTGCATCCCTGAAATAGCCAATGAGACTAAAAAGTACCTTGGCCGAGTTTGGTGTTGTCGCGATGTAACGGAAATACGGGAACAGCAAAATTTACTTAAGCATAAAGCCTACCATGATAACTTAACTAATTTACCAAATCGGGCGCTGCTAATTGAAAGTATTAAACAGGCAGTTAACCGAGCTAGGCGATCGGGTAAGCACATCGCTGTAATGTTTATTGACCTTGATGATTTTAAAAAAATTAACGATACATTGAGTCATGCAGAAGGCGATAAGTTTTTAATTACGGTTGCTAATCGCTTTAAACAAACCTTAAGAGAAGAAGATTTAATTGGCCGCTTGGGTGGTGATGAGTTCTTAGTGCTGCTGGAACAAACCGACGACCTAAATAATTTTGATAAAGTAGCAAAACGCTTATTGAGTACAACAGAAAACTCGTTTTTTATAAAAGGGCATGAGTATCGGGTTACGTCTAGTATAGGTATTGCTGTATATCCTAAGGATGGTAAAGACGCTGATGAGCTTATTTCTAAAGCAGATATAGCTATGTATCAAGCTAAACATAATGGGAAAAACAGTCTAAGTTATTTTGATGAAAAATTGGAAAAGGACATTCAATTTAAACTTTACCAAGAGAACAAACTGAGAAAGGCGATTGAACAAAAAAGTTTTGTTATGCATTACCAACCTCAGTTTTGTATGGAGACAAAAAATATTGTTGGCCTTGAAGCTTTAGTTCGCTGGCGTACAGAGCAGGGCACATTACTATACCCAGATTCGTTTATCTCACTGGCTGAGGAGCTAGGAGTAATAAGTCAAATTACCTTGATAGTGTTAGAAAAAGTCATCACAGATATAAAGCAATGGCAGCAATCTGAAACCGTGCTTAGCAATATTCCTGTCGCGATTAACATGTCCGCTTTAGATTTTGATGACAAAACGTTTATTGATGGTGTGTTTGACTATATTAAAAAAGCAAACATTACTCCAGAGTTGCTGAAAATCGAGCTAACAGAAACCGCTATATTTAAAGATGTTGATTACGTTAAACAAGTTTTGTCGCGCCTACAAGCGCATTCAATCGGCATTGCTATTGATGATTTTGGCACTGGCTATTCTTCTTTTGCTTACCTGAAAGATCTCGCTATTAATACACTTAAAATTGATAAGAGTTTTATCGAAGATTTTATTGAAAATAAAACCAGTGAAGCCATAGTGCAAAGTATCATTGCCTTAGCGCATAACCTGAATTTAAATGTAGTAGCGGAAGGCGTAGAAACGGAAAAAGAAGAGTTACTACTTAAATCGATGAAGTGTGATATTGGTCAAGGCTATCAATATGCTAAGCCGTTAAATAAAGTGCAATTACTAAACTTTGTTTTATGTCAATCAAAGTTAATTAATCAAGCTAATGAAAGAGCAGTAAATAATAAATAAAGTTCCAATAAGATTGATTTTTGCCACCGAAGTAAAACTTGAAGAATTAATCGAAGCGCGCTAAATAATCTGAAATTTCATTAATAAA
The DNA here is from genome assembly GCF_003063625.1 of Saccharobesus litoralis. Lineage (NCBI taxonomy): Bacteria > Pseudomonadati > Pseudomonadota > Gammaproteobacteria > Alteromonadales > Alteromonadaceae > Saccharobesus > Saccharobesus litoralis. Next base: position 2,319,088 of record NZ_CP026604.1, on the reverse strand, counting down.
TTTTTGGCCATAACGCCCTAGTTTGGTTTCACCCACTCCAGAAACCTTCAGCATTTCCTCTAAACTGGTAGGTAAGCGACTGGCCATATCCGCTAAGGTCGCGTCATTAAAAATGATATAGGGCGGAACTTCTTGCTCATCGGCAATAAATTTACGTAATTGTTTTAAACGAATAAACAGTCGCTTGTCATAGTTAGAGCGCACGCTAGTTGTTTTACTATTGGATGCTTTTTGCTGGGGCGTTGTTGTGCTTCTTGGCTGTGCTAATTCTAGTTTTGTTTCCGCTCTTAAAACAGGTCGCGCAGCCTCTGTTAATTTCAAATGGTTGCTTTCTGCTATATCTTGAAACAATAGACCGTGATGGATCAGTTGTTTAAAAACACTATGCCAGTAATCTGCGTTGTGCTCTTTGCCTAAGCCGTACACTTTTAGCTGTTCATGCTGATTGTCTCTGATACGCTGGGTATTAGCACCGCGTAATATATCGACGATATAATTAATACCGGCTGATTGACCTGAGCGGTAAACCGCTGATAGCGCCTTTTGCGCGGCCAAAGTTCCATCAAACTTTTGTGGAGGATCTAAGCAAATATCACAGTTGCCACAAGCGCTTTGTGTCGACTCACCAAAGTAATTAAGTAAGACTTGGCGACGACAGGTTTCACTTTCGGCCAGTGCCGTCATGGCATCAAATTTTTGTGTTTCTATTTGCTTACGCTCTTCGCTATCACTTTGTTCGATGAACCAGCGGATAGTATCTCCATCGGCATGGTCATACAGTAAAAGTGCTTCGGCTTCTAAGCCGTCACGACCTGCTCGACCGGCTTCTTGATAATAGCTTTCAATGGAGCGGGGGATATTGTAATGAATGACAAAACGTACATCTGGTTTATTAATACCCATACCAAACGCGACCGTTGCAACAATAATTTGTACATCGTCTCGCAGCCAAGCAGATTGATTTTGGCTACGCTCTTCTAAAGTTAAACCGGCATGATATAAGCTTGACTTTACGCCTTGCCTTACGAGAAAGTCACATACTTCTTCGCACTTCTTTCTTGTGCTGCAATAAACTATGCCTGACTCATTATTCTTATCTTTTAAAAATCTTAATATTTGTTGTAGAGGTTTAAACTTTTCTATTTGGTTATAGCGAATATTGGGTCGATCAAAACTGCCGATGTATTCAAAGCCATTCTGCATTTGCAGCTGATTTTTTATATCAGTACGAGTTGCTCTATCTGCGGTTGCTGTTAGTGCAAGTACGGGCACAGTTGGGAAATTGAGCTTTATTTGACCTAGCGCTGTGTAGTCAGGGCGAAAGTCATGTCCCCATTGTGATATACAATGCGCTTCATCAATAGCGAAAAGGCTAGGTGGATTGAACTGCATAAATTCAATAACAGTGCGTGTTAGTAGCTTTTCTGGCGCTATATAGACAAGTTTAATTTGTCCGGCGCTTATGTCGTGCAGCACTTGCTTCTGTTGAGCTGACTCTAAACTAGAATTTAAAAAAGCGGCTTGCACGCCTAACGCTTTAAGTTGTTCTACTTGATCTTGCATTAAAGCAATTAATGGGGAAATAACAATTGTATAATGAGGTAAGCACAGAGCAGGGACTTGATAACAAAGTGATTTTCCACTGCCAGTTGGCATGATACACAGCACGTCCTGTCCTTGCAGAACATGATCGATCACTTTATCTTGGCCTGGACGAAATGCGTCATAACCAAATACTTGGGTTAAAATATCTGCTGCGTTTGCTGTCAAAAAGAGTACCTCCGAATGCGGAGCCGATTATATACCTATGTTCATCGAAAGTAATTAACGGGGCTGTTGTTTGAATAAAGAAACTAAACTTGGTCTGCTATTAGCGATTGGGGCGTACAGCTTGTGGGGATTGTTCCCTTTATATTTTAAATTACTGGCGAGTATGACTGCGGTTGATATTTTAGCCCACCGTGTGCTTTGGTCTGTTATGTTTCTGGCAAGCCTGCTTTTGGTATTTTTTGTCGTGGGTAAGAAGCATCAACCAATCTTACCGCAAATCAAAAACAAAAAAATGGTAACGCTACTGTTAGCTGCTGCATTTATGTTGGCTGTTAATTGGCTATTATTTATTTGGGCCGTGATAGAAGATAGAGTGCTTGAGGCGAGTTTCGGCTATTTTATTAACCCTATTGTTAGTGTCGTCATTGGCTTAATTTTTCTAAAAGAGCGCTTAAGTCAGAATCAGCTAGTCGCAATTTTATTGGTGGTTTTAGCGGTTTCTTTACAAGTGTTATTGTTAGATGAAGTGCCTTGGATTGCACTAGCCTTAGCTTTTAGTTTTGGTATTTATGGATGGATTAAAAAGCAAATCAAAATGAATGCTGTGCTTGGCCTTTTTATTGAGACGGTGCTCATGTTACCCGTATTGATTGGCTACTTAATCCTAAGTCATCGTCAGCTAACTGAACTGCTGGCTTTTGATGATTTTCAGCAAGCCATTATTCTAATCTCATTGGGGGCGGTGACCACAATCCCGCTTGTTTTATTTGGTGCCGCAGCACAGCGTATTAATTTAAGCACATTAGGTATGTGTCAGTACATTGCCCCGAGTTTAATGTTTCTGTTAGCTGTGGTGTATTATCAGGAGCCATTAGCCGCAGTTAAACTCATGTCGTTTGTATTGATTTGGGGAGCATTGATTATTTATAGTTGGCAATATTTAATGAAGCTCAGAGGAAAGAGGTTGAAAGAGTTAAAACTCAACGAGTAAATTACGCCCTTGATGTTTAGCTTGATAAAGAGCTTGGTCAGCTTGACTAATGGCTTGGTCGATCACTAGCTGTGTATTGTCACTATCGGGCTTAATAGCCGATAAACCTATACTGGTTGTAACGGCTAACGGTTGGCCATTTGATAACTCAAAGGCAAAGGTTTCTAAGTGATGGCGAAAAAACTCTAACCGTCCTGCAGCTTCATCTTTACTCACATTACTAAAAAATACACAGAACTCTTCGCCACCAAAGCGGCTTGTAATGATCGTTTGCTCTCTAAAATGTGATTTTAAGCGCTTAGCCATCTCAACTAATACTTCGTCGCCAGTATCGTGACCATAAGTATCATTTATCGATTTGAATTTATCTAAATCCATAATGGCAATGCAGCAGGACTGATCTTGTGTAAACGCTTGTTGGGCTAATGCCGGCGCTAACTCGAAAAAAGCCCGTCTATTGGTTAAATCAGTCAGAAAATCGTGATTAGCCGCATATTTTGCTTTATCGACATTTTCAATAAATTCCAAATTACGAAAAATACGGGTAAAAAATTCTTCGTGACTAAAGGGCTTAGTTAAATAGTCATTTGCACCATTTTTTAAAAAACGCGCGGATAGTGATAGAGCGTTAGTGCCAGATATACCAATAATAGCCATTTGGTCGCTGGAGTAAGATTTGCGAATTTCAGACACTAAATTGATGCCATTCATTTCGGGCATTTCATTATCGGTTACTACCACTTTGATATCGGGATGCTGCTGAATAACTTTGAGTGCGGTTTTACCATTGTCAGCTTCAAGTACATTAAAATTATGTCGCGCGAGTAATGCCAACATAAACGTGCGGGACGATTTAGCGTCATCGACCAATAAAATTTTAACGTTTCGATTATCGCGTAAGCGAACTAATAAGCGACCCACATAATCAAAAGATTGTACGGTTTCTTTTGGAACATAATCGATGACGGGTTTACTTAATATGGTATCGCGAATAGTTTCACTTAGGTGGCCAGTTAACACAAAGGTTGGAATGGCTTGGCCTAGTACAAAATCGATAGCTTCGCCGTTAGGTGCATCGGGTAAATTGTAATCCACGCAGGCGCAAAGAAAATGCGTAGGATCATCTAATACATGTTCAATGTCGCGTGCACAACTCGCCACAACGGGGGTAAACCCCGCTTGCTGGGCAATACTAGAAACTAGCTTAGTGATAGCACGACTATCATCAACAATTAATACTTTTGACGCGACCATTTGCTCTCTTGTTGTTTTCTATTACTCGATACTAATCAAGCGATTTCGTCCTTGTTCCTTAGCTTGGTACAGACCTTCATCAGCTCTTGATACCATGGCTGCTAGGTGATCTATTGTAGAAACAAACCCAATACTTACAGTGTAGTCAATATCATGGTCTTCGTGTTGAATACTTGATTCACTAATTTCTATGCGGAATGCATCGAGTTCATTAGCGGCATGTTGATAGTCGAAGTCTGGCATGAATACACAAAATTCCTCGCCGCCAAAACGGGCAATTACACAATCATTAAAGTGGGCTTTAAGCTTATCGGCCAAATCTAAAATAACTTTGTCGCCGACATCATGACCGTAACCATCATTAATGCGCTTAAAGTGATCAATATCCAACATAGCGACACTGCATGGATGAGCTGTCGTTTCGAGTTTTTTAATGTAAGCTGGAATTTTGGCAAAAAAGTAGCGACGATTAAATAACCCTGTTAAGTAATCAGTATTGGCCGCGCGTTGGATATCTTCGACGTATTCTAAGTGTTCAATGTTTTGAATAACACGACAATAAAACTCTTCGTGACAAAAGGGTTTCTTTAAAAAGTCATTTGCGCCATTTTTTATAAAACGAGCAGAAAGAGAACCCGCGTCAGAGCCTGACAAGCCAATGATGGCTATTTCATCTTTGCTAAACTTTCGTCTAACCTCGGCAGTAAAGCGAATGCCACCCATGTGCGGCATTTGATGGTCTGAGATAATCAATTTAACATCTGAATGCTGCTCCAGTACGCTTAACCCTTCAACTCCGTTTTCAGCTTCTAATATTATAAAATTATGGCGAGCTAACAAACTTGATAAGTAAGTCCTAACTGACTTGCTATCGTCTACTAATAGCACTTTTATACTTTTGTTTCGTTGTAATCTTACAAGTAACTTGCCTAAGTAGTTGAGTGCTTGTGTTGTTTCTTTAGGAATATAATCGACTATCGGCTGGGATAGTAATTTATCTCGTACTTCATCAGACATAGAGCCAGTCATGACAATACTTGGAATGCCACTCTCTAGCGTGAAAGTTAATGCTTCACCAGCAGGCGCATCGGGTAAGGCATAATCAACGGTGGCAATTTCATATTGTTGGCCAGAACTGATGAGGGCTTTTGTTTGAGCTAATGTTTCGGCAACGTCTACTTCGTAGCCAGCGCGTTTGGCGACATGTTTGATAAGTTTAAGTACGGGGCGGCTATCTTCTACAGCCAGTAGTCTTTTATTTGTCACGTTGAAAATTCTTTTACTTGTAAATGAAATTCACCTTTCGATGGCTATAGGTCAATATAGCCAACTAAGATAGAAGACAGCAACAAATTACTTAGAATCTTAGCTGGCACAATAGATAGAAATTGATTCTATTTGATATATAGTCTTCTCGCTCAGGTCTTATGGTTCATTGTCAGCGCTTATTCTCGACTTTGCTTACATGGATGTAAGTCTGTCTCTTCTACACAAATATTAATTAGTACAAATTGACCAAAAGTAGATAGAAAAACTTTACTAGGCGGTAGTACTCAGTACTTAAAAAAGTATCGTCTTTCCTGCGAAGGCACAGCTACCGCATCCATGCTATCGCTAAGTACCTGCATCCATGCAGGCAGGAACCCAGTGTCTTTTGCTTTAACCTTACTATGTTTATCCAACAAAAGTCGCTGGATCCCCGCATGTGCGAGGATGACGAGGGTATTTTCCTAAGCCTAGGTGGTAAAACTTCACCTCCATTGACCGAAAAAAGCGCTTCTGAAACTTGTGATCAAGAGACAGGGATGTAAGTACTTAGGTTTCGTCTGGAACAGGAAACCTGTGGCTCCTGCGTCGTCCTACTACCTAAATCCACTTTCTTCCATTAAGAGCGGCAGCCCCAATTACTTAGTAGAGCATATGCTCATGGAGTCGCTTATTTGGATGTAAGTACTTAGCGTGAGCAGGATGCGGAAGCTGCCCCTAAAACCTGATCGCTTTGACTATAGTTTTCCAGCTTAGGCTTTAATTAAGGTCACGATACCAATCACAATAAAGCCAAGCCCTGCGATAATGTGCAGTACTTTTTCATTAATATAGTTAGACAGTAAAGAGCCAGCCAATACGCCAATAGCTGTTGCCGCGATTAAAGCGGCGCTTGCCGCCAGAAAAACAGTGTATTTACTCACTTCTTTATCTGCGGCAAAAAGCATGGTTGCAAGTTGAGTTTTATCGCCAAGCTCAGCAATAAAAACAGACACAAAAATTGTTAGGAAGATTTTCCAGTCCATAAAACGACTCGTAAAAATTGATAATGAAAAATAATTTTGCTTCTCGCCAGTAGACCCGAACCAATAAGCCGAAAGGTTGAAAAAGTAATAGTACTGCGACACAAAAGTTATGACATGTTGAGCCCGTTTTTATTAGCAATCTAACAAGAAAAGCGACCGGTCATTGTAGGGACGAATTTATTTCGGCTAACACAAGGTTTGTCGATGTAAAATCGACCCTACAATTTAGCAAATGGTCATAAATTCAACAGTTCAAAACTTTTGAGTTAAGCTACTAGTACCTTTTCAATTTAATTTTGATTAGTTGAAAACATTGGTGATCACTTTCACACTGAGCGCGAAGCAGTCGAAGTGTCGGTAAATTAGAAAGTAATAAGACTTCGACAAGCTCAGCCTGAAGTTGTTTATTTAATCTAAATATGGCTAAAAACATCACTAGTGATAGTAAATTATGCGAGTGATTCAACTGATCATTTCTTTCTGGAAACAGTACTAGTTTAGCGGCGTCAATCGCGCATAAGCGGCGACTAGCCATTTAGTTTGCCCGTCGTCAAATGCGACTTGCACGCGAGATTGAGCACCACTGCCTTCGTAATTAAGCACATTGCCTTCACCAAACTTACTATGCTCAACTCGCTGTCCAACGTACAAGCCTGTTTCTTCAAAAGCGGATTCGATTTTGGCGTGACTAAAGCGACTGTTTTGACTCATAGGTTTAGTCACCTTGGCTTGCAAGCGGATCTCTTCTACACAATCATCAGGGATCTCGCGAATAAAGCGACTGGGTGAATGGTAATTTTCACGGCCGTATAAACGTCGAGATTCAGCATAACTAATATAAAGTTTACGCATGGCACGAGTAATACCAACATAACATAGGCGACGTTCTTCTTCCATGCGGCCTGATTCTTCCGTGGATTGCTGGCTTGGGAACATACCTTCTTCGACACCCGTCATAAATACGGTATCAAATTCTAACCCCTTTGCGGTATGTAAGGTCATCATTTGCACGGCATCTTGATCTTTGGTGGCTTGGTTTTCACCTGATTCCAACGCCGCGTGTGACAAGAAAGCGCTAAGTTCTGATAAGGCTTCGTCAGGGCTTTCAAAGTTGCGACAAGCCGTAATTAATTCGCCTAAGTTTTCTAGGCGTGCTTGGGCTTTTTCGCCTTTTTCAGCTCGATACATGTTTTCTAAACCAGACTGTTTGATGGTGATTTCGGCCTGGCGATGCAAAGGTACATTGCTAATATCGTCTGCAATACTATCAACTAAATTGATAAAGCCTGATACCGTAGTTGCGGCGCGACCTTTTAGTAACCCTTGATCTAACATTTGTTTGGCGGCATGCCATAAAGGGACACTGGCCTGACGAGCAAAACTACGCAATTGAGCGAGTGACTTTTCGCCTATGCCACGCGCTGGCGTATTGACGATCCGTTCGAACGCCGCATCATCTTGAGCATTGTTAATTAAGCGTAAGTAGGCAAGTGCATCTTTAATCTCTTGGCGCTCATAGAAGCGCAGGCCGCCGTAAATTTTATAGGGAATTTGTTCGCTGATTAAGGCTTCTTCCAATACACGTGACTGGGCGTTAGAGCGGTACAATATGGCGTGTTGAGCTAACGAGGTGCCAGAGGCAAAGGCTTCTTTGATCCGGCCAACAATAAAACGGGCTTCATCTAATTCATTAAAAGCTGCATACAAACCGATTTTTTCGCCTTCGGCTGCTTCCGTCCATAATTGCTTGCCCATACGATCTGTGTTGTGGGCAATTAGATGGTTTGACGCCTTGAGAATAGTACCTGTCGAGCGATAATTTTGTTCAAGGCGGATCGTTTCGGCTTCAGGAAAATCACGTAAAAAGTGTTGTAAGTTTTCGACTTTAGCGCCACGCCAACCGTAAATGGATTGGTCATCGTCACCGACTATCATCATGTTACTGTTAGGGTTGGCCGCTAAGATCCGCAGCCAAGCATACTGAATTCGGTTGGTATCTTGAAATTCGTCAACCAAGATATGTTGAAAACGGTTTTGGTAGTGACGCAGTAAATGTGGATGACGTAAGAAAAGCTCATGCGCTCGCAGTAGTAGCTCGGCAAAATCAACTAATCCGCCTCGGTCACAGGTATCTTGATAATTTTTGTATATTTGTAGCCAAACTTTATCAACAGGATCGTTATAGGTTTCAATGTGACTAGGGCGTAATCCTTCGTCTTTTTTACCATTGATATACCACATTGCTTCTTTGGCAGGCCATTTTTTGTCGTCCAGCTCCATGGCTTTGATAATGCGCTTTAACATACGCAATTGATCATCAGCATCGAGAATTTGAAAGCCTTCAGGCAGTCCCGCATCTTGATGATGCAAGCGTAATAATCGATGGGCTAAACCATGAAAAGTACCAATCCACATATGGTTGACTGAGGTTTGCAATAACGACTCAATACGGCCACGCATTTCATTTGCGGCCTTATTGGTAAAGGTGACAGCCATAATGGCATAAGGTGAGATTTTCTCGACTTGCATTAACCAAGCAATTCGATGCACTAGAACCCGTGTTTTACCACTACCGGCACCAGCCAGTACCAGCATTGATTGCTGAGGTGCCGCAACCGCATCGCGCTGTTTGTCGTTAAGAGAGTCGATTAAATAAGAAACGTCCATTGCAAACCGTGAGTCAATAAAAATAACTGGCTAAATATACATGTTTTACGACAATTGAGCCAGTAAAGACTAACATTGCCTTGCTATAGGTTATATACGCCTAGCGAGTTGTATAATGATTGTATAGTTTAGGCTAAACGAGATTGAGTAACTCATCCAAACTCTGCAATTGTAAATCGGCTAACACAGGATAGGGTTTGACAGCAGAATAAGGATCAAACCACGCCGCTTGGCATCCTGCTCTTTTGGCGCCTAATACATCGGTATTTAACTGATCACCAATATGTAAAATATGCTCGCAAGGAATGCTTAATTTTTGGCTGGCCAAAAGAAACATTGCCGGATCTGGCTTTGCCTTGTTATCGCTATTTGCGAACATCTTTAGAGTGAAGTAATTGGCCAAAGGTGTAGTTTCAATATCAAGATTACCATTTGAAATAGCAATAAGCGGAACGCGACTTTTTAGTTTTGATAAAAAGGTTATTGTTTTTTGCGATATTGAGATTCGATTTCGAGCTAACATAAAAGTGCTAAAAGTCGGCCCAATATGATTATCGCTATTTGGTATTTTGTGGTTATTGAAAAGCTTAGCTAACCAATGTCTACGCAGTAAAGTAACATCCGAGCTAAGTTTAGGTTGTTCTAATAAAACTTGCTCTCTAACTAATTCTATATCTCTTTTTGTGATGTTTTTGAGGTTGGGGTGGACTGACTGTAAATGAATTATTAGCGCCTGCTCTGCGGCCATAATAGTTGGGTAGTTGTTGTAAAGTGTATCATCAAGATCGAAACTGATGGCTTTAATTGGCTTAGGCGAACGGTAGAAAATCATAAAAACCTAGTTTTGCTATTAAGATATTGCTTGTTACTTTTTCGTTGGTAATTTACGAGCGCGAGGATGAGCTTGATCATAAACTTTGCTAAGATGCTCAAAATCCAAATGGGTATATACCTGAGTTGTTGCAAGGTTCTCGTGGCCTAAAAGTTCTTGTACGGCCCTTAAATCTTGGCTACCTTCTAACATGTGCGTAGCAAATGAATGGCGCAGCTTATGTGGGTTAAGGTGTTTGCTTAAACCTTGTTTTTGTCCCCATAATTTCATTCGTGCGCGGCATTGTCTTACGCTTAGGCGATTACCATGTATTGACGTAAACAAGGCATTGTTTGGTGATTGACTGCTTTCAAAGCGTACTTTTAGCCAAGCTTGCATTGCTTGTTTTGCTTTGCTGCCAAATGGCACTATGCGCTGTTTGTTACCTTTACCTGTCACCCTGAGCAGGGTTGTATTGAAATCGACATCTGAAATATTTAGATTGATCAATTCGCTAATACGTAGACCGCTGGCATACATTAACTCCATCATGCAAATATCTCTTTGCGATATTTGTTGTTCATCATCAGTTTCGAGAAGTTGATTAATTTCATCTATATCTAGGTTTTTAGGTAACTTTCGACCTTGCTTGGGGGCGTTAACTGTTTTTGCTGGATTGTGGTCAATTAAGTCTTGTCTCACTAAATACTGACAAAAAGAGCGTAAGGCAGATAGGCGTAAATGAATACTTGAATGACTTAAGCCTGAAGCTTTACTATTGGCTAGCACTTTTCGTACATAACCATTATCGATTTCTGCTATATCCCTGATCGGTTGTTTGCTAAATATTGCCGCGAGTTGGCTCTGATATGCTTTGAGAGTTTGGACTGATAAGCGTCTTTCGGCTTGTAAGTATTGCCAGTAATTGTTGAGCAATTCTTCTAAGGACGGCATGCGAGTTTAGTTGGTTTAAGGTGAGCGTTAACTGCGCTCACCAGATTGAAAATCAAATAAAAAGCGATTGATGAGTTTAACCATGGGATCAAGAAAAACTGTGTCCATATCTGGACTGAAGTGATTATCATCACAACTACCAAAGGCTAAAATCCCTAAGTCTTTTTGTTCTCCTAGTCGAATTAAACACACTGAACCTATGGCTTTTTCGGGTTCAAAAAACAGATCCATTTCTTGCTGTTTTAATCGACCAAAGTAATAGGTGTCGCGTGATAAACGATCGTCTAGTACGTCTAAAAACTTTGAGCGTGGCTCAACAAAGTCTTGCGCTTTTTCATCAGTGGTTGTTATGAATAAGCAGAGCTTAATACCGTCTAACTCGATTTGATCGAGTAGCATGGCGCGCAGTAAGTAAAGTAACTTTTGACTATCAGGACATTCCAACAATGCCATGTATAAATTGACAAACGCGCGGTAAATTTTTTCGTTTTGTTTCGCTGTACTGAGCAGATCTTTGATCTGCTTTTCCATGTCTTGGTTTTTGTGGCGAAGAACTTCTTGCTGGCGCTCCATTAATGAAATAGACCCTTTGTGCGCATGAGGTATTTTTATTTCTGCTAGCGCATCGGGGTGACGTTCAAATAGATTCGGGTTTTGTTTTAAATAATGTAAAACGTCTTCTTCATTTAGCTTGAGAAGTTCTGGTTGCTGCTCGCTCATATATTAATTTGTCCATCGAATACATGTTGGGCTGGCCCTGTCATTTTTACAGGTTGTCCTTCACCCGCCCATCTTATCGTTAATTCGCCGCCAGGTAGATCTACCTTAACATTGTTGTTCAATTTGCCTTGTAATATGCCGACGACAACTGCGGCACAAGCGCCAGTTCCACAAGCTAAGGTTTCTCCAGCTCCGCGCTCAAATACTCTAAGGCGAATATGGTCAGGATTAACCACCTGCATAAAACCGATATTGGCTTTATTGGGAAAACGCTCATGACTTTCTAGTATAGGGCCTAGGCTTTCGACATCTGCGCTATCAACATCGTCAACCGTTAATACACAGTGTGGGTTGCCCATAGAAACTGCGCCGCACAGAATGTTACGTTCATCAGCCTGCAGAATATAAGTTTTCTCAGCCTTGTTCGCTTTGAATGGTATTTTATCTGGGTTAAGCTCAGGTACGCCCATGTTAACGGTAATACGACCGTCATGTTCTACATGCAAAATAATATTGCCGCTAGCGGTACTGACCTTGATTTTGTTTTTGTTTGTTAAGCCTTTTAAGCGGACAAAACGGGCAAAACAGCGGGCGCCATTTCCACATTGCTCGACTTCACTGCCATCCGAATTATAGATACGGTAGTGAAAATCAAGATCAGGTGAATAAGGTGGCTCTACAATCAATAATTGATCAAAGCCAACACCAAAATTACGATCAGCAAGTTTAGTCACTTGCTCTGGTGACAAAAACACAGACTGGCTGACATTGTCTAAAACGACAAAATCATTACCTAAACCGTGCATTTTTGAAAATGTAAACTGCATCGTTCACTATAAGCTGGGTATATCAATGCAGCTAGTGTACCCGTATCTCTGGCGCTTGTGTATCGCTTGCTTGGATTAATTTTTTAACTATTGTCTTTGTCAATAAGCGCTATGTTTTATGTGCTTTAATTTCATTCTGGTCTAACCAGTTGTTGTTTAGTCCAAAAAATTTAAAATAGAAAAATCATTAACTTAACTGGTATGATGCCAACTCTTTGAAATTACTTATAAAAATTAAACTAATATTAGCCATATAAGTGTTGAATACCTAGCCCAAGTTAGGTGTGGCCAATAACTAAAACTCTAAAAGCAGCCCGACTGAAGCGAGTTTTCAACTTGATTTGAAATAACTGGCGAGGTGCTATATGCGGGCAGCTATCCGTAGTTTTAAAGTAACCATTTTTGCCTTAGTTGCAATTGTGTTTATTTCGGCATTTATGTCGACTAAACCCAGTAATCCTTTACGTATTGATAAAGTTGCGACAGCACAAGATAACTTTTTACTCAAACCTCGACAGCATATTCGCCTGACCCCACGTCCTGAAGAAACTTATGCTTTTCCTATACCTTTAGGCGAGATAGGTCCTGTACAGAGTTTGTTTTCAGGTAAAGCACAATACCCATTTATTTGTTTTACCGAAGAATCAGGCTTTGGCCAACCTGAAATTGATAATCTGCAAGGTTACGGAACGCCTGTATATCCTAAAGGGCTGGGGCGCGAGAGCCGAACACGAGCCGATATTATTGGCTACAGCAAAGATTGCTTAATTAAAACCAACCTACGTTATTACAAAGTTGATAATCAGCAAAATTATCAAGAAATTAGTGCCGGTTTTGATCAACCGTTAGCGGCAGGAGAGTTTTTAGTGCGTTTGGAATACGGCACGATCAATCGCTTTATTTACGGTATTTTGATGCCGATAAAAGCCGAAGAAATTGGTGATCGGCTTGCTCAAAGTCAATGGAATAAAAAACTTATTTATCAGTTTGGCGGCGGTGCAGGTATTGGTTTTCGTCAAGGGCGTTTAAAAGAGTATCAAATGTTTGAACGTCTTAATGATCAATTGGCTCAAGGTTATGCGGTTATTAGTTCGAGCGGCAATAGAACGTCTTACACTTATAATATGTTATTGGCTGAAGATACAGCTCGTCGAGTTAAAAGAAACTTTATTAGTTTATACGGCAAACCTGAATATACCGTAGGAATAGGCGGCTCGGGTGGAGGATTAGCTCAATATTTAATGATGCAAAACGCCCCTGGGCTGATTGATGCTGCTTTACCACTTTATTCTTACCCAGATATGGTATCGCAAACCTTATATGCCATGGATTGTGACTTGCTCAATACTTATTACACTTTCCGTGCCGATGACACTAGCACTTGGCAAAACATGGACAATCGAGCATTACTTGATGGTCTTGTCGCTAAAAATGGTGATCCACACCCCAGTGCGATTTTTCAGCCTATTAATCAAATATTAAATGGTCAGTGGCCAAACTTGCCTGATGGTAACAGTGAATGTATTAATGGTTGGTTTGGCTTGTATGCGTTTATTCACAACCCCAAACAAGGTTGGTTACGTGAATATTTTTCGCCTGATGTGGTCGATAACCATCACTGGAATCACTGGCAAGATCTTATCAATATATATGGTGAAAATGAGCAAGGTTTTGCAAGGCATGTTTGGGGCAACCAGGGGATCCAATATGGATTAGAAGCTTGGAAGAAAAATCAGATTAGTTTTGAACAATTTGTTGATATTAACCAAAAAATTGGTAGTTGGAAGCCTGTACACGAGATGGAAAAAGAGCGTATTGCTCGTATCCCGATTTGGGATAAACCATTTTGGTTATCATTATGGGGCAACCACAACGTAACGCCAGAGTTACAACCACAACACGCTTCGTCTCGCCACCCTACTGATTATGTCGCAGTAGAAAAAGCTTATCGATATGGGCAAATATATCTTGGCATGGCGGACATTCCTATTCTTGATGTACGCCATTACTTAGAAAATGATCTCGATATGCACCACGTTTCGGCAAGTTTTCAATCTCGGCAACGCATTCAAGATTGGCAAGGTGATAGCCATCATCAAGTGATATGGGTTGCTGATGAAGATTACGACCCAATTGATCTTAGCTTTGCCGTTATGGATGAATGGATGCAAGGCGTACTTGCTGGCCAGTCGGTAATCGAAGCCAAACCTAAGCTAGCGGTTGATACTTGCTTTGATAAGCAGGGTAAGGTGATTGCCAGTGGTCATGAAGTTTGGGATGGTGAATGGAACGCCAAACCTAAAGGCCAATGCCAGCAAGCGTATCAAGTATACAAAACCAGTCGTATTCAAGCAGGAGGACGTTGGGCTGGTAATACGTTTGATTGTGCTAGGATCCCACTAGAGCAGGCGGTTCAACAAGGCATTTATGGCGAGCTTGATGTGCAAGCTTTATTGCCACAACTTAAAGCGCTATTCCCGTTAGGTGTGTGTGACTTTACCCAAGGTGATCAAGCTAAACCGCGAGACTTAAACTTATCTATGTTAGAGCTTGTAGATAATCAAACGGTTAATAATTGATAGGCTTAAAAATGTGAAAGGTGCTGTATGGATGGGTTGGTGAACTAACTATATAGCCTTTTCATTAATCTAGTCAAAGCGATCAGGTTTTAGGGGAAGCCGTCAAGCTTCGAGACCCCATGAGCATATGCTCTATTATGTGATTGGGGCGAGTAAGCGCCGACAATGAACCATAAGACCTGAGCGAGAAGACTATCTAATGACTTTTGTGAAATAAGCAGCTTTAAAGTATCAAGTTTTTATGGGCGAGTATTTATGCTTTCAGCACCTGCAAACCATTATCATTTAACCATCGCTGGCGGTGGTTAAATCCGCGTAATCGGACATTTCGGTGTTATTCGAACCTACAAGGGTAAATTTCGTTCTTTGAGGTTGGCGTAATGTTTGTTTGATTGGTTGCAACTTGCAACTTGCAACTTGCAACAGGCTCTGCTTATTGTGGGCGAGCATTTATGCTTGCTGAGCCTGCAAACTTTTCTACCCAAAAGAACAAGACTACAGAATTTTGTTCCTCGCAAATTCTAAGTACCTGCTATCTATCTTGCTGGCACCAAAAGTAGGCGCCTGAAGCGAGCGTCGACCTACAAAAATAGCTAGCCGTGTTTCGGGTAATCCAAATTAAATCGAAACAGTACTAGTCATTTGAATATGCTGACTAAACCCAGTAGCCATACTTTTTTAAAACCTATATATCCCGCATCATGTGTTGTTTATTGTTATATGTATACTTTTAACTAAATTGTGTTTATATGGTGTTTTTTATTTTTGTATAAAGTATGTTGTTGATTGTTTAATTTAGGATCGTATTATTTTACTTGTATTTTTAATACTGTTTATTGTATTTATTTCTCATCGTGAATATTTTTATTTTGCTCATAATTAGAACTATTTATTTTATTATGATTTTTATATTATTTTCTTTTTTTTCAAATGTTTAAAGTTTTATTTTAGTTTATTTTCAGCATGTTTTCTTCTTTTGTTAGATTGTTTTTTGTTCGAACTATATTCTGTTTTTTAATGCTTAAAATTGAGTTTTTGTTAAAAATACTTTTCCATTTTTGAGGATTGATCTTTTGTTTTTCTATTATTTTTTCTTTATTAATAAGCGTTGATATTTGATTTATTTCGTTGGTAGTTGGCTGTACTTGAATTTCATTAAAGTGCTGCTACCTTTTCATTGTGAATTCATGACGTCATAAATGAGACTGGTGGGTAATGCCTAAAGAGAAAGCGCGGACAAAAGTAGGTGACGGTAAGAAAAATACCTCGCTTCGACTGCGTAGCAAAACATTAAAACAGTTAAAGATCAGAGCGATTGAAGAAGATACTTCGGTGCAAAAGATCCTTGAGCAATTGGTTGAAAGGTTTATTGCGGGTGAAATTGAGTTGAATGAATAACGATTGGTATCGTTTCCTAAAAAGAGCTACAACATAAATTAGCGGTGAATAAAGTATGAAAATATTAGCGTGCTACAGCATGAAAGGCGGTGTTGGCAAAACTGCTACTTCTGTCAATATGGCTTGGTTTGCAGCTCAGGCGGGAGTCAAGACCTTGTTGATCGATATGGATCCTCAAGGGGCTTCAACATTTTACTTTCGCGCTAAACAAAAAAAGAAAGCTTGGGATGAGCGATTTTTTCAAGCATACGAAAATTTACTAAAAAACGTAAAATCTACCGAGTTTGAAAATCTTGATATATTAGCTGCCCACCTTTCATTTCGATCTTTTGATATCAACCTGAGCGGAATGAAAAAAGCCCAAACACGACTGCAACGTGTGTTAAAAGGCTTTAAGAAAAATTACGACCTGATAATACTTGATTGCCCTCCGACAATTAGCCTGTTGTCTGAAAACGTGTTTAACGCTGCGGATATGATCTTGGTTCCTGTCATACCGACTACTTTGTCAGAACGCACGCTTGAACAATTAAATTCATTTTTCCAAGAACATGAATTACCAGTTAAAAATATCGTGCCGTATTTATCTATGGTGCAGCGGGCTAAAGCTATGCATAAGGATTCATCGACACGCCTTCGAGACACTCAAAAAAGGTTACTCAAAGCCGCAATTCCATTTTCTTCAGATGTAGAAAAAATGGGACTACATTGTTTACCCTTGGGTGAATTTGCCTCTAACAAATCCGCGTTTATTCACTATCGTAGTTTATGGCGCGAGGTTTTCGATCTGCTTGAGGGAAGCTAATGAGCGGTTATAGTTAAATCTAAGATTGAAGGTCTTTGATTTTAACCTCTGCTTTGGTGGCGGAGATAGCATGCCGTGTTAATCAAGATCCCCTTCGCTCGTAACGTTCGTACTATTCTAAGCAAATCTAATCTGGGCGAATCTAAGCGAAAGAGAGAGGACTTCGAGCGTTTACACAAACTTCATTTTAAAGCTATTTACCGCTAAACACGATTGTGGCATGCTGCACGTATTCAGCACTGTGTGTATATCGATAAATTTTGTTTAGTCAGTTCGCAGCACTTCTACTTATACTGGTAAATCTTTTTGCTTTTACGGCGATAGATAATGTATCTGTTGAAAGCGCTTATGAATATGCAATTAGTGAATTCAATACTGATTACGAAGACGCTGATGCGCCTAAAAACGCACATTTTCTTGTTTTTCATTCAGCTAGTTATTTCGACTTTCCCTCATTTTACTCTCCACTTTTTTCTTGTGCTGTTGATGCTGAACAGCTAATACGCGCACCACCTCTTACTCTAAATTAGTTAACCTCAACTCTGGATAATAAATCCTTTTCTGGAGGCTCTTTGAGCCAAGCTATTGCAAAAAATTGGGTGTTAAGTTTACTTGCAATAGGCTAGCTATTGACGCGTAAACTTGCCTTGCTCTCCATGGATGGAGGGTAAGGAGATAATGCATGGAGCAATTATCTTTGTCCTTGACCCAAACTTCTCTCCAGAAATATAAAATAACGAATGTTAGCTACAAAAACTCATTAACTAACTGAAACTAATGATAAAAAATTAACATCGTCGCAATTCTTAACCAGAGTTTAGGTTAGTTAGAAAATAGGCAGGCGAAATAAACATTTCGTTTGCTATGGATCATTTAGGCAATACAAAACATCGGTTATAACAAGATGGGTGATTTGCCGTATTTAATTTGGAAAAAATTGTGCTAGAACTTACACAACCCATGTACGTTGCTGGGTTAATTTTAATTTTCACCTTTTTAGGTATTTTTACAGAACATTTTCACGGTATTGATCGCGCTAAGTTTGCTATGGCTGGCGCTGGAGCGATTATAGTAGCGGGTCAAATCTATGGTTTTTATTCCCCTTCTTTAGCGATAGACGCTATTGATTGGAACGTTGTATTTTTACTTGGCATTATGATGATCATAGTATCAATTATGATCAGTACGGGAGGCTTTGAGCACCTTGCAAATACACTGGCCAACATCAGTGGGGGTCATCAATTTAAACTTTTGGTCCTATTAGGCACGGCCGTTACGGTTATTTCTTTGTTGTTGGATAATGTCACCACTGTGATTATTTTTGGTCCACTAATCATTTTGATTTGCCAACGTATGAAAGTGTCGCCTATTCCTTATTTACTTGCTTCTGCATTATTGTCTGATACAGGAGGCGTTGCAACTTTGGTTGGTGATCCGCCTAACTTGATGATAGGTTCAGTCGCGGGTATTGATTTTAATACTTTTATTATCCATATGGGGCCTCCTGTTTTATTAGCTTGGCTGGGGATTTTATTAGCAATGAAATCTTTGTTTGCTAAGGAGCTTAGCCAAACTGCGGCTGTTGTTGAGCAAAAGGATGTACATTTTACTAACAAGAGACTGTGGCATAAGTGCTTGTTTGTACTGTTTGTTATGGTGGTGTTGTTTATTTTTCATCACCATATTGGTTGGCAACCTTGGCTAGTTGCGGCAGCTTGTTTAACTCTGTTGCTTTTTATGTCAAAGCATATTGAACTTGAAGGTGTTACTCAGCATTTAGAAACCCCTTTGCTGATGTTTTTTATTTCACTTTTCATTGTTATCGGTGGGGTTGAACATTCAGGTTTATTGCAGGTATTAGGCCAGCAATTTAAGCCTATTATTGTCGAGCAACCATTAATCGCAGCACTAATATTGTTATGGGTAGCGGCAATTCTATCAGCGTTGATTGATAATATTCCTTTTACTGCAGCTATGATCCCTGTGCTTGCAGGGCTGCAACAAGAAGGGGTAAATGTCAGTGTGATGTGGTGGGCGCTTGCAATGGGTGTAGGCATGGGCGGCAATGGCTCGCATATCGGCTCTACCGCCAATGTTTATATAGTCACTATCTCAGAAAGGTTGGCGCGCAACAAGGGGCAACCCGAGCTTGCTATCACGCCAGGGTTATGGGTAAAGAAAGGCACTCCAGCCATGCTTATTACCCTGATTATATGCAGCTTGTTTTTATGGCTCGGCTACGATTATTTGTTTATTGACCTTTAGTTGACTTAACCGTTTAACAATTGAGCATATGTTGTGCTAACGGAGTGATTGCCTGTTTGATTGCCTTGCGCGCCCGCAGGTCTTTCACTTCTTTTTCTAATGCTTTATTCATACAGAACAACCATTGGTCAATCATGCTTTGATTGACCTCAAATGGAAGGTGGCGCGCTCTTAGTCTGGGGTGGCCATATTTTTGTTCAAATAACGGCGGCCCGCCTAGCCAGCCTGATAAAAATTCAAAAAAACGTTCACGAATAGAGTCCATAGGTTGAGGGTGAATGGCTAACAATTCTGCGGCTTCAGGCGCTGTTAACATAATATCGTAGAAACGGTTTGCTAATGCTCGTGTGCCTTGTTCTTCACCAATTTTAAAATACAAAGTTGCGCGGTAAGTGGGATCTTGGCGTTTTGCAAAAATCTTATTTAGTCCCAGCATGGCGGACCCATCAATTAATTATTCGTTGACAATTATTATATCGATTTACCGACCTTGTATGAAATGAATAGCGTCATTTATAGCCGCGTTTGCACACTCGTTTTAAAAAAGTACAGCGCCATGGATCGCATTGAGTATAATAGCCGCAAATTTTTATTGGCCTTTTCGTGAGTTATGAATAAATACACTGTTTTTGGTAACCCTATTGAGCAATCCAAATCTCCGCAAATTCATCAAGCTTTTGCTGCGCAATTTGATATGCAGCTTGATTATGACAAGCGTTTAGCTGAGATAGGTGAGTTTAAAGCCGCAGTTGATCGGCTACGCAGTCAAGGTGGTAAAGGTGCCAATGTAACAGCTCCCTTTAAAGGCGATGCTTTTGATATGGCTGACAATCTTACTGAGCTTGCCAAGCTTTCAGAGGCAGTTAATACCTTGACCTTAAATGACGATGGCACTATCAATGGTGATACAACAGACGGTCCAGGTTTGGTGTTAGATCTGACAATTCATAAAGCCCCGATAAAAGGCGCGCGTATTTTATTAATTGGTGCTGGCGGTGCCGCTCGCGGTGTATTAAAACCTTTATTAGATTGTCAGCCACAGCAAGTTGTTGTGTGTAATCGAACCCATAGTCGTGCGCAAGCTTTGGCTGAAAAGTTTAGCCAGTTTGGTAATGTAGTCGCTTTACAAGCTGATGAGTTGGAAACTCAAGGGTACGATTTGGTTATTAATTCAAGCTCATCTAGCTTAACTTTTGAATTACCTCCTGTTCCCGCAACTATTTTTAATAGTCAGACATTTGCTTACGACATGTCTTATAAAAATCAAGACACGACCTTTGTCACGTGGGCGAAAGACAATAATGTTGCAACCGCAATTGACGGTTTAGGTATGTTAATTGGACAGGCAGCGGAGAGCTTTTATATCTGGCACGGTAAAAAACCTGATGTACGCAAAGTATTAACTGAAATGCGTGATCAACTCACTCAGTAGCAAGGTTAAAAAATGAATCAAGCTTTTATCTTAAATGATGACTTAACCCTAAATCAGGAAACCGGAGTTTGGCAAGTTACCGGTATGCTGTCTGGTCAGACATTGACCTTTAATATCGCCCAAGAATTACTGCTAGAAACGGATCCTGAAATCGACAAGGCAATGTTGCAATTTGATATTGAAGCGTTAATTGAAGACTGGCTCGATGAAAACGAGCCAAACTCCAATGAGATTACTATTGATTAATGTTGGGCAGGTATTACACCTGCCAATTAACGTATATAGCTAGCTCAGCTCTATCAAACATTAACCCGTATTACGCATACCAGTAGCAACACCCGCCATAGTCACCATTAACACTTGCTCACATTCAGGGTGTTCAGGCTTTTCGCGTAGCCGCTTTAACGCCTCAACTTGCATAATGTGTAAAGGCACTAAGTATTGTTGACGTAAATTAAACGAGTTCAAATTCCATTGGTCATTTTGCATGATCTCTGTTTGATCAAGTAGAGTTAAAATGGACTGTTCGTCTTGTTTTAATTGAGTGCGTAATTTAGCGCCTAAATCTTGCAACTCCGGCTCGACTAATTCGCTGTCATATAAAGCAGAAATATCTGAATCTGATTTTAAATACACCATTTCTGTTAATGAAATACGCGCTTTAAAGTAAGGCCAGTTAGTGAGCATTTCCCGCATTAATCCCGCATTTTCTTGGTAGAAATCGGCAATGGCTTGGCCTAATCCTAACCAACTCGGTACGACTAAACGGTTCTGGCTCCACGCAAATATCCATGGGATAGCCCGTAACGATTCAATTCCACCATCAGATTTACGCTTACTTGGACGAGAACCGAGTGGCAAAGATGATAGCTCTTGTTCTGGTGTTGCTTGTCTAAAATAGCGTACAAACGCATCCTGACCTCGAATATAGTCTCGATAAACGTCACAGCTTTGTTCAGCCATTTGATCCATTAAATCACGCCATTCTTGCTTAGGTGCTGGTGGCGGTGTAATTAAGCTTTCCAATATTGCGCTGGCGTACAGGTGTAAGCTTCTAACGGCTAAACGAGGTAAACCATACTTGTGGCGGATCGTTTCACCTTGTTCAGTGACGCGTAATCCACCATCTAGCGAACCTGGCGGTTGTGATGCAACAGCCGCATGAGCTGGACCTCCACCTCGACCAATTGTGCCGCCACGGCCATGGAACAATTTTAGTTCCACGTCGTTTTTCTCGAATAAGGCAACTAAGGACTCTTGTGCTTGATACTGAGCCCAAGTTGCGGCTAGTACCCCAGCATCTTTAGCTGAATCACTATAACCTATCATCACATAGTGTTGGTGTTTACAACGTTCAACATAGCTTGCAACTTTTAATAATTCCCCCATAACTTGAGTGGCATTATTTAAGTCATCCAGCGTTTCGAATAAAGGTGCAATTGGCATATCCCAAGATACCCCTGTTGCCTTCATCAATAAGTTAACAACCAGTACATCACTTACTTGGCTGGCCATGGAAATAATATAAATCCCCATCGCTTCTTGTGGTTGAGATGCAATCATATAGAAGGTATCTAAAACTTCCTGTGTATCCGGTGTCCATTCTCCTTTAGGTAGTAGAGGACGAGGGTTCGATAGCTCTTTTAAGAGAAAGTCGACGCGCTCTTGTTCTGACCATTGCAGGTAATCACCTAAACCTAATGCTTGCGTTATTTCTGCTAACGTTGCATCGTGACGTTCACTATGTTGACGGATATCTAATTTGACTAGTGAGATGCCAAAACATTGAACTTTTCTGATCAAATCCAAAATATGTGAGTTGGCAACTGAGTGTAGGCCTACCGTTAGTAAACTTTCACGACATTGGTATAGTGGAGTTAACAATTCATCCGCACTACAAATTGCTCCCTCTGTTTTCCCTTCTTTTAATAACGCAATACTGTCTTGTAATTTACGAATGACTTTACGCAGACAGTAGCGGTAAGGTCCAATTTGCGTAATATCAGCTTCAATTAAAAAACTATCGGCTTTATGCATAGATAGTTCTAAATACAGTTTTTCAAAGTCGACTAAATAGAGTTCAGCAGCTCTTAACCTTGCTTGAGTGATCGCGCGATCACTGAGTTGAGCTGTGACAAATGGGTTACCATCTCTGTCACCACCTTGCCAACTTGCCATGGTGATTGGCATAAAGGTTTTTGGTAAAGGCTCGCCGGTAAGCTCTTTCGCTAGTTCGTCTAATTCTCTGACAAATTGCGGCACGGAATCCCATAAACTATCGGCAATAGCATTTAATCCCCAACGTGACTCATCAAGGGGAGAAGGGCGCTTACTACGAATTTGATTTGTATGCCATGCTTGCTCGATCAATTCTTCAACGCGCGGGCTTAACTCTTGCTCTTCATCTGGTAGCTCTTCTGCAATTTCATGATATTTATGAATGAAGGTACGGCGATTAACTTCCGTGGGGTGAGCAGTCAAAACGAGCTCTATGTGCAATTTGTCGAAAGCTTTTTTAATATCGTCGACATTTTTGCCTTCCAGCTTGCTAGATAATGAAGCTAAAGGATGAGGTAGATCGAGTTCAATTAAACCTTTCTCACTGGTGGTATATTGTTGTTCTGCAATATTTAACAAGTTTAAAAATTGGCTAAAGGCACGAGCATATATCAAGAGTTCTTGCTCAGAGCAGCCTTTGATAATGCGTTGTAATTTGCCAATAGCGTCGCGCTCATTTTGAGTCACACTACGACCTAATTTTCGTACTTGTTCAATGTTATTGACCCAATACTCGCCTTGGTCATTGGCTATCGTTTGGCCTAAAGACGCCCCTAGCTTTCTGATGTTGCCGGATATCGTTTCTAACATGTTTCCTCCGCAGCAGTTAATACCGCTTACTTATTTACGAATTAGTTGTTACATCAATAGGTGCACATATAGTCTTCTCGCTCAGGTCTTATGGTTCATTGTCAGCGCTTACTCTCGACTTTGGCTCCTGCGTCGTCCTACTACCTAAATCCCTTTAGGCAGCCCCAATCACATAGTAGAGCATATGCTCATGGGGTCTCGAAGCTTGCCTACATGGATGTAGGTAAGGAGCGTGAGCACGGATGCGGTAGCTTTGACGGCTTCCCCTAAAACCTGATCGCTTTGACTATAAATGCACACTCTAAACCGTCACTGGCGAGCTATGTTTTCAATATTTGGGAAAGCAACTCTAAGCTTGGTTTTACGTATCGAATCACAAACAGTTCAAAAGCAATGTTCACACCACATTGCATTATCGATTAGTCAGCAGTTTAAATTCGCCATTAAATTAATTCCAATATATATTAACTATGATTTTAATAGATAAAGATTTATATGAAGGCGCCTACTTTTAGACAATTGCAATTAGTTAAAGCATTAGATGAGTTTAATCGTATCTCTGTAGTGGCAGAGCAATTGCACATTTCACAACCTTCGGTATCGATTCAACTGAAAAACTTAACAGAGACCGTCGGTTTGCCTGTGTATCGAGCAAAAGGCAAAAAACTGGAATTGACAGAAGCGGGCAGAGCGCTATTAGAATGTGCAGATGAAATCGACAATAGCTTTAAAAACTTGAGTATCAAATTGGATGATATCAAAGGCCTTAACTCTGGAACGTTAAAACTAAGTGTAGTTTCTACAGCCAAGTATTTTTTACCTTTGTTATTAGGCGCGTTTTGTAAGCAACACCCTAAAATTGATATTCAATTGAAAATAGGTAACCGTAAAGAAGTGATTAAAAGGCTTAATACCAATGAAGATGACTTTTACTTTTTTAGCCACACCCCAGAAGATGTTGATATTGAAACGCAACCTTTTCTTGATAATGAACTTGTGGTGGTTGCACCCGAGCGACATGAATTAGCCCAACAAGAAAGTATTAGCTTAGCGCGTCTATCACACTATCCGCTTATTATGCGGGAGCAAGGCTCGGGTACGCGCCGCAGTATAGAGGAGTTTTTTCAAACCCATGGCGTTACCTTCAACGAAAAAATGACTATTGAAAGTAATGAAGCGATAAAGTATGCGGTTGCCGCTGGGTTGGGCTTATCAATACTCAGTCGCCATACTTTAGATTATGGGCAAGTGCCAGGTTTAATAAAACTGAATGTTGAAAAGTTTCCAATTCAAAATAGTTGGTACTTGGTGAAACACGTAAAGCGTTCACCAAGTTTGCTATCAAAAGCGTTTGAAAAGTACATGATAGATAATGGCATTGAAACCTTGAGGCGCATAACTAACAAAAACGGATACTAGTTCGTGTTAGTAATCACGGTACTGATTTCAAGTTCGCATTGTTCTACTAGTTAACTAAGGTTAGTCGTTATTTAGCTCTGCTAAATATTCATTTTTGAGAACCACATAGTTATCTGCAGATTGTTTCAAAAACGCGAGCTCATCCTTAGTTAGTTTACGCGCTTGTTTGGCAGGGCTGCCTCTATATAAATAGCCCGACTCTAATGTTTTATTTGGTGAGACTAAACTACCGGCCGCTACAATAACATCGTTCTCGACTATAGCACCATCCATTATAGTGGCACTCATACCCACTAATATACGATCACCCAATACACAGCCATGCAGCATTGCATTGTGACCAACTGTCACGTCATCACCTATAATTAATGGGTAGCCTTTACCTTCGTTAGCCGATTTACGCGTTACATGAAGCACCGAACCATCTTGAATATTGGTGCGCGCCCCGATCTTTATATAGTTAACGTCACCTCTGGCCGCAACTAAGGGCCAGATACTTGAATCTTCACCAATTTCAATTTCCCCGTAAAGCACAGCACTAAAATCGACAAATACGCCAGCCGCTAGCTGGGGAGTGTTACCTTTAAAACTTTTTAAATTATCCATTATTAAATCTCAATTCGTTGAAAAGCTTAAAAAACCTACTTTTGATAACAGGCTATTTACATCAAGGCCTTATTTGACCGTATATAGCGCAGTATTTGAGCAAAAAGACAAAAGGTCAAATTATTTCAAATTTATTTCAAAAAAGTGCTTGACCAAAAATGAAAACTCCCTAAAATGCGCGCCACACAACGACGGGGCAGCAAACAAACGGTTTTACCAAGTTTCGCTACCAAGCTTTAAAAAAGAAACGTCGAAAACGATGTCAAAAAAGTTTAAAACTGGTGTTGACATCAAAGAGGTTTAGCGTAGAATGCGCGCCTCACTTCAGGGCACTGGTCTTGAAGTGAGCACTTTAAAAGTGCAGTTCTTTAACAATTTGGTAGCTTACTTATCTGTGTGGGCACTCGTAAATATTCAGGTATAAAAAATTACTTGATGAAGAATGAGTGACTTATACAGTCTTAAAACTTGCTTCAACGACTTTGGTTGTTGAGTAAAAATCAGAATTCATTGAGACCCAGATTTACTTTTTTGAAGAGTTTGATCATGGCTCAGATTGAACGCTGGCGGCAGGCCTAACACATGCAAGTCGAGCGGTAACATTTCTAGCTTGCTAGAAGATGACGAGCGGCGGACGGGTGAGTAATGCTTGGGGATGTGCCCTAAGGTGGAGGATAACCATTGGAAACGATGGCTAATACTGCATAGTATCTTCGGATTAAAGGAGGCTTCGGCTTTCGCCTTTGGATCAACCCAAGTGGGATTAGCTTGTTGGTGAGGTAACGGCTCACCAAGGCGACGATCCCTAGCTGGTCTGAGAGGATGATCAGCCACACTGGAACTGAGACACGGTCCAGACTCCTACGGGAGGCAGCAGTGGGGAATATTGCACAATGGGGGAAACCCTGATGCAGCCATGCCGCGTGTGTGAAGAAGGCCTTAGGGTTGTAAAGCACTTTCAGTTGTGAGGAAAGTTGTACGGTTAATACCCGTATGATGTGACGTTAGCAACAGAAGAAGCACCGGCTAACTCCGTGCCAGCAGCCGCGGTAATACGGAGGGTGCGAGCGTTAATCGGAATTACTGGGCGTAAAGCGAGCGTAGGCGGCTAGATAAGTTGGATGTGAAAAACCGGGGCTTAACCTCGGCCGTGCATTCAAAACTGTCTGGCTAGAGTCCTGTAGAGGGGGGTAGAATTTCAGGTGTAGCGGTGAAATGCGTAGAGATCTGAAGGAATACCAGTGGCGAAGGCGGCCCCCTGGACAGTGACTGACGCTGAGGTTCGAAAGCGTGGGTAGCGAACAGGATTAGATACCCTGGTAGTCCACGCCGTAAACGATGTCTACTAGCTGTTTGTGTTCTTGAAACGTGAGTGGCGCAGCTAACGCACTAAGTAGACCGCCTGGGGAGTACGGTCGCAAGATTAAAACTCAAATGAATTGACGGGGGCCCGCACAAGCGGTGGAGCATGTGGTTTAATTCGATGCAACGCGAAGAACCTTACCATCCCTTGACATCCTACGAAATTAGCAGAGATGCTTTTGTGCCTTCGGGAGCGTAGAGACAGGTGCTGCATGGCTGTCGTCAGCTCGTGTTGTGAAATGTTGGGTTAAGTCCCGCAACGAGCGCAACCCTTATCCTTAGTTGCCAGCGATTAGGTCGGGAACTCTAAGGAGACTGCCGGTGACAAACCGGAGGAAGGTGGGGACGACGTCAAGTCATCATGGCCCTTACGGGATGGGCTACACACGTGCTACAATGGACGGTACAGAGGGCGGCGAGCCAGCGATGGTTAGCGAATCCCTTAAAGCCGTTCGTAGTCCGGATTGGGGTCTGCAACTCGACCCCATGAAGTCGGAATCGCTAGTAATCGCAGATCAGAATGCTGCGGTGAATACGTTCCCGGGCCTTGTACACACCGCCCGTCACACCATGGGAGTGGGCTGCACCAGAAGTGGATAGCTTAATAATGGGCGTTCACCACGGTGTGGTTCATGACTGGGGTGAAGTCGTAACAAGGTAGCCCTAGGGGAACCTGGGGCTGGATCACCTCCTTACCTAAGACTTGAAATTTACTGAGTGTTCACACAGATAAGCAGTTACCAAAGTGGTTAGAGACCAAATCATTGACTCATCTAAATTGAGTTAATCAGTTTGGTTTCTCATCGAATTTCGTTCCTGACGAATTCGATATACCTACATCCTTGTAGGCAACCAAATGTTCTTTAATAATTAGGCAAAAGTAATAAGTTCATCCATATAGTGAATTTAGTATTCAAAATTTAATAGGCGCGTGAAAGTGTCATTTTGATTTATACGATTTGAATAATCGAAAGGTTATTTCGGGTTGTATGGTTAAGTGACTAAGCGTACACGGTGGATGCCTTGGCAGTTAGAGGCGATGAAGGACGTGTTAATCTGCGATAAGCCTGGACGAGTTGATAAAACGCGTTGAGTCCAGGATTTCCGAATGGGGCAACCCACTCTTAGGAGTATCTTGCACTGAATACATAGGTGTAAGAGGCGAACCCGGAGAACTGAAACATCTAAGTACCCGGAGGAAAAGAAATCAATTGAGATACCCTTAGTAGCGGCGAGCGAACGGGGTTCAGCCGAGATATTACACTTCAGCAGAACATTCTGGAAAGTTTGACCATAGTAGGTGATAGTCCTGTATGCGAAAAAGTGTAATGTCCATATTAAGTAGGTCGGGACACGTGATATCTTGACTGAAGATGGGGGGACCATCCTCCAAGGCTAAATACTCCTAACTGACCGATAGTGAACCAGTACCGTGAGGGAAAGGCGAAAAGAACCCCTGTGAGGGGAGTGAAATAGAACCTGAAACCGTGTACGTACAAGCAGTGGGAGCATACTTGTTATGTGACTGCGTACCTTTTGTATAATGGGTCAGCGACTTATATTCAGTAGCAAGGTTAACCGTTTAGGGGAGCCGTAGCGAAAGCGAGTGTTAACTGCGCGTTGAGTTGCTGGGTATAGACCCGAAACCCGGCGATCTACCCATGGGCAGGTTGAAGGTTGAGTAACATCAACTGGAGGACCGAACCCACTAACGTTGAAAAGTTAGGGGATGACCTGTGGGTCGGAGTGAAAGGCTAATCAAGCCGGGAGATAGCTGGTTCTCCCCGAAATCTATTTAGGTAGAGCCTCGGACGAATACCATTGGGGGTAGAGCACTGTTAAGGCTAGGGGGTCATCCCGACTTACCAACCCTTTGCAAACTCCGAATACCAATGAGTACTATCCGGGAGACACACGACGGGTGCTAACGTCCGCCGTGAAGAGGGCAACAACCCAGACCGCCAGCTAAGGTCCCAAAGTCATAGTTAAGTGGGAAACGATGTGGAAAGGCATAGACAGCCAGGAGGTTGGCTTAGAAGCAGCCACCCTTTAAAGAAAGCGTAATAGCTCACTGGTCGAGTCGGTCTGCGCGGAAGATGTAACGGGGCTAAACTATGCACCGAAGCTGCGGCTACATGCTTTGCATGTGGGGTAGGGGAGCGTTCTGTAAGCTGTTGAAGGTGAGTTGTAAAGCTTGCTGGAGGTATCAGAAGTGCGAATGCTGACATGAGTAACGATAATGGGGGTGAAAAACCTCCACGCCGAAAGACCAAGGTTTCCTATCCCATGCTAATCAGGGTAGGGTAAGCCGGCCCCTAAGGCGAGGCCGAATGGCGTAGTCGATGGGAAACGGGTTAATATTCCCGTGCTTGAATATATTGCGATGTGGGGACGGAGAAGGCTAATTCATCGTGGCGTTGGTAGTCCACGTGAAAGTATGTAGGCTGGAAAACTAGGCAAATCCGGTTTTCTAAGGCTGAGATACGAGACGAGACTCTACGGAGTTGAAGTGAATGATGCCATGCTTCCAGGAAAATCCGCTAAGCTTCAGATATATTCGAACCGTACTCCAAACCGACACAGGTGGTCAGGTAGAGAATACTAAGGCGCTTGAGAGAACTCGGGTGAAGGAACTAGGCAAAATAGTACCGTAACTTCGGGAGAAGGTACGCTGTTGTTTGTTAAGCCCTTGCGGTGTAAGCGAA
The DNA here is from genome assembly GCF_003063625.1 of Saccharobesus litoralis. Classification (NCBI taxonomy): domain Bacteria; kingdom Pseudomonadati; phylum Pseudomonadota; class Gammaproteobacteria; order Alteromonadales; family Alteromonadaceae; genus Saccharobesus; species Saccharobesus litoralis. Next base: position 2,289,364 of record NZ_CP026604.1, on the reverse strand, counting down.
CGACAGTCGCAGTGACCAGGTGGCTGGAACTGTTTATTAAAAACACAGCACTGTGCAAAATCGCAAGATGACGTATACGGTGTGACACCTGCCCGGTGCCGGAAGGTTAATTGATGGGGTTATCTTCGGAGAAGCTCTTGATCGAAGCCCCGGTAAACGGCGGCCGTAACTATAACGGTCCTAAGGTAGCGAAATTCCTTGTCGGGTAAGTTCCGACCTGCACGAATGGTGTAATCATGGCCACGCTGTCTCCACCCGAGACTCAGTGAAATTGAAATCGCAGTGAAGATGCTGTGTACCCGCGGCTAGACGGAAAGACCCCGTGAACCTTTACTACAGCTTGGCAGTGAACATTGAGCCTACATGTGTAGGATAGGTGGGAGGCTTTGAAGCAGTGTCGCCAGATATTGTGGAGCCATCCTTGAAATACCACCCTTGTATGTTTGATGTTCTAACCTCGTTCCCTGAATCGGGAATAGGGACACTGCCTGGTGGGTAGTTTGACTGGGGCGGTCTCCTCCCAAATAGTAACGGAGGAGCACGAAGGTTGACTAAGTACGGTCGGACATCGTACGGTTAGTGCAATGGCAGAAGTCAGCTTAACTGCGAGACAGACACGTCGAGCAGGTGCGAAAGCAGGTCATAGTGATCCGGTGGTTCTGAATGGAAGGGCCATCGCTCAACGGATAAAAGGTACTCCGGGGATAACAGGCTGATACCGCCCAAGAGTTCATATCGACGGCGGTGTTTGGCACCTCGATGTCGGCTCATCACATCCTGGGGCTGAAGTCGGTCCCAAGGGTATGGCTGTTCGCCATTTAAAGTGGTACGCGAGCTGGGTTTAGAACGTCGTGAGACAGTTCGGTCCCTATCTGCCGTGGGCGTTTGAGAATTGAGAGGGGCTGCTCCTAGTACGAGAGGACCGGAGTGGACGAACCTCTGGTGTTCCGGTTGTATTGCCAAGTGCACTGCCGGGTAGCTATGTTCGGAATCGATAACCGCTGAAAGCATCTAAGCGGGAAGCGAGCCTCGAGATGAGTTCTCACTGGACTTTAAGTCCCTAAAGGGTTGTTGGAGACTACAACGTTGATAGGCAGGGTGTGTAAGAGTTGTGAGGCTTTGAGCTAACCTGTACTAATTGCCCGTGAGGCTTAACCATACAACGCCGAAGTGGCTTTGGCAGTAATTGTTCCAGACAATTACATTGCACTTCCTCCATCCATGGAGGTCGTGTGAGAAATGACACTAAAGACCCTATTAATAAATACTAAACGAACTATAAAGAACGAACTTATTACAAGCCTAATTGGTATTTAACTCAAGAGTTGAATACATAACAGTTTATGCCTGACGGCGATAGCATTGCGGAACCACCTGACTCCATCTCGAACTCAGAAGTGAAACGCAATTGCGGCGATGGTAGTGTGGGAGGTCCCATGTGAGAGTAGCACACTGTCAGGCTCTTATTCCAAAAGAAGCCCTTAGCGTTAGCTAAGGGCTTTTTGCGTATAAGTGCAAGCACATGATTTTTAATAATCGAGCTTCACAAAAAAATGTCAAAAAAGTTTAAAACTGTTGTTGACATCAAAGAGGTTTAGCGTAGAATGCGCGCCTCACTTCAGGGCACTGGCCTTGAAGGAAGCACTTAAAAAGTGCAGTTCTTTAACAATTTGGTAGCTTACTTATCTGTGTGGGCACTCGTAAATATTCAGGTATAAAAAATTACTTGATGAAGAATGAGTGACTTATACAGTCTTAAAACTTGCTTCAACGACTTTGGTTGTTGAGTAAAAAATCAGAATTCATTGAGACCCAGATTTACTTTTTTGAAGAGTTTGATCATGGCTCAGATTGAACGCTGGCGGCAGGCCTAACACATGCAAGTCGAGCGGTAACATTTCTAGCTTGCTAGAAGATGACGAGCGGCGGACGGGTGAGTAATGCTTGGGGATGTGCCTTGAGGTGGAGGATAACCATTGGAAACGATGGCTAATACTGCATAGTATCTTCGGATTAAAGGGGGCTTTTAGCTCTCGCCTTTAGATCAACCCAAGTGGGATTAGCTTGTTGGTGAGGTAATGGCTCACCAAGGCGACGATCCCTAGCTGGTCTGAGAGGATGATCAGCCACACTGGAACTGAGACACGGTCCAGACTCCTACGGGAGGCAGCAGTGGGGAATATTGCACAATGGGGGAAACCCTGATGCAGCCATGCCGCGTGTGTGAAGAAGGCCTTAGGGTTGTAAAGCACTTTCAGTTGTGAGGAAAGTTGTGCGGTTAATACCCGTATGATGTGACGTTAGCAACAGAAGAAGCACCGGCTAACTCCGTGCCAGCAGCCGCGGTAATACGGAGGGTGCGAGCGTTAATCGGAATTACTGGGCGTAAAGCGAGCGTAGGCGGCTAGATAAGTTGGATGTGAAAAACCGGGGCTTAACCTCGGCCGTGCATTCAAAACTGTCTGGCTAGAGTCCTGTAGAGGGGGGTAGAATTTCAGGTGTAGCGGTGAAATGCGTAGAGATCTGAAGGAATACCAGTGGCGAAGGCGGCCCCCTGGACAGTGACTGACGCTGAGGTTCGAAAGCGTGGGTAGCGAACAGGATTAGATACCCTGGTAGTCCACGCCGTAAACGATGTCTACTAGCTGTTTGTGTTCTTGAAACGTGAGTGGCGCAGCTAACGCACTAAGTAGACCGCCTGGGGAGTACGGTCGCAAGATTAAAACTCAAATGAATTGACGGGGGCCCGCACAAGCGGTGGAGCATGTGGTTTAATTCGATGCAACGCGAAGAACCTTACCATCCCTTGACATCCTACGAAATTAGCAGAGATGCTTTTGTGCCTTCGGGAGCGTAGAGACAGGTGCTGCATGGCTGTCGTCAGCTCGTGTTGTGAAATGTTGGGTTAAGTCCCGCAACGAGCGCAACCCTTATCCTTAGTTGCCAGCGATTAGGTCGGGAACTCTAAGGAGACTGCCGGTGACAAACCGGAGGAAGGTGGGGACGACGTCAAGTCATCATGGCCCTTACGGGATGGGCTACACACGTGCTACAATGGACGGTACAGAGGGCGGCGAGCCAGCGATGGTTAGCGAATCCCTTAAAGCCGTTCGTAGTCCGGATTGGGGTCTGCAACTCGACCCCATGAAGTCGGAATCGCTAGTAATCGCAGATCAGAATGCTGCGGTGAATACGTTCCCGGGCCTTGTACACACCGCCCGTCACACCATGGGAGTGGGCTGCACCAGAAGTGGATAGCTTAATAATGGGCGTTCACCACGGTGTGGTTCATGACTGGGGTGAAGTCGTAACAAGGTAGCCCTAGGGGAACCTGGGGCTGGATCACCTCCTTACCTAAGACTTGAAATTTACTGAGTGTTCACACAGATAAGCAGTTACCAAAGTGGTTAGAGACCAAATCATTGACTCATCTAAATTGAGTTAATCAGTTTGGTTTCTCATCGAATTTCGTTCCTGACGAATTCGATATACCTACATCCTTGTAGGCAACCAAATGTTCTTTAACAATTAGGCAAAAGTAATAAGTTCATCCATATAGTGAATTTAGTATTCAAAATTTAATAGGCGCGTGAAAGTGTCATTTTGATTTATACGATTTGAATAATCGAAAGGTTATTTCGGGTTGTATGGTTAAGTGACTAAGCGTACACGGTGGATGCCTTGGCAGTTAGAGGCGATGAAGGACGTGTTAATCTGCGATAAGCCTGGACGAGTTGATAAAACGCGTTGAGTCCAGGATTTCCGAATGGGGCAACCCACTCTTAGGAGTATCTTGCACTGAATACATAGGTGTAAGAGGCGAACCCGGAGAACTGAAACATCTAAGTACCCGGAGGAAAAGAAATCAATTGAGATACCCTTAGTAGCGGCGAGCGAACGGGGTTCAGCCGAGATATTACACTTCAGCAGAACATTCTGGAAAGTTTGACCATAGTAGGTGATAGTCCTGTATGCGAAAAAGTGTAATATCCATATTAAGTAGGTCGGGACACGTGATATCTTGACTGAAGATGGGGGGACCATCCTCCAAGGCTAAATACTCCTAACTGACCGATAGTGAACCAGTACCGTGAGGGAAAGGCGAAAAGAACCCCTGTGAGGGGAGTGAAATAGAACCTGAAACCGTGTACGTACAAGCAGTGGGAGCAACTTCGTGTTGTGACTGCGTACCTTTTGTATAATGGGTCAGCGACTTATATTCAGTAGCAAGGTTAACCGTTTAGGGGAGCCGTAGCGAAAGCGAGTGTTAACTGCGCGTTGAGTTGCTGGGTATAGACCCGAAACCCGGCGATCTACCCATGGGCAGGTTGAAGGTTGAGTAACATCAACTGGAGGACCGAACCCACTAACGTTGAAAAGTTAGGGGATGACCTGTGGGTCGGAGTGAAAGGCTAATCAAGCCGGGAGATAGCTGGTTCTCCCCGAAATCTATTTAGGTAGAGCCTCGGACGAATACCATTGGGGGTAGAGCACTGTTAAGGCTAGGGGGTCATCCCGACTTACCAACCCTTTGCAAACTCCGAATACCAATGAGTACTATCCGGGAGACACACGACGGGTGCTAACGTCCGCCGTGAAGAGGGCAACAACCCAGACCGCCAGCTAAGGTCCCAAAGTCATAGTTAAGTGGGAAACGATGTGGAAAGGCATAGACAGCCAGGAGGTTGGCTTAGAAGCAGCCACCCTTTAAAGAAAGCGTAATAGCTCACTGGTCGAGTCGGTCTGCGCGGAAGATGTAACGGGGCTAAACTATGCACCGAAGCTGCGGCTACATGCTTTGCATGTGGGGTAGGGGAGCGTTCTGTAAGCTGTTGAAGGTGAGTTGTAAAGCTTGCTGGAGGTATCAGAAGTGCGAATGCTGACATGAGTAACGATAATGGGGGTGAAAAACCTCCACGCCGAAAGACCAAGGTTTCCTATCCCATGCTAATCAGGGTAGGGTAAGCCGGCCCCTAAGGCGAGGCCGAATGGCGTAGTCGATGGGAAACGGGTTAATATTCCCGTGCTTGAATATATTGCGATGTGGGGACGGAGAAGGCTAATTCATCGTGGCGTTGGTAGTCCACGTGAAAGTATGTAGGCTGGAAAACTAGGCAAATCCGGTTTTCTAAGGCTGAGATACGAGACGAGACTCTACGGAGTTGAAGTGAATGATGCCATGCTTCCAGGAAAATCCGCTAAGCTTCAGATATATTCGAACCGTACTCCAAACCGACACAGGTGGTCAGGTAGAGAATACTAAGGCGCTTGAGAGAACTCGGGTGAAGGAACTAGGCAAAATAGTACCGTAACTTCGGGAGAAGGTACGCTGTTGTTTGTTAAGCCCTTGCGGTGTAAGCGAACGACAGTCGCAGTGACCAGGTGGCTGGAACTGTTTATTAAAAACACAGCACTGTGCAAAATCGCAAGATGACGTATACGGTGTGACACCTGCCCGGTGCCGGAAGGTTAATTGATGGGGTTATCTTCGGAGAAGCTCTTGATCGAAGCCCCGGTAAACGGCGGCCGTAACTATAACGGTCCTAAGGTAGCGAAATTCCTTGTCGGGTAAGTTCCGACCTGCACGAATGGTGTAATCATGGCCACGCTGTCTCCACCCGAGACTCAGTGAAATTGAAATCGCAGTGAAGATGCTGTGTACCCGCGGCTAGACGGAAAGACCCCGTGAACCTTTACTACAGCTTGGCAGTGAACATTGAGCCTACATGTGTAGGATAGGTGGGAGGCTTTGAAGCAGTGTCGCCAGATATTGTGGAGCCATCCTTGAAATACCACCCTTGTATGTTTGATGTTCTAACCTCGTTCCCTGAATCGGGAATAGGGACACTGCCTGGTGGGTAGTTTGACTGGGGCGGTCTCCTCCCAAATAGTAACGGAGGAGCACGAAGGTTGACTAAGTACGGTCGGACATCGTACGGTTAGTGCAATGGCAGAAGTCAGCTTAACTGCGAGACAGACACGTCGAGCAGGTGCGAAAGCAGGTCATAGTGATCCGGTGGTTCTGAATGGAAGGGCCATCGCTCAACGGATAAAAGGTACTCCGGGGATAACAGGCTGATACCGCCCAAGAGTTCATATCGACGGCGGTGTTTGGCACCTCGATGTCGGCTCATCACATCCTGGGGCTGAAGTCGGTCCCAAGGGTATGGCTGTTCGCCATTTAAAGTGGTACGCGAGCTGGGTTTAGAACGTCGTGAGACAGTTCGGTCCCTATCTGCCGTGGGCGTTTGAGAATTGAGAGGGGCTGCTCCTAGTACGAGAGGACCGGAGTGGACGAACCTCTGGTGTTCCGGTTGTATTGCCAAGTGCACTGCCGGGTAGCTATGTTCGGAATCGATAACCGCTGAAAGCATCTAAGCGGGAAGCGAGCCTCGAGATGAGTTCTCACTGGACTTTAAGTCCCTAAAGGGTTGTTGGAGACTACAACGTTGATAGGCAGGGTGTGTAAGAGTTGTGAGGCTTTGAGCTAACCTGTACTAATTGCCCGTGAGGCTTAACCATACAACGCCGAAGTGGCTTTGGCAGTAATTGTTCCAGACAATTACATTGCACTTCCTCCATCCATGGAGGTCGTGTGAGAAATGACACTAAAGACCCTATTAATAAATACTAAACGAACTATAAAGAACGAACTTATTACAAGCCTAATTGGTATTTAACTCAAGAGTTGAATACATAACAGTTTATGCCTGACGGCGATAGCATTGCGGAACCACCTGACTCCATCTCGAACTCAGAAGTGAAACGCAATTGCGGCGATGGTAGTGTGGGAGGTCCCATGTGAGAGTAGCACACTGTCAGGCTCTTATTCCAAAAGAAGCCCTTAGCGTTAGCTAAGGGCTTTTTGCGTTTTAGCCAATCAAAACTAGTAGGCGAGCATTTATGCTTGCAAGCGTTGGTAAAAACGCTTAGTTTCTAAAGCAAATCCTCGTTAAAGTGTTTCACAAGCGTCTCTAACACCTCGAACATAGCCAAGTCTTCCGCAAATTCCTTTTTGTTGATTTCCAAGGTTTGGATGGTCATCGATAGCGCCATATTTAGATGGTTCAACTGCCAAGAGCCTTCGTTAAGCATCAGGGCATATTGTTCAATTTCTATACTGTCTTCTTTAGTCAATTGATCTTCTTTTATGCTATGAAGCCAATTTACGTATCTTTGGTCATTGATCCCTGAGCGCGTTAAGGTTTCATTTATGCGCTCAAACAAGCTATTCGTGCGCTTAGTATGAAAGTTATTACACTGTTGCTGAATATTATTATTTAATTGTAATGCTCGTTTATACCATTCATTTAAATGACGCATGCGCTGAGTGATTTGATCGCGGATCACGCAAAGTTCATGTTTACTATGCCGTAGTTGTAGTGGTTGGATAAATTTGTTGAGTAAACGTAAGGCTGAATCAGTATTGCGTTGATCGTGGATCCCCGCATTGATTTGTAATATAGATGCTATCGCTTGCACTGAGTATCGCAAGCCAAATACATATTTATAAAAAATACCAATAAAGCTATCAGCAAAAGCCACTATTTGGCCTTCTCGGCATAGTTCATTCTGGGCTTTGTATTTAGGATAGCCAAAGCCATCAGTACGTTCGTGATGCTCTAATACCGCTCTAGCTACTCTCGGTGGTAACCCTGGTAACAGTTTCAAAAAATGGTAACCAATTGCGACATGACCTTCTAGTTGCTTTTTTTCTTCATTTGTTAATACGCCTTGTTTGTTGACTATATTAGGGTCGATATGCAGAACACCAAGATCCCTAGCTATAGCAGCTAAAAATATCAGGCGCAGTGTTTCACTTGGAATAGTTTGTTCTTGGCCTAACAGTAAAGCTATGTAAGCACCCATAACCGATTTTTTATAGATTTTGGGATACTGTTGCTTTAATACTGTGAGCTTTTGTTTTAGTAACGGATAGTAGTTTAATTGCTTAGCTGCGGCTTGAAATAGCCCTAAGCCTACTCCATTCTCTAGTAGCTTTTGTACCTCTGGATGCTCAGGAAGTAACAGGATATCTTGTTCGACATTACACGAACGATCGAGTTGGATCGCATGTTCAAGCGGAAGGGCTAGCTTGTGTTTGGCTATACGTTGGGCTGTTTGAGATGTTAGTAATGTACCACTAGAGACAACCATAACGCCTTTTTCATTAAATATATCGTGCGCAGTGGTCACACTGTTTGTTTGATTGACTTGCGCAAGGTTTTCAGCATAAAAGTCTCTCATCATATTGCTATTGCAACTCAATTAATCACAAATAGATTTATATTATTAATAGCGATATTGATTTTGCGCAACTACTTTTTGTGTAGGTTTCATAGACAATTAATTCAAATTTAATAATTAAGTAAGAAAATTAAGCATTTGTCGTTGGAACGATATTTGATTATTTAGATTGTCACTTTCAGTATAAGCTTTTACCGGATTATGAACTTATCTATTAATGTATTTTTGCTTGTTTGTTTTACACTTTGTTCAAGTCACTCTTTTGCCGCTGATTGGTTTAACGTTAAAGGGCGTGTGCAAATTGATCACGACAGTACCCAGCTAAATGGTAAAAAAGTAATAAATGAAACCAATTATCGCCGCGTCTGGTTAAGTGTTTATGGAGATAAAAATGATTGGGGTTATCTGGCTCGTTTTGATTTAAGAGCAGAAACATTTGATGCCGATGGTATTGTAGATCTAGTTGCTACTTATTCCGGTTTTGATAATGGAAGTCAATTAATCCTCGGGCGGCAAAAAACTCATTTCGGTTTAAACTGGGCTTCTGGCAATACGTCACTGTCTTTTACTGAGCGTGGAGGAGTGGCTAATTATCATAAATATGGGCGGATGGAAGGTGTCACTTATCAAGCTAAGTTGGGTGATAAGATTAATTATTGGCTTGGTTTCTATGATAAAAATGATTTTAAAGGGAATGCAGCTATTGGACGTATAACTTACTCCTACTTTGTTGAACCTAGCCATTATTATCATTTGGGTTCTGGGTTAGGCTTAACTGGCGAAAAAGATTTAGCTAACATTGAATTCGCTTATGGCTATTCAGCACTTCATCTGCAATCTGAATATTTTGTTGCAAGCTATGAAGACGATACGCAAACAGATACTAATGGTTGGTATGTTGAGGCTGGTTACTTTTTAGATGGGCAAACCTCAAGGCCATATCGCGAGGGTAAATTTAGGCGAGTAAAAACCAATGCCGCATTCGGAGTGTTACAGGTAACAATGCGAGCTGAGCAGGGGGATGGCAACTTCAATCATGTCAACATTGGTAAGTCAGTCGATGCGAGTGTCTATACGCTTGGGCTCAATTGGTATATCCCATCTTCCGTACTTTAATCTCAAATGTTGAAAATTTAGCAAGTCACTTTATTGTGCGAAATAGATCACAAGCATTGAAGTAAAAGATCACCCTTATTCACGCTACAGATCACACAGTATTTCAAACAGCTTCGCTAAGATAACAATATCCTTGTCATTATATTTATCAGATCCATTAATGCCCCAAATCAAACAAGTCTCTATTCAATCTATGGATCACCTTGGTTTAGTCGCTGCGTTATTGAAAAAGTACAAAATTGCACAGCGAATTGACCTGATGCTGCCGATTAAATTGGATAAACGAACCAAGTCTACGTATGGGCAGCGGATCTGCGCGCTAATCCTGAATGGTCTTGGGTTCACCAATGCGACTTTGTATATGACCCCAGACTTTTTTAAAGACAAACCGATAGAGGCATTGATAGCGCCAGGGCTTTGTGCCGATGATATGAATGAGGATGCGCTGGGTCGATGTCTTGATAAACTGAATCAACACGGGACGACACGTTTATTTAGTCAGTTAGCTTTTGAAATTATTCAAGAGCATGGCTTATTAAGCACCAGCCATCATTTAGATAGCACCAGCTTAGCCTTATTCGGTGAATACAATGGTGATTGGAAGCATGCCCCAATACCTAAACAAGGGTATTCCAAAGACCATCGCCCCGACTTGAAACAAGTGGTTGTTAATCTCATTACCAACGGCCCAGCAGGACTTCCGATTTATTATGAAAGTTATGACGGTAATGCAGCAGACAAAACGATATTTCATGACAGCATTGCTTATATGCGTAACTTCATTGAAGAACTCAATAATAGCGAAGACATGTTATGGGTAGCTGATTCAGCGCTGTACAACACGAATAAGCTTCAAAATGCCAACGTGAATTGGCTGACACGCGTGCCAGCCACCTTAAACATAGTTAAGCAAAATAGTGCGAAAAGCGATGATGCTTTTGAATGGTGCGAATTAGATAACGGTTATCGTTACGCCAAAATTAACGATGAAGACAAAGACAGCCCGAATGAAAACTGGGTGCTATACAGCTCTGAGCAAGGTAAAGCTCGCCAACTGAAAACATTGGAAAAGAAAATCGATAACGCACATCAAGCATTAACTCGCGCATTGAAAAAAGTATCAGGGACATTGTATGCGTGTGAGCATGACGCGAGACAGGCACTTAAAAATACCGCTAAAAAAGCGAAGTATCACCAAGTTGTTGAACGCGAAATAGAGGCTCAATGGGGATACGAAAAACGAGGAAGACCGAAGCCAGAAGATAAAAAACTCAAAGGTTACCGGGTCATAGCAGACATTGTAGAAAACGCAGAAGCCATAGCCCAAGCGAAGCACCCACTTGGTCGATTCGTCTTAGCCACAAATAAAACGAGTTTAACACCCGCGCAAATGCTTAAGGAATACAAGCAACAATCTCAAGTTGAAAATGGTTTCAGGTTCATGAAAGACAAATCCTTTCAAAGCAATCGCATTTACCTGCAAAACCCACAACGGATAGACGCATTACTGATGGTCATGAGTTTATCGTTGCTGGTTTACAACTTAGGTCAATACGAATTGAGAGCGAGATTAACAAAAGAAGACGAAACCTTGCCCAATCAGTTAGGGCACCCCACGCAATCGCCTACATTACGCTGGGTCTTTCAAATGCTGCGAGGGATAAGTTATGTTGATTTAGGAACACAAGGCATTGGGGTCGCGAATATCAGTGAAAGAGAAGAGAAAATCATTCGCTTATTTGGCAAAGAAGCTTTAGATATATATCAACTGAGCTAGCCATCACTTGAAGAAAAATACACTGCTATGCGGTGGCATTTGTCGTGCGCGTAAAACAGGATAAGCTTATCGAACAAACAGATCTACTTAAAAATTTAGGGCCGCAACCACACAAAATATCCTGTATCTATAATTAAGTGCGGAAGATCGGGTATATTAATCCGCAAGCGGCTTTAATGCTGAGTTATATGGCGGCCGAGCAAAGGCAACAACCTAAAGAAGATGGACAAGAATGGCGCTTACGAGCTCAGTATATCTTTTAGTTTTCGCAGCTTGATAAGTTATGTTTATCTTCAGATTAAAACAAAAAGGCCACCTTAAGTAAGGTAGCCTTTGTATAAATTGCGGGAAAGTGTTGTTTTACTGCTTGGCTGGAATCGCTTCCATTTTATCCATTATATTGTTCATTCGTGTCACTAACGCTCGATATGGTGCCGCTGTGGCCATATCAACCCCAGCTTGTTTCATAAGATTATACGGGTAGTCTGAGCCACCCGCTTTGAGCATGTTGATAAAAGCGTCGCGTGCTTGGGTGTCGCCTTTACCTATTTTCTCTGCTAAGCCGGCCGCTGCAGCAATGGATGTTGCATATTGGAATACATAAAAATCATAGTAAAAGTGCGGTATGTATGCCCATTCCATGGCATAAGCTTCATCAATTTTCATTACGCCTTGATCATGACCATGGTAACGTTTTAATAGATCTAAATAGATTTCGGATAATTTAGCGCCCGTTAATATTTCGCCAGCTTCCGCGGCATCATTAATTTTGAGCTCGAATTCGGCAAACATGGTTTGACGGAAGAAAGTACCGCGCAGCGCTTCTAAACCAATACCTAAATAGTAGAGTTTTTCTTGGTCTGTTTTGGCTTCTTTGATTACCATATCTTCAAGTAACATCTCATTCATGATAGATGCGGTTTCGGCAATAAAGGTTGCGTAATCAGCCGTTTCCCAAGGTTGAGTCTTATTACTTAGTACTGAGTGTACAGCATGGCCATATTCATGAGCGAAGGTCGAGGCACTGTTGTAGTCGTCGTTATGATTTAACAATACATAAGGGTGGACATCATACGCAGCACCAAACATGTATGCGCCAGAGCGTTTGCCTTCTTGTGGGTAAACATGCATCCAGCGCCCTTCTACGCCTTTATCGTATGCATCTAAATACTCTTGACCTAATGGCAATAATGCACGGCGTGTAATCGCGATAGAATCTTCAATGCTATAGGTTTTATCCAATTGCACTAATGGTGGGTAAATATCAAAGTAACGTAAATCATCTTCAATATTTAGCATTTGCTTACGCAATTTAAAATAACGATGTAGCGTGGGTAGCGCATCGTTAACCTCTTTGATCAAGGTGCGATACACAGTTTCAGGCATAGCATCGTCGAACAAAGCGCGGCTCACTGACGTATCGTGGTTACGTACTTGAGTTTTAAAAACTAAACCTTGTACGTGAGTATTCAGTACGCCGCCTAACGTTGCTTCATATTCTTTCCATTTTCCCCAAAACGTGTCGAAGACTTTTTGTCTGTCTTCACGTGAGGGAGCTTGACGCAGTTTTGAATAGCCAGCTTGATTGAGTAATTGAGTTTCACCAGTGCTGAGGGTGATTTCTGGCCAAGGAATGTTGGCGTTAGCGAATACTGAGTAAATCGAATTTGGCGCACTAGTTAATTTGCTGGTTTTTGCGAGTACGGCTTCGACTTCTTCACTTAAGGTATGTGGCGCATTGCGCAGAATGTTTTCTAACGCGTGTTTGTGAACCGCTAGCTTAGGCTCTTGCTTTAAGTATCGACGGATCTTAGTTTCACCTATTGCTAACACCTCAGGGTTATACCAACTTACGGCCGAGCCCAGATCACTGAGCAAGGCTTTAGCGAGTTGTCGGCGCTCTTCATTTTCAGCAATTTTTAAATTTTCATCGGCCTTTAAAGTGGCGTAAACCAACAAGCGCACCGCATCTTTGTATACGGATGATATTTGCTCACTTGCTGCGGCTAAGCTTTGCGCACTTTTGCCTAATGTGCCCTGTAAGTCTTTTAGCTTTTCTACGGCTTGTTTCGTTGTGGTATGTGCGTCTTGCCAAGCTTGGGCTGATGGGTATAAATCGGTTAGATCCCAAATGTATTTTTCATCTACAGGTTTAACCTTTGGTTGGGTTGATTCAGCTTTGGCCTGTGGCGCACTAGATCCAACTTTGGTTGCCGATGCGTCACTTGTTGTACCGCACGCATTTAATAATGCCGCGCTAATCACAAGGCTAAGGACTTTGAGTTTAGTCTTCATTATTCTTGTTTCCTTTTTATTCTGAATATTCTTGTACGGTTTTGTTTCTTTCAATCTGAGGATCGGGAATTGGCACTGCAGATAACAAGGCTTGTGTGTAAGGATGCTGCGGGTTGTCGTACAGGGTATCCGCTGATTCCATTTCCATTTTATTGCCTTTATACATCACAAGGACGCGATCCGAGATGTGCTTAACTACGGCGAGATCATGCGCAATAAAGATCAGGCTTAAACCGAGTTCTTGCTGTAACTCTTGTAATAAGTTGATCACCTGAGCTTGGATTGACACATCCAGTGCCGACACGGGTTCATCGCAAATAATCAGTTTAGGTTTTAAAATTAAAGCGCGGGCGATACCAATGCGTTGGCATTGCCCGCCTGAAAACTCATGCGGATAGCGATTGATTAAATTCGGCGACAAGCCGACTTTTGTCATGATGGCTTGTACTTGTTGTTTGCGCTCAGTTTTCGATAGCTCAGGAAAGTGAGTTTTTAAGGGTTCAGCGACAATATCACCGACAGTCATACGTGGATTTAACGAGCCTAACGGATCTTGAAAGATCATTTGAATATTGCTGCGCTCGTGTTGCCAAGCCTGTTTATCTAATTGGCTTAAATCCTTTCCTTGCCAAATAACTTTGCCCGCAGTTGGCTTAACTAGGCCAATGATCGCGCGTGCTAATGTTGATTTACCACTGCCGGATTCACCAACAATACCTAAAGTTTCTCCTGGGTAAACCTGAAACGAAATACCATCAACCGCTTTTAATATTTCGGGCTTTGACCAAGGCCAAGCGTTTTTCTGGGTGATTGCAAAATGCACTTTAATATCTTGCACATCGAGAATGGCTTGTTGAGTGTCGCTTGTGCTTTTTTCTTTTTTAGCACTGACAACAGGCTCTTGCTCTGTGTTGGTAGCCGCATCAGAGACTGTGGATAATGTATGCTGGTTTTTGTCTAGCCTAGGGATCGCCTGTAGCAAGCTTTTGGTGTAAGGGTGTTGGGGGCGATAAAATATGTTTTCAGCGCTGCCATATTCTTGTTTTTCGCCATTATGCATCACCAGTACATTGTCACAAATACCAGCTACAACCCCCAAGTCATGGGTGATCATGATAACAGCGGTATTAAATTCCTTTTGCAGCTCTTTTAACAACTGCATTATTTGCGCTTGTACTGTCACGTCTAGTGCTGTGCTGGGTTCATCCGCTATTAACAACTTAGGCTTACACAATAATGCCATGGCAATCATAACGCGTTGACACATACCGCCAGAAAACTCATGAGGATACATAGTCATGCGTTGCTGTGCTTTAGGAATTTTTACCGCATCTAGCATGGCTAGCGATTCAGCATAGGCTTGTTGTTTGCTTAACCCCTTGTGCAGACGCAAGACTTCCATTAATTGCTCGCCGACTTTCATGTACGGGTTGAGCGAGGTCATGGGATCTTGAAAGATCATGGATATTTGTTTAGCGCGGATCTGATTTAATTGTTGCTCAGGTAGATTAAGCAACTCTTGTTGTTCAAAGCGCGCCGAACCTTGAATAATGGCATTGGGCGCTTGTAACCCCATCAGGGCAAAAACAGATTGGCTTTTACCTGATCCTGATTCGCCAACAATGCCTAAGGTTTCGCCTTGATTAACCTTGTAGCTGAGTTTATTAACGGCGGTTACTATACCTTCTGGCGTCGTGAATTTAACTTGCAGATCGTTAACGTCGAGCAGTGACATAATTAGCTCCTTAGCCTAGTGCTTTTGCTTTGGATCTAAGGCGTCACGTAACCCGTCGCCTAGATAGTTAAAACAGAACAGAGTGGCCACCATAAATCCGGCTGGCACAAGTAATTGCCATATCGCGACCTCCATGGTTTGTGCGCCTTCTTGCAATAGTGCGCCCCAAGATGTCATTGGCTCTTGCACTCCTAGACCTAAGAAACTTAAAAAGCTCTCAAATAAGATCATGCCGGGTACCAGTAACGTAGCGTATACCACGACAACCCCTAAAACATTAGGCACAATGTGGCGGGTAATAATATGCCAGTTGCTAACACCGCAAACTTGGGCGGCTTCAATGAAGGCTTTGCCTTTTAAACTTAACGTTTGCCCGCGAACAATACGCGCCACATCTAGCCAAGATACACAACCAATCGCCACGAAAATCAAAAAAATATTGCGACCAAAAAAGGTGACTAGCAGGATAACTAAAAACATAAACGGCATAGAGGCGAGTATTTCCAGTACACGCATCATAACGCGGTCAGTATTGCCGCCAATAAAACCTGAAGTAGCGCCGTATAAGGTGCCAATTAGTACAGCAACTAATGCACCTAAAATACCAACAAGAATCGAAATACGCCCGCCGATCAGTACTCGCATGTATAAGTCGCGGCCTAGTGAGTCTGTGCCTAAATAATGGCCATTTTCCCAGCTTGGACCGGTGTGAATATTGGGCCAGTCGGCCACATCAAAACCGTGGGCGCCAAACAAAGGGCCAAACAACACAGCAAAAATAATAAATCCTAAAATGTAGGCGCTGATCATAGCAGCGCGGTTACGTTTAAAACGCAGCCACACGTCTTGCCATAAACTGCGTCCACTCACTTGTAATTGCTGACTAAAATTTTCAACCGCTTGGCTATTTTTTTGTTGAGTTAGCATGATCGTCTTCCTATTCGTAGCGGATTTTAGGGTCGATGGCGGCTAGCAAAATATCGACGATGGCGTTGAAGGTGATGGTTAAAAAACCAATTAGAATGGTTAGTCCTAATACCAGAGAATAATCGCGGTTAAGCGCGCCATTAACAAATAGCTTTCCAAGGCCGGGTAAACCAAAAATGGTTTCAATCACCACGGAACCGGTAATAATACCGACAAAAGCAGGCCCCATATAGGAAAGCACTGGCAACATGGCGGGGCGTAACGCATGGCGCAATACAATGGTTCGGTAAGGTAAACCTTTGGCAAGGGCGGTGCGAATAAAGTTGCTATTTAAGGTTTCTATCATCGAGCCACGCGTAATGCGGGCAAACGAGGCAATATAGAGTAAAGACATACTCAGCATGGGCAAAATAATAAATTGCCAACTGCCGCCTTGCCAGCCACCAGCCGGAAACCACCCCAGCTGAATAGCAAAGACAAAAATCAATACAGGCGCCAAAACAAATGATGGCATGATCACGCCCAGCATGGCGGTGGACATCATAGTGTAATCCAACCAAGTATTTTGTTTGAGCGCGGCTAATGTGCCAACACCAACCCCAACCACAGTGGTAAACAAAAATGCCAATAAGCCAATAGTGGCTGACACGGGCAAGGCTTGTTCGATTAATTCATTAACTGAGTAATCTTTGTACTTAAACGACGGGCCAAAGTCGCCTTGCAGGATATTGCCAAGGTATGAAAAGTACTGCTCGACTATGGGTTTATCAAAGCCGTATTTTGCTTCGATTTTTTCAATGATTTGCGGCGGTAAACTGCGTTCACTGGTAAACGGGTTGCCCGGTGCCATTCGCATCATAAAAAAGGTCGCGGTGACCAAAATCAACAAAGTGGGTATGGCTTCTAGTAATCGCTTAATAATAAATTTAAACATGGCTGTTATTCTTCGTCGCTTGGCTTACATTTGTTTAATGTACATGCTTTTACTGGGAGCTATATCCAACGCATTATTCATTGGGTAGCCGCCGACTCGTGGTTTGACGAGCCTTGCATTAACATAGTGATATAAAGGGATGATAGGCATGTCTTCGGCTAGTATCGCTTCCGCTTCTTTATAGGCTAAGCTGCGCTCTTGCTCGGTAGTGGATTGCAATGCTCGATTAACAACATCATCATAACGCTGACTTTTATAGCGCATATCGTTGGATGAATTGTTCGACATCAACAAGGTTAAAAAAGTGGAAGGCTCGTTGTAATCGCCACACCAACCTGAGCGAGTTAATTGGTAAACGCCAAAACGTCGGGTGTCTAAAAAGGTTTTCCACTCTTCATTAATTAGCGACACATGCACACCTAAGGTTTGCTTCCATAATTGGCGCACGGCGGTGGCAATTTTTTTGTGGTTTTCACTGGTGTTGTACAAGAGTTCAAACTTTAATGGATTGTTTTTGTCATAACCGGCTTCCTTTAACAAACGCTTGGCTTCTTGGTTGCGTTTTTCTTGGCTCCAAGTTGCATACTCTGGTAAATCGGCAGCCATGCCAGCGGTTTTGTCTGGGGTAAAATAGTAGGCCGGATCGACACCTTTACGCACGATATATTGGGCGATAATATCCCTGTCGAGCGCATAAGATAAAGCTTTGCGAATGCGCACGTCGTCAAATGGTGGGTTGTCGACTCGTACCCCATAATAATAGGAACAAAGCATAGGGGTTATCGTTACGCTTTCTTTAAAGTCTCGGGCTAAGCGGGTGTAATGTTCGTTGGGCAACTCGTAAGTAATATCAATTTCACCGCTTAAAAAGCGATTCATTTCCGCGACTTGGTTTTCGATAGGTAAATACACGACTTTGTCTAAAATAACTTTATCGGCATCCATGTATTTAGGATTTTTTACCAAGACCATGCGTTCATTGACGATCCACTCTTTAAGTAAAAATGCGCCGTTACCCACATAATTACCAGGGCGGGTCCATTTGTCGCCAAATTTTTCAAGGGTGGCTTGATGCACTGGCTTGACTGAGGTGTGGACCAGCATTTTGGGAAAATACGGCAAAGATTCGTTGAGCTCGAATTTTAGCGTGTGTTTATCTAGTGCGGTGATCCCTAATGTTTCAGGTTTTTTATCACCTTTTAAAACTTCAGCGGCGTTTTTTAGTGTGGTCATTTCTAAATACCAACCATAAGGTGATGCGGTATTGGGATCAGCTAAGCGTCGCCAGCTGTAAACAAAGTCATCTGCGGTGACAGGATCGCCATTCGACCACACAGCATCTTTACGTAAATGAAAAATAAAAGTGCGGTTGTCGTCGGTTTGCCAATGACTGGCAACAGCGGGGATCAATTGACCATTTTCATCTTCAGAGGTTAGGCCTTCTATTAAGTCGCGGATCACAGCTGAGGCGTTCATTGCCTCACTTTTATGAGGATCGAGAGAAGGCACTTCCGAGCCAATTCCTCTGACCAATTCTTGTTTTGCGGCAAGCTTAACCCCTTGTGGAACATTGGCAGCTTGCAAACTCGTTACACAAGTTAGGCTTAATACTGACAGCAAAACGCAACGTTTAAACCAACGCGGATATTGAGCAAACATGGTTGACCTTTTGTTTTTATTCGTATTTTTATGAAATCGCTACCCCCATAGTATTGGCAGAAATACGTACGAAGGGCAAGTGTTGCGATACCACAAAATTAAGCTTTGTTGTGTTATGTTGAATAAGCCCAGCTTTAGTGGTTATGAAGTTACCTAGGCTTAGGTCATAAAATATTAAAATTAGCTTAGGTGGCGATTAGTATTTTCCAGCTTTGGCTTGGCCTGTTAGAATCGCGCCATGCAAAACCATATTGCCCGTGTCGCGTTAATAACGCCGGTACGCCGTCTATTTGATTACCTAATCCCAAATGAAAACCAGCCCACATTAGAGGCGGGTATGCGGGTGCGCGTGCCGTTTGCCCGTGGCCACAAAGTGGGTTTAGTGGTTGAAGTAACTAGCCAATCAGAATGGACACTCGCCAAGTTAAAAGCTATTAGCGATGTGTTAGACGACAGCCCGTTATTTGACACAGTTAATATGCAAATAAGGCATTGGCTTGGCGAATACTACATGGCGCCGCCGGGCGAAGCTTATATGAATTTGCTCCCCAAAAAACTCAAGGCTGGAGAACCCGCGTTATTACCGAGTATTGAAAAATGGCAAGCTAATGTTGATGGTAAGTTGTTGGTAACTAATCAAGCTAAACGTCAATTAGCTTTGTTAGATTGGATGGGGCAAAGGCAGGTTAGTTTAGTTGAAGTTAAACAAGCTGGCTTTAGTCGTGATCTGCTCAATAAATTGCAAGAAAGCCAAGCCATTTCACGCGTCGAGTTGCGACCAGAAGGCTCAATCAGCAAGCAGGTTAATTATCGTGATCTGGGGTTAACTTTATTAGATGAGCAGCAAGCTGCCATAAACCGTATCACAGCGCAGCTTAATCAGTTTAAGGCCATTTTGCTGCAAGGAGTTACTGGCAGTGGCAAAACAGAAGTTTACATTCAAGCTATGGCTAAGGCGTTGCAACAAAACCAACAAGTCTTGGTCTTGGTCCCCGAGATAGGTTTAACCCCGCAAACGTTACAGCGTTTCGCTGAGCGTTTTGATAGTGAGATTGTCGTTTTACATTCTGAGCTGAATGATACAGAGCGGTATCTTGCTTGGCTTAAAGCTAAAATGGGTTTGGCGCGGATCGTGGTTGGCACGCGTTCGGCCGTATTAGCGCCGATGCCAGACTTAGGGTTAATTATTCTTGATGAAGAACATGATATCTCCTTTAAGCAGCAGGACTCATTGCGCTATAACGCAAGAGATGTTGCGGTAAAACGCGCACATCTGCAACAAGTACCTATCGTATTGGGCTCAGCTACCCCCTCGTTAGAGAGTTATTACAACGCGATACAGGGGCGCTATTTACATCTTAAATTGCAACAACGTGCGCAGCAAAGCCAACCGCCACAACCTGTCGTACTCGATATTAAAGATCAACCTTTACAAGATGGCTTAGCGCCACGCGTACTGGACTTAATGGCCAAGCACCTAGATGCCGGAAATCAAGTATTGGTCTTTTTAAACCGCAGAGGATTTGCTCCGGCCTTGATGTGTCATGAATGTGGTTGGATATACGAGTGTCAGCGCTGTGATCATCACTTTACTTATCATCAATCGCCGCGCCAAGCGCAGTGCCATCAATGTGGAGAAATTACCCCTGTTCCGCGGCAATGCCATAGTTGCGGATCTACGCAGATTATTGATTGGGGAGTGGGTACTGAAAAACTAGAAGCGTTTTTAAAGCAACGCTTTGAGAAAACGCCACCGTTAAGAGTCGATCGCGACAATATCCGTGGCAAAGGTCAGCTAGCACAAACCCTGCATGAGGTTAAGCAAGGTGAACATCAGTTATTAATTGGCACGCAAATGCTGGCTAAAGGCCATCATTTTCCAAATCTAACCTTAACCGTGATCGTCAATTTGGATAATGCGTTATACAGCGCTGATTTTCGAGCGATAGAGCGCATGTCTCAATTGTTAGTGCAAGTCGCAGGGCGAGCAGGGCGAGGCGATAAACCCGGGCAAGTGGTATTACAAAGTCATCACCCAGAGCACAGTGTGATCAATCTCGTATGCCAACAAAATTACGAGGCGGTGTTAAGTTATTTACTGCAAGAGCGTCAAGCCATGATGTTGCCGCCATATCAATTTTGGGCGGTATTGCGAGCAGAAGCGCATCAACCTGCTTTGGTTGAACAATTTTGTGCACAAGTCACAGAGTTACTCAAACCTTACTTGCAGCATCATTATCAACAAGTGATTTTATTACCGGCTTTTCCGGCAGCACAAGAAAAGCGCGCGGGTAAATATCGTTACTTAATGGTATTTGAAAGTAAGCAGCGTAACCAACTTAACGCCGCATTAAAACAATTGTGTCAGCTAATAGAAGCGCAAAAAGGCCTGTCTCAAGTGCGTTGGTTACTCGATATTGATCCGCAAGATATCTGCTAGAACCACAGTTTTGCCGCATATAACTTTTTATTTCATTTTCAATCTTTCTATTTCAGGCTAAAGTAGAGTTAATTCTAGTTTTAAAGGAATAGAGATTATGATGTATTTATTGGCCATTTTGTTGCCGCCACTTGCCGTATTGTTTATTGGTCGCCCTATTCAAGCTTTATTGAATTTGGTCCTTACTTTGTTTTTTTGGATCCCTGGCGCTATTCACGCTGTACTTTTAGTCCATAGCAAAAAACAAGACAAGCGTACTAAAGAAATCGTCGATGCGATAAAAAGCAATAAAGAATAAGGGGCCTATAACATGATCAAGTTAAACGTTTTCTGTTTAGTCATAGCGTGTTTAAGCTTAAGTGCATGCCAAACAGCTTATTATTCCGCAATGGAAAAAGTTGGGATCCATAAACGCGAGATCATGGTTGACCGTATTGAAGATGCGCAAGCATCACAAAAAGAAGTACAGCAAGAGTTTCAATCCGCGTTGGACAAGTTTCGTTCCGTGGTTGAAATGGATGGCGGTGAGTTAGAAAAACAGTATGACACCCTAAAGGCAACTTATGATGATGCCAAAAGTGCGGCTGATGATGTCTCTAAGCGCATTGATAGCGTCGAGGATGTCGCTGATGCATTATTTGACGAATGGCAAGATGAATTAGATCAATATTCTAGTGCCAAGCTAAAACGCCAAAGTCAGGACAAGCTAAAGAAAACCGAGCGCCAATATCAAAAGCTGATTAAAAACATGCGTCGTACAGAGCAAAAAATGGCACCGTTTTTAGCCGCGTTGAATGATAATGTGTTGTACTTAAAACACAATCTTAACGCTAAAGCGATAGGTGCATTAAAAGGCGAGCTATCCGGTATTCAGCGTGAAGTGACGCAAATTATTGACGATATTAATGTATCAATCGAAGAGTCAAACCGCTTTATCAAAAGCTTACAGTAATCTTTTAAAATTAGGGCCATATACATACTGTATACAGGCTCTAACTTTTTGATCTAAGCGCGAGGTTTGTCTCGCGCTACAATTCAGTATACTGATCACCATTCCTCTACTGTTGTTCGTGTAACAGTATGACTCCCCTTTTTAGTTAGATAACGTTGTATGGCACCTAGGGATTATAAAAATCGTGGTCGCGCTCAACCGCGCAAAAAGCAAATAGAGCAAGCGCCGCCAAAAAGTAAAATAAAGCTAGTTATTGTGTTGATAGTTACGCTTTTGGTGACGTCTGGTTTTGGCTATATGTTGTGGGCGATCAAAGCCAAAGCGCCAGAGCAACAAGAAAAAAACCAACAAACGCAAGTTCAAACGCCACAAGAAAAGCCATTGCCTAAAATGCCAGAGGAAAAATGGCAATATATAGATGAGCTGAAAGATAAAGAAGTGATAGTCGATGTACCTGAGCGCAAAAAATCGACTCGTCGTTATCAAATGCAATGCGCATCGTTTAAAAGCAAGCAAGCCGCAGAAGAAACCAAAGCGCGGATGGCATTTATTGGTGTTGAAGCCATGGTGAAAAATCGTAAAGGCGAGTCTTGGTATCGCGTAGTATTAGGGCCGTTTGAAAGCAAACGAGATACTGAGCCTGTGCGACATAAATTACAGCGCAATGGATTTGAAGGTTGCCAAGTCTGGGGATGGAATTGGTAAAAGCGAGAGTTAGCTCGTGGTAAATATGACAAAACCTTGAAATATTAAAAAAAACGCCCATAAAGAGAACTAGAACCTTTTTATGGGCGTTTTTGTTTTCTAATGTTCCGCCCGCATTCCATAGGAAATTAGTGTGACTACTATAGTTTCTGCACGTCGCAATGGCCAAGTAGCCATGGGTGGCGACGGCCAAGTATCACTTGGCAACACCGTAATGAAGGGCAATGCCCGTAAAGTACGTCGTTTATATAATAATCAAGTTATTGCTGGTTTTGCTGGCGGTACGGCTGATGCATTCACTTTGTTTGAACGATTTGAGAGTAAATTAGAGCAGCATCAAGGGCACTTGTTACGTGCTGCGGTTGAATTGGCTAAAGATTGGCGTACTGATCGCATGTTACGTAAACTTGAGGCATTACTGGCGGTTGCCGACAAAGAAACCTCATTAATCATTACAGGTAATGGCGATGTGATCCAGCCAGAGCATGATTTGATTGCGATTGGATCTGGTGGGCCTTTTGCTCAAGCTGCCGCGACTGCCTTGCTCGAAAATTCAGAGCTAGGCGCCAAAGACATCGTTGAAAAAAGTTTAACGATTGCTGGCAATATTTGTGTGTATACCAACACCAATCAAACCATAGAAGAACTTTAACCCATTTGTTTGCGATGGGCTAAACTTAAGCCCATGCGCTGGAAGTAAGAGATTTAACTATGTCAGAAATGACTCCAAGAGAAATTGTTCACGAACTAAATAGCCATATTGTCGGCCAGCAATCGGCTAAAAAAGCCGTGGCAATCGCTTTACGTAATCGCTGGCGTCGTATGCAGTTAAATGAAGAGCTACGTCAAGAAGTTACACCGAAAAATATTTTAATGATTGGCCCAACGGGGGTTGGTAAAACCGAGATCGCTCGCCGCTTGGCTAAACTCGCCAACGCACCGTTCATAAAAGTCGAAGCAACCAAATTTACTGAAGTCGGCTATGTAGGTAAAGAAGTCGAAACTATTATTCGTGATTTAGCGGATATTTCAGTTAAGTTAACCAGAGAATTAGAAACCGCAAAGGTAAAACACCGCGCAGAAGAATCAGCTGAAGAGCGTATTTTAGATGCATTATTACCACGCCCAACTAATACATTTGGTGAAACTGAGCAGGTTGACGATTCCAATACCCGTCAAATCTTTCGTAAAAAACTGCGCGAAGGTCAGTTAGACGACAAAGAAATTGAAATCGATGTTGCAGCCCCGCAAGTCGGAGTTGAGATCATGGCGCCGCCAGGCATGGAAGAAATGACTAATCAGCTGCAAAGTATGTTTCAAAATTTAGGCGGCAAAGACAAAAAGTCACGCAAGCTTAAAGTAAAAGATGCTTTGAAGATTTTGATTGAAGAAGAAGCACAGCGCCTAGTTAATCCTGAAGATTTGAAAGAAGCTGCCATCAACGCAGTTGAACAAAATGGCATTGTGTTTATTGATGAAATCGACAAAATTTGTAAGCGCGGCGATACCTCTGGTCCAGACGTTTCGCGTGAAGGGGTGCAGCGTGACTTACTACCTTTAGTTGAAGGCAGTACAGTAACCACTAAACACGGTATGGTTAAAACCGACCACATTTTGTTTATTGCCTCTGGCGCTTTTCAAATGGCGAAACCGTCGGATTTGATCCCTGAATTACAAGGCCGTTTACCGATCCGCGTTGAGTTAGAAGCGCTAACCGCAGAAGACTTTGTGCGTATATTAACCGAGCCTAATGCGTCGTTAACTGAACAATACACGGCTTTATTGGCGACAGAAGGTGTTAATGTTGAATTTACGCAAGACGGCATAGAGCGTATTGCTAATGCAGCTTGGCAGGTTAACGAAAAAACGGAAAACATCGGTGCGCGGCGTTTACACACTGTGATGGAACGTTTGATGGAAGAGATCTCGTACGATGCCTCAGAGCGTTCAGGCGATACTATTACGGTTAACGCCGAATATGTTAATAAGTACTTAGATGAATTGGTTGAAGATGAAGATTTAAGCCGTTTCGTGCTGTAACGCTTTATGCTCTTTATCCAATAGCTAACTAGTTCAAATAAAAAGGTCGCAAATGCGGCCTTTTTTTATTCTAGCGCTACAATTAGGGTAAGTTTGCTTTGGAAAATAAAGTATGTCTCAAAACACGACCTATTACTTGGAAATGTTGGAACCTGAGCAATTGAATGCCAAACTGTGCCCTGACTGGTTAGCCATTAAAGAATGTGTGAAACCACAGGCACAACTTAATCAATTTTTATATGCGACGGTAGGTGAGTCGTGGCAGTGGACTGAAAAGCGCCCTTGGTCGTCACAAGTTTGGCAATCCTATGTTGAACGCGACAACATGCGTACTTGGTTAGCTTTGGAACAAGGCTCTATTGTTGGCTATTTTGAACTTGAGAAAAATGCCGATGGTGAAGTTGAAATTATGTACTTAGGTTTAATGCCTGAATACATAGGTAAAGGCGCTGGCGGTGCATTACTAACAGCGGCTGTTGAGCAAGCATGGGCATGGCAAGCTAGCCGAGTGTGGGTTAAATCGAATGATCTACTCGAGCACCCGACAGCCAAACGCAATTATAAAAAACGCGGCTTTAAACAATACAAACGCGAGCGAAATTTGTTTCAAGCGGTTGGTTAGCCCATTCATTTGATCTACCTTCTCACTTAAGCAGTTGGGTTATACCGGCTGCTTAGCTTATTCATTCACTATATTAAATTAACGGTATTAGTAATGGGTACAAGTTATTAGGTATCGTCTGGAAATAGAAACCAGCCGCTTAAACCCCAATCGCTCGAACTATAGTATGTCTGTGGCTAAATCCTTTCACCTGAATATAAGGCATCATTCAGTTGTTCGATGAGTTGGCTAAACACGGTATCGACTTCACCATAGCGCTGTGCTTTGAGTAATTGTTCTAACTCTCCTGCTATTTCCGATACTTTTTTAAAGCCAAAATTACCGGCTGAGCCTTTAATGCTGTGTGAAACCTTGGCTAGTTTTTGCCAATCGTGAGCCGACTTTGCGTGTTTTAGCATTTCTATCTCACAAGGTAGGCTTTCGACATATTCCTTTACCAACTGACGAAATGCGGCGTTGTCCATTGAGAATAAACTGTCGTCATCGTCGTTTTCGTCAGCTTGGCTATTTGCCTGTGGGCAATATTGACTAATGGTTTCTACAAAACTGTCGTGGTCTATGGGTTTAGCAACATGGGCATTAAAGCCTATTTTTAAATAGTGCTGAATGTCTTGAGTCATGGCATTAGCGGTTAATGCGACAACGGGAATGTCACCATCACTGGCGCGAATAATTTCAATCGCTTCTTCCCCGCTCATGACAGGCATTTGAATATCCATGAGGATTAAATCAAAATCATTCAGTAGGGCTTTTTCAACCGCTTGTTCGCCATGCTCTGCTTGAGTGACTTGCAAACCGAGCTGTTCAAGTTTTAGCGTTATTAGCTTACGGTTGTCTGTGTTGTCTTCTGCTATTAATACATGACCTGCTAGTTGCACTTTTAAACCCATAGAGGCCTCGTGGTTTGGTTTCTGGCTTTGTCCTTCTGATTGATATATTAGTTCACTGCTGGCAGTTTGCTCGGCTTTAATGGAAAAAGTGAAGGTTGAACCTTGGCCTTCAGTACTACGCACTTTAATTTCGCCGCCGAGTTTTTCAACCAGTTGCTTGCATATATAGAGTCCTAAACCTGTGCCACCATAATTGCGCCGTACGCTAATGTCGCCTTGATGATAAGGTTTAAACAAGCCGGTTAACATGGTGTTCGACATGCCAATGCCGGAATCTTTTAAAATAAATAGTAGGGTGTTTTGCTCTCGGCTGTAGCTGACGGCTAAGTTTACGCTGCCGTGTGCTGTGAACTTAATGGCGTTAGAGGTTAGGTTGATTAAAATTTGCTTGAGCCGAGTTGGATCTGTGATTATTTCTGTTGGCAGTGGGTAGTGATAATCTAAATTGAACTCCAGGCCTTTTTTGTAGGCTTGCTCGGCTTGCATTTGTTGCACTTGTTCAATGACATTTAACCAGTTGGTATTGAGTTTTTCAATTTGCAGTTTACCGGCTTCAATTTTTGATAAGTCCAGAATGTCGTTAACTAGGGTAAGAATGTGTTCGCCATTTTGCCGTATGGTACGTACGGTGCCGTCTTTGGTTTCACGGCTTAAACCTTCACTAAAATAACTTTCGGCATAACCTAAAATGGCGGTCAGTGGCGTGCGAATTTCGTGACTCATTTGCGCTAAAAAGTCACTTTTAAAGCGGTTGGCTTGCGCTTCTTTTTCGCGTAACTCTTGGTTATGGCGGTTGGCTTGATCTAAATCGTGTTCGTATAAAAACAATCGGCGATTTATTTTTTCTAAAATTAAACTCGCGACCCAAGTGGCTATGCCCCAAACGAACATTAAAAAGACAATATTACGCTCAGCTTGATTGAATTTGTCAAAAGCGAGTAATAATAGGGTTGGCATTACGCAACTGATTAGCCCTGCTTTTAATGCCATTTTGGCACCGAGTTGGCTGATAACGATACCAAACAAATAAAATAAGGCTGTTGGCACCACTTGAACATAGCGCTCGCCGACTATCATATTGAGATAGGGGACATAACACATGCCGACAGCAACATACAGTAGCATGGATTGGGTTAGCGTTAGTAAACGCCATTTAGATAAGGTCGCGAAGGTGATGGTTGCCCAAAATACCATGTATATTGAGCGAGTCAGTAGTAACTCATCAAAACGGTAAGCGTCGTTAAAATAGCAGCAATTATTGGTAAATACACAACGCCAAGGAATTCAAGGTTTACAAGGGACTAAAAAATAAAGTTTTCGCGCTAAATTTGTCGAGATAGGTCAATCGATCACAACAAGTGTGGAAAAAGATCACAGACAAAATGATTTAAGTGTTGCATGCTAATACCATAATTAATTGGCTTGCATAATTTTGAATTCTTTAACGAAAAGTAAAAAGCACCTTAGTTTCGATGCGTTGCGAAAAGCCATGTCATCGCATATTGAAAGTTTTGATGATCCTCGTCAACAAGGCAAGTGCACGTACACCCTTCACGATACAGTCATGAGTGCGTTTGCTTGTATGTATTTTCAAGACCTTCGCTGGTTCAATTCCAAAAAAGACTAGAGAGAAAGTATCAACGAAGTAATTTAAATACCCTATTTCGTATCAAAGAGACGCCCAAAGACAACCAGATGAAAGACATTCTGGATACCATAGACAGTGAATGCTTTGCACCGGTTTTTAAAGATTACTTTGAACGACTTAGACGTCATCATCACTTACAAAGCTTTGAAGTGCTACCTGGTAAACTCCTTTGTGCCATTGATGGAACTCAATACCACAGCTCCAAAAGTGTCCACTGTGACGGCTGCCTAACGAAGCAACATCGTAATGGCGAAATCACCTATAACCATGCGGTATTACAAGGTGCCATTATGCATCCAAGTCAGCGACAGGTTATTCCGGTTATGCCTGAAGCCATAAAAAATACAGACGGTGCGAAAAAACAAGACTGTGAAATGAATGCGGCTAAGCGCTTTGTAAAAAGGCTGAAAAAAGCTCACCCTCGTCAATCCTTTATTATTTGCGGTGACGGTTTAATGTCGAAACAACCCTTAATCGAATCGACATTGGCAGAAGGGTTTAGCTTTCTATTTATGGCAAAGAAAGATGACCATAAGTACCTGTATGACTGGTTAGCGGCTTATGAGTCACTATCTAGTCAGTCATACACAGATGAAAAAGACGTGACTCACCAATTTAGTTGGCAAAATGATGTGCCACTTCATGGTGGCGAAAAGAGTATCCATGTCAATTATCTAGAATATCGGCAAATCAAAAAGGGTAAACAGACATATCTTGGTAGCTGGGTCAGTGACATTGAGATAAATAAAGACAATGTGATTGCGTTGGCGAAAGCAGGGCGCTGTCGATGGAAAATAGAAAACGAATGCTTCAACAGCCTTAAAAACCAAGGGTATGAAGTTGAACATAACTACGGTCATGGCCACGAGAATTTAAGTTACAACATGTACCTACTGACCTTGCTTGCCTTTTTCTACCATCAAATCTTTGAATTGACAGATGGAGCGTACCAACAGTGTCGGCAAGAGTACGGTTCAAAGCGTTTTTTATGGGAAAACTTCAGAGTCACAATCCGGTATGTTTTGTTTGATTCATGGGCAGATTTAATGACTCATCTACTCACAGACCATGAAATTACAGAGGAAGCTTATTATCGACCTTAAGTAGAGAAATTGTGAATAAAGGATGCTGAAGCATAGGTTCACCCCTGCGCGAAGCATAGAGATTAAATGGGTCCCACCAATCTAAGATGGCTTAACTTGGCAAAATAACAGTAAAAAGGCCATCAGTGCTTGCATATACAGCTTCACCAATAATTGCTGAATTTAGCCGACTTAAATTGCACATTCGTTTTACGGCGACGGTTACTATTAGCTAGGTTTGCCATTACCTACCCGCCCGATGTACCCGTATTCTTTCTTTATTTGCGGTTTGGCTATTGACGTTTTGTTGTGTGCTGGTTTTCTTGATGGCGAATCCGCATGGCGTGACTTTTTAGCTGAGCTACCCGGCTTATGTTTAGCAAAGCCTTGCCCGTCTTTGTGCTCTACTTTGGCTCTTTTCGGCTTTTTCGGTTTCTTGGCTTTTAACGGCCTGATCTTCGTTTGTGGTACCACTTCTTTAGTTTCATAGCCATCTAATAATTTACGCTCAATTAGCTCACCGGTTACGCATTCTATCGCGGATAATTGCTTGGCTTCTTCACTACATACCAAAGAGATGGCTTTACCTGTAGCGCCCGCTCGTCCGGTACGGCCAATGCGATGTACATAGTCTTCTGCGACATGCGGCAGTTCAAAGTTAACCACTTGCGGTAATTGCTCAATATCCAATCCGCGTGCTGCAATATCAGTCGCCACTAAAACCGCAATATCACCCGCTTTAAACTCGGCTAAAGCGCGGGTTCTGGCACCTTGACTTTTGTCGCCATGGATCGCCGCAGCAGTAATTTTAGCTTTATCCAGTTTACGCACCAAACGGTTAGCGCCATGTTTAGTGCGAGTGAAAACTAATACTTGAAACCAAGAGTTTTGCTTAATTAAACGAATTAAAATATCTGTTTTATGGCTTCGTTCAACCACGTATAAACTTTGATCAACCGAACGATTGGTCGAGTTTTCAGGGGTTACTGACACTTCAATAGGGTTATGCGTCATATCCTTAGCTAACGCCCGAATATCCGGTGAAAAAGTCGCAGAAAACATCAAAGTTTGACGCTTTTTCGGTAACAAATCTAAAATTTTACGAATATCACGAATGAATCCCATGTCTAACATGCGATCAGCTTCATCCAATACCAAAATTTCTAACTTGTCGAATTTAATCGCATTTTGTTGATATAAATCTAAAAGGCGACCTGGTGTAGCCACCAAGACATCGGCTCCCCCTCTTAGCTTTTGCATTTGAGGGTTAATTTTTACGCCACCAAACACAACATGAGAGGTTAAAGGCAACTGACTGCCGTATTTATCAACACTCTCGGCTACTTGAGCGGCTAACTCTCGAGTTGGCGTTAACACTAATGCGCGAACTTGGTTACGGCTAGCTAAGGTTCCTTTATTCAATAAATCCAGCATAGGTAGAGTAAAACCCGCTGTTTTACCTGTACCCGTTTGCGCAGCAGCCATTAGATCGCGTTTTTTTAATACTACAGGGATGGCTTCAGCTTGAATGGGTGATGGTTGGGTATAACCCGCTTGGCTAACAGCGCGCACTATAGCAGTAGACAAACCTAACGATTCAAATCCAGCTAACTGTGTATCAGGCGTACCGGTTTCCACCGTTTGCTCTGGAGTTGTATTCACTGTTTTATTACTACCGTTTTCTTCAACCATTATCACACCGTTAACTAAACTCAATCTGCCCTAGATGGCGCCAGATTTAATAAGGCGGCAGAGCATACAGGAAAGACGCTTATACACCTAATATTAGTTGGCAAACTGCCAAATAAAATGGCGGTTTAATAATATAGTCAAAGCGATCAGGTTTTAGGGGAAGCCGTCAAGCTTCGAATCCCATGAGCATATGCTCTATTATGTGATTGGGGTGAGTAAGCGCTGACAATGAACCATAAGGCCTGAACGAGAAGACTATAACGTGCTTTTGACAATAAGCAGCAACCATTGTAAAAACAGGTATCACTCATCCACCACGAATTGCATTTGAAACCCTATCGCGCTAAGCCCAGTCCGTTTGGCTATGGTTTTACATTATTGTTTTGCTGCCTCCTAGCGGGTTTAACCTTAAATGGTAAAACAAGCCTGATGATGCCAACAATCTATTTTAGCCTCAGCTTAATTACCTTTATTTGTATGCATTAGATAAATCTGCCGCCAAAAAGCAGCGCTGGCGAATACCTGAACTAAGATTGCATATATTGGCTGTATGCGGCGGATGGCCTGGCGCATATATTGCTCAAAGGCAGTTACGCCATAAATCGGTTAAACGTCAGTTCAAAGTCGTGTTTTGGTTAACGGTTTTTATCAATATCGCTAGCTTTGCTTGGCTTTTAAGCAAACAAGGGCAAGGTGCGCTGAGTTTAATCACCAACTTTATAAATCAAATTAACGATATTTTTCGACCGGTTATCAAGGCTTTATTTTGGGGCGGGTAATTCGCTAAACTATGTTTGAAAAAAAGGTGTATCAATTCAGCACTTATAGCCGGTAAACAATGAAAAGACTTCGAGATCTAAAAGGCTTTGGCCCGAAAAGCGAGCAAATACTCGCGCAAGTTAACATTCATACTGTCGAAGATTTTATGGCAATAGACCCTTATGAGCTGTATCGACAATTAAAGCTAACCGTAAAGGGAACAGGGTTAAACTCAATTTATGCCATTATTGGAGCGCGTGAAAACAAACATTGGCAGGATGTGGCGAAACATCAAAAGTCAGCCATTCTAATGCGATTAGATGATATGGGGCTCGCACCTAAATAGGCTAGCTTACGAAAATAGTTTGTAATGTACGCCCTGTTTTGAGAATTAAAGTCCAGCTTCTATCATAGCTTTAATTTGTTTCGCTTTAACAAAATGGTCAAGCTGATGAATTTGGATCCACCAAGTCGCAGCTTCCATTAACAACTCAGGATTATCATTTTTATTGGCAAAAAAAGCATAAAATGACAACCCGACATTCTCCCCCTTTTTGGCTATTTTAGAATTACAGACTTCAATTATTTTTGTTCTAAGTTCGGCGTTCATAAAAGAAAGATAAATAGACAGCTTGAGTACAAAATCCATCGTTCAAGCGTAAAAGTTTCAAATATTAGGCAATATAGTAGCAAGAAACCAAGTTTGTAGCAGCTCCGCAGCTATTGTTGAAGTAAATTTCAACCTACATGGATGTAGAGAATATCTCTTGATCACAAGTTTCAGAAGCGCTCTTTTACGTTAAAAGGTTGAAATTTTATCACCCAGGCTTAGGAAAATACCCTCGTCATTCTCGCGCATGCGAAGAACCAGCGACTTTTGTTGGATAAACATAGTCTGGTTTAAGCAAAAGCCACTAGGTTCCTGCCGGCATGGATGCAGGCACTTAGGACTTGTCGGGAACAAAATTCTGTGCGGTGTAATTAAAGCCTTTAACGAATCAGCAGTTTCGAGCTTTCTACAAGGGATTCAACTGATTATTTCTTTCTGAAAAAATAATAAATACCCTTTGCAAGTTGGATAAAGAATCGTTTCACTCTTTAAGCGTTAGCGGTAATTCAAACACAAATGTTAGCCCCTGCCCTAGATCGCTTTTCGCTTCGACTTTTCCTTGTAGTTTTTGGGTGACTAAATTAAAAATAATATTCAACCCTAACCCAGAGCCGCCTTCATTTCTGAGAGTGGTATAAAAGGGCTCAAAAATCTTGTGCAAATCATCTTTATTAACTCCTTTACCTGAATCTTGATAAACAAAATGCAGCACATCTCCTTTGCAATGGTAGTCAAAACGAATGGTTGCGGGTTCTTCTATGGTTAAGCCATGACGCAATGAGTTAATCACCATATTTGAAATAATCTGTGCGTAAGCCCCTGGGTAACTAGTTAAGGTGAGATCCTGAGCACCATTGATTTCTATGCTTAGTTGATAACGCTTAGTTTCTGGATGCAAGCTATGCAGGACTTCATCAATATAATCTCTAAGATTAAAAGTGCGTAATTGCTCACTAGTAGAATCAACCGCAATCTCTTTGAAATGCTGGATCAATAATGAAGCTCGTTTAATATTGTTGAGGATAATGGCAAAGCCCTCATCCACTTTAGTAAAGTATATTTCCAATAACTTGCGCGTCATTTTGTCATTGGCGTAGGCATTTTCTAATGCCACTAAATCACTGTGCAATGACGTGCCCGCCGTTAAACAAATACCTAAAGGTGTGTTTATTTCATGAGCGACCCCTGCGACCAATTTTCCTAACAAAGACACTTTTTCGGTTTCAATTAAATGCTGTTGCGCCAAGGTTAGTTGTTTCATGGCTTCAGACAATTCATCGTTAGCGGCACTCAGCTCTTGCGTGCGTTCTTTTACTCGCCGTTCAAGGTTTTCATGCTCTATTTCTATTTTTTCCGCCATAGTGGCTAGCAAGGTAATAATTTGCTCGACTTCGGTAAAATAAACACCTGGCGATTGCGGTTTATAATCACCAGAAAAATACGCTTGCACTATATGGTGTAACACTTTGAGTGGCCGTAAAAATACCTGAGTAATAAACCATGCTACTAACATAAGTAAAATGAGAAATAGACTGGTCAACCACAAAAATCGCTCGGTCAATTCGCGAACAGGTTTAAACGCATGAGTTCGCTCATAATCAAAGTGTAAATTCAAATGATGCGGATAATCGGGAATACTGATCTGCGCCGTGACTGTTAATGCATCACTGGCTGGTTTGCTCACTTGGCTTAATAACTTTTGTTGTTGTAAATTTAACGCGACTAACTTGGCGTCGTTGTCCGCGGTTAATACGTCTTTTAATAAGTTTTCAATAGGTAGCATTCCAACCAAAATTCCTGTCAGCTTAGCGTACTGGTCGGCTTTAGCTAAATCACTTAAAAATAATGGCGCCATAAATACCAGCAAATATTCGCTTTGATAAACACTCGGCTTGCGGCTCTTTTTTCTTAAATCAGCCACTAAAGACGGCGCGTGCATAATCAAAGTAGTCGCTTGTGCTTGGTATCCTTGTTGGTATATCTGTTGGTAATGTCCATGAAGCTTTTCAGTAGACAATAACTCAGCATACAAAGGCGTAGCGGTGACCGTCCAATTGGCTTTATCAACTAACAAAATCGCGCTCATCATGTCTTGTTCAGCTAAAATCAATGCTAATTTTTCGCCCGCTTTATTGCCAAATGCGCCAGTATGGGCAGCTAAACTGGTCAAATTGTCTCGCGCAGCTTGTTGAAACTTAGTGTGCAAGGACGACAATTTAAAGCTAGTCAATTGCGTCATATTAGTGGTTTGCGCATTAAGCTTAGCCATGCGTTCTTGCGCTTGAATTTGACTAAATTCATCTACTAAATAAAAGCTGATAATTACCACAGGTAACACTGACAATAAAAACATTGCCAAAATTAATGCGCCGCGAAAACTGGGTAAGCTCGGATTATTCACTGTCGTTCCTTGATTTTATTTTTTGTTTTTCACGTAACGCCCGACGCTGCATGTATTTAGCGGCCTGCTCAGCACTCAACTCTCCAGTTATATACAACTCTAATCCTTTTTCTATGCTGTCCCAAACCGAAGCCATTTCAGTAGAAGAAGGCATAGCTTTACTTTGCCTTAATTGCTCAATAAACCATTGAAAGTTTTGTCCCCCTTGCTTAATTAAATCTTGCATGGCAGCTGAATGGGTCGGCATGGATTGCGTTTTATGATAGACACGATCAGCCACCGTTTTTGACTGCAAAAACTGGCTAAATTTGAACAGGGCTTGCTGTTTAGACGATGCAATGGATTGATTAGGAAACACAAGTAATAGCGCAGATTTCATAGAGACAATCCGCTTGCCTGCAACGGTTGGTAACAATGCAACGCCTAAATCATCACCCAGCTCGGCTGACATGCGCGCATATTCCCAATCCCCATTGATGGCATACGCATATTTACCGGTTAAAAACGATTCACGCGCGCAAATAAAACCACATTCAGGATCAAACACGCCATTTTGTGTACTTTCTTTAAAAAATTCTAAGGCTGCAATTGTGTGGGGGGAATTTAGATTTAAGTTATTGTTTACCGCAAAATCAGAATAAAACGCGTTTAAAAAACTGACAAAACCATAGGCGGAATAGTAGTCAAACGCCATAAACTGATATTGTTTAGCTAACGTTTTTGCTTGTTGCGTTAATTGCTGCCAATCCATAGCCGGCTGTTTGATAATTTGTTTGTTGTAATACAAAACAAGGTGATTACCATGCGTAAGAGGAATTCCATAAGCCTTGCCCTGTCTTTTAATAAAAAATTCCATCTCGGGCAATAAACTGTTAGCCAGCCAATTGTTGGGCACAGCTGAAAGCTTGAATATGTCTTTTATGCCAAGGTTGTCTGACTGAAACATAACCATTTCAGGTGCATCACCGGCCATCACACTTTGCGTTAATGACGGATTCAGCGTTTTCCACGGAATAACAGACACTTGGATCTGAATATCTGGCTGCTTTTCAGTAAATTCATCCACCAAGGATTGCCAAAATGCTTGGGTATAACCCTGACTGTGCCACAAATTTAGTTCAACTTTGGGTTGGCTCACTACCCATGGAGACCACAACAGCCCTATGCACAGCGAAAACAGTGAAAGTAGGACCGAAGTTTTGATATTCATCTATTCTTCTCCACTAAGAAGAGCAATCCACAAATCAGCAATGTACCTTCACGCTAACCGCTCATTATTTAGCCTGACAATGAGCAATTTGACGTTAATAATGAGTATAGAAGAATATTAGAATTACCAAAGATTATTGCTTAACCTTGGCGAAAAGTATTTTGTTGGTGCTGTGTTAGCGGGTGTAAAACCCGCCCTACAAAAACAGGTGTAAAACCCGCTAAAAAGCTAACTATTACCCACCCGGTCGATATTCCTTTTGCGGAATGACCACTTCAGGAATAAAAGTTTTTAGCTTGTCGATCACGGATTTATATTGCGGATCTGCAGCTAAATTATGATATTCCTCTGGATCTTGATGTTGGTTGTATAGCTCTTGGCTACCATCGCGGTATTGAATGTAATTCCATTTATCGAGCAATATGGCGTTGTTGCCTTGCTGATAAGTGATGATGGCTGGATGAGGCCAAGCTTGTTTGGGTTGCTGCATCAATGGTGCTAGGCTAACCCCGTCTAAATCATCTTTGCTCGGTGTTTGCATGAGTTCGATTAGTGTTGGGTAGATATCGATTAATGACACGGGATTATCGATAATAGCCGGCTTTACACCAGGTGCCTTGATAATAAATGGCGCCCCTGCTCCTTGCTTCCAAAAGGTAAACTTTTCCCAACGGTTTTTATGACCAAGCTGGAAACCATGATCGCTCCATAACACCAATACTGTGTTATCAGCATATTGGCTGTTATTAAACGCCTCAAGAATATGGCCTATCATGGCATCTGCGAATGTTGTACTTGCTAAATAGCCTTGCACTGCACGCTTCCACTCCTCTGGCCTGCTCATCACTAATTTAGCAAAGCCGCTTGACCAGTTATGTTGCGCGATATTTGGGATATCCTGCATATCATCGGCTGGTACGTCTGGTAGCTTAATATCCTCAAGTGGATACATATCAAAGTACTTTTGCGGTGCTAATTGCGGTGAATGCGGGCGAAAAATACCACAGGCCAAAAAGAACGGCTTATCGTGTGTTTTTTCCAAGTAGTCAGCACAGTATTTGGCAGTATGATAATCACCGGTTTGTTCATCGGTTTGTTGAATTGGCCCCCATATTCCATGCTTACGGATATAAGGAATAATAGGCAAACCTTCGTACTCTGCTATACCGCCATGCCATTTGGCCCAACCTTGTTCGTTGACATAGTCTTGATAACCGCCAGTTCCTGTTGGTCCAGCCTCTTGATAATCCCAAGAAATATCATCTGACATCACTGCCGGTTTGGCTTTTTGACCTCGCGGATGATGAAAGATTTTACCGGCGGCGGTCGCTTCATAACCCAATTTACGGAAATACTGCGGCATGGTCACTTTATCTTGACCACCTGGTAGGGTTCTAAAATTGGTTTCGTTTAGATAAGCACCTGTCGTTTCCGAGCGTTGCCCTGTCATCACGGCAACACGCGAAGGGTTACATGCCGGAACCGCTGAATAGGCATTACGGAAAAAAGAGCTTTGCGCGGCAAGTTGATCTAAGTTTGGAGTGATGGCCGGGCCTCCCCAAGCACCGCCCCAATTATTAAGATCATCAATCGCGATCATTAATACATTAAGCGGTTTATCTGGCTTGGTATTGTTCGCCGTTACTGTTTCGTCTTTAGCAATTAGTTGGCAACCAACCAAGGACAAAGCCGTTACGCTTAACGCTAACGACCTAGTAAATAATTTATTCAACATATGTATTAACCTCATTCGTAATCCCACTTGTAGACCCAAGGATCTTTGGTTGATTTTTGAAAGGCTTGCAGCTTTTGAATAAGCTCAAATTTAATTTTTTGATAATCGGCATCGTCGGCTAAGTTGGTTGCTTCAACACCCTGCTCGACTTTAGGACGCATATCGTAAAGCTCGAACTTTGGTCGATGTAAGTACGCTTCGACAGTACGCGCACCAAAGTGAGTTAAGTTGCGGGCCATGGTGCTTTGCCAAGTGCTAGACACTTGTAGATCGGAAGCAAACGGGTATTGCAAACCAGAAGCAATATTCCAAATTAACTTGTAATCTCGGGTTCGAATCGAACGCATTGGATAGTACATAGTGATCTCATGAAAGGTGTGTGAGCCGTACACTTGATCAAAACCATGCGTTTTTTGCGGATCTGCTAACACGTCGGTAAATGACTTACCGTGAAAGTCTTCAGCTTGATAGTTAACTTGAGCCAAACTTAATATGGTTGGCGTTAGATCTGGCCAACTCACCATAGCTTGGGTTGTTGTGCCGGCATGTTTATCGTTTGCCCCCGCGGGTTTAATCACTAATGGCAATCTTGCGCCCGGATCATAAAGTGTGGTTTTGGCACCCGGCATCGCCGTGCCATTATCTGACAAATAAAAAATTACCGTATTGTCATACATATCAGCTTGTTTAAGCAGCGATACTAACTCGCCCATAGTGTCATCTACCCGTGATACCGACTGATAATACTCGGCTAATTCGCGGCGCGTTTCCGGTGTATCAGGCAAATAATGCGGCACTATGACTTCTTTTGGATCATAGTCGAGGCGTTTAACACCTAAGCCTTTGTCGTCGGGGGCATTACCAAAGGTATTGTCGCCGGTGCTATTGGTACTGTGGTCTCTATGGGGATCGTTAGTCGCTAAATACAAAAAGAATGGCTTTTTCGACTTGGCATTGATTAGTGGTTTAGCCGCTGTCGCCATGCCGACACTATTTCGCGAACCATCTTTAGATTGATCTTTAACTTTTAAATACTGCTCAAACTTATACACCGCGCGTGGGCCAATATGATATTTGCCGACTTGTGCAGTACGGTAGCCAGCTTCACTCAAACGCACCGGCAAGCTTTTTACCGTATTAAAGGTATTAAAGTGATGATAAGAATGGTTGTGGCCATACTGACCATTGGCATGATTATGTTGACCGCTTAAAATAACCGAACGACTGGCACTACAGCTCGCGCTGGTTGCGTAGGCATGGTCAAATTTAATCCCCTCTTTAGCTAATTGATCTAAATGCGGTGTACGTATTTTATCATTACCATATGCACCAAAAGCCTCACGGCCATGATCATCGGCAACCATTAATATGATATTGGGGCGATTATCGGCCCAACTATTCAGACTCACTAACAGACAAGAAACCAAAGCACCTAAGCGAGAACCTTGTCGTATATTGTAACTCTGAATAAAACGTGAAAAGCGTGTGCTTGCTTTCATTTAAAACCTCAGACGTTATTCATGAATTAATTTGATCGCCCACGGATCCTGCGTTTGGGTGACAAATTGTTTGATTTTATTTTTATATTTATTAAGTGTGGTTTGATGCTTTGCTCGATAAGCTAGGTTGTTGACCTCTAATGGGTCATTAATCAGATCATAGAGTTCGTATTCGGCGCGGAATTTATAGTCTTGTACTAAACGCTGACCTAGGTGAGTGACACCTGATTCACGGATCGCATAATTAGTACTGGAATCCCAAACATTCCAACCCGTTGGATATTCCAAGCGATGGGCAATATTCCAAATGAGCTTGTAACGTTTATCACGCACTGCGCGCATTGGATAATACATGGTGATTTCATGAAAATTATGTGAGGCGTATACTTCTGAAAAATCGTCCGTATTTTTACCATTCAAAACGGTTTTAAAACTGCGGCCATTAAAGCTGTCGGCTTTATATTTTACCCCCGCTAAATCCAATAAAGTGGGCGTTAAATCGACCCAAGACACCAAGGCATCATCTATTTTGCCTTGGCGCTGAATGCCAGGTACGTGCATTAATAAAGGTAAACGAATGCCGGTGTCGTAAAGCGTCGTTTTGGCATTTGGCATCGGCGTGCCATTGTCAGATAAAAACAAGATTATGGTGTTCTCAAACACGCCTGCCTGTTTCAAATTTTGAATTAAACGACCAAAGCCTTGATCAATACGCGAGATCGATTCATTAAACTCAACCATTTCGTCACGAATTTGCGGTAAATCAGGCAAGTAGTTAGGAATACCGACTTCACTTGGCTTTTGCCTAAATGGCTTTACACCGGGATAACCGCCTTTACGATTACCAAAGCTATTGGCTTTATCAAATTGATGTGGAGCTGCACGATGCGGATCGTTTGGCGCTATATATAAAAAGAAAGGCTGCTGTTTACCTGCTTCCCCTTCAGCTTTAACAAAGCTCATGACCTCATCAGCCATTTC
Organism: Saccharobesus litoralis; assembly: GCF_003063625.1. Lineage (NCBI taxonomy): Bacteria > Pseudomonadati > Pseudomonadota > Gammaproteobacteria > Alteromonadales > Alteromonadaceae > Saccharobesus > Saccharobesus litoralis. The sequence goes on along the minus strand of NZ_CP026604.1, from coordinate 2,249,408 downwards.
AACTAAGCTGCGCCCAGAGGCAAAACCCGATTTAGTTTTGCCCGATAGTACCTGATCAAACTGATATACCTCAGCTGGGGCGAGATGATATTTACCCACTCGTGCAGTGCGGTAACCTTCTTGCGTCAAACGATTCGGCAACGACAAGGTATTATCAAAACTAGAAAAATGATGCTTGCCATGCGCGTGGCCATACATACCGTTTACATGACCATGCTGACCGGAAAGTATATTGGCACGACTAACAGCACAACTAGAGGCTGAGGCAAACGCATGAGTAAAGTAAACGCCTTGCTTAGCAAAGCTATCTAAATGTGGTGTCGGAACATCTTTACCACCATAAATGCCCAAGGTTTCTAACCCTTGGTCATCAGTTACATAGATAATGATATTGGGCTTATTTACTGGTTTAGCTAAAACTTGCGGTATCCCGACAAAGGCAAAAAGGCTCAAGGTTATAGCCAGCAGTGCCTTAAACCTGAATGTAAGTTGTTTGGCTTTTTGCCTTATAAAAATTCGCTTTATCACAACATAGCCTCGTTATTGTTTAGGTTAACAATGCCCTTCAGACTGAGCGCGAAGCAGTCGAAGTCTTGTTACTTTTTCAATTAAAAACACTTCGACAAGCTCAGTGTGAACTTATTTATGAAGCACTCTTTTAGGTCGCATTAACCGGAAATACTCAAATACACAAAACTACCCACCGCAAAACACGCTTATCAAGCATCATGCTTACAAATAGCAGGTTTTATTGTTCTACCTATTCAACCCAATTTGGCGGTGGTTGAATTTGCATCCAACTGAACGCTTGTGTTATTCGACGTACACGTCGAACCTACAACACCTTGCTAGCGCGTCGTGTACGTCGCATTAACCGGAAATACTCAAATACACAAAACTACCCACCGCAAAACACGCTTATCAAGCATCATGCTTACAAACAGCAGGTTTTATTGTTCTACCTATTCAACCCAATTTGGCGGTGGTTGAATTTGCAACCAACTGAACGCCTGTGTTATTCGACGTGCACGTCGCATTGTCGAGGCAAGCCTCGACCTACAGACTTGTTAACCAATTGTTTGCACTTCTTAACTAAAATAATTTGATAAACACCAAACTTATTTGTATTATTATATAACATTCACAAATTAGCAACACGATATATACTTCACACACGTATATAAAACCGAACGGGGACTTTATGAATTTATTAACCACCATTTCGGCAGTTTCGGCGCTTTCATTGGCAGTGCTTACTGGCTGCAATATGACAAGCTCAGAAACATCGAGCCAAGTTAGTTCGCCTGCTGCACAAGACAACACAACTAGCTTGTTAACTAAAGTGGCAGAAAAGCCACCGTTAGGTTGGAACAGTTTTGATGCTTGGGATAGTCGCGTAACTGAAGAAGACTACCGTAAAACAGTAGATTTTATGGCAGAGAATTTACTTGAGCATGGTTGGGAATATGCCGTTATCGACTATATATGGTGGAACCCTGAACCGGGTGCGTACAATACTAAAGACAGCTATGTTCGCCGTGTTGGTCACCCGAACATTCGTTTAAATGAAGATGGGTCAATGAAATACCCTGAAGCGGTAACACTTGATGAATATGGTCGTTTACAACCCGCTCCTGAACGCTTCCCGTCATCTGCTGGTGGTAAAGGCTTTAAGCCATTAGCTGATTACGTGCATAGCAAAGGTATGAAATTTGGTATTCATATTATGCGTGGTATGCACCGCCAAGCTTGGTATTTAGATACGCCAATCAAAGGTACAGATAAAACCGCACGTGACATTGGTAAATTTAATGATCACGCCGGTTGGTTAAACAATATGTTCGGTATTGATCAACGTAACGAAGGCGCGCAAGAGTTTTACAATGCTATGTTCGAGCAATACGCTGAATGGGGCGTAGATTATATTAAAGCTGACGACATGATGGGTTCATGTGGTGCACCTTTCCACAGCTATTTCGCTGGCGAAATCGAAATGATGCGTAAAGCGATAGATAACTCAGGGCGTCCTATGGTGTTAAGTTTATCTTGTGGTGAAGCACCAATTGCTCATGCTAATCACTTAGAAAAAAATGCCAACATGTGGCGTGTTTCTGCCGATTTCTGGGATCGCTGGGAAGATTTAAGTCGTAGCTTCCAGTTATTAGATAAATGGTCGCCGTTTATTGGTGGTGGTACTTGGCCAGACGCTGACATGATCCCATTTGGTCGTTTATCGCTTGATGATAGACCGCATGGTAAAGAGCGTATGTCTAAATTCACTACCGACGAAAAATATAGCTTGATGACCTTATTTAGCATGGCACGTTCACCGTTAATGATAGGTGCCGAGCTAACCACAACTCCGATGGAAGAAATTAAAACCTTCTTCAAAAATGACGAAGTGCTTTACGTAAACCAAAACAGTACTAACAACCGTCAAATTATCCGTGTTGACCAAGAAACAGATAAGAAAGGTGATAAAGACGCCTATTATGCGGCTTGGTATGCTGAAGACCCAGCAAACGGTGACAAGTTTATTGCACTATTCAACTTAGGCTCGAAAGCCAAAGAAGTCGGCTTTAAGTTTGAAATGGAAGATATGCGCGGTGCTTACAAAGTTCGTGACCTTTGGGCACAGAAACAAATAGGTGAAGCTGAAGTTAAATTCTCGGTTGAACTACCACCACATGGCGCGGGCTTATATCGCTTCTCACGTATTCCAGGTTCATCTGAAGCTTGGGTACCACCAACAGGCAAGCGTAAGCATAACAACCAATAATCACGAATCTAAGCCGAGCCAAACCCGCTCGGCTTTTTATTTTTAGAGTTAATTTAATTTCTTTGTAGGGTCGGTTTTATACCGACAAAGACACGAACTCAAAAGATAGCAAGTGTTTTTGAAAACGGAGAACAGTTGAATTCCTTGTAGGTCGAAGCTGCTGCTTCGTCAAAGGCAAAAATACGACGCGAGCGTCGAACCTACAAAAATTCCCCTACATCCGTGTAGATAATTTATTTCAACGACGGCAGTGAAGCTGCTAACGACTTGGTTTTCAGCTGCAACATTGCTTTATGTTCTCAACCTTTGTCGACCCACCAAAAGTAGGCGCTTTAAGCGAGGGTCGACCTACAATAAAAATTTTAGGAGATGCCTATGTCTATTCGCATCCTTTTGTCTTTATGTGCTTGTTTAACGCTAGCTAGCTGTAGCAACGTAAATAAGCCATCACAAATGACTAGCGATAAACCCAACGTCTGGGTATATAGCGATTTATCCGACCCTCGCGATAGACGTAGCGGTGGTCACCCACAAACCGATCCCGATGACATAGTATCGCTGGCATCATTTTTACTTAACGCAGATCGATTTAACATCGTTTCAGTAGTTGTCGGTTCAACTAATCGTATAAACCTGCAAAATCCCATGCCTTTTGTCGAGCAGACTTTTGTTAATGCTTATCGTTCAGATATTAAACGCTTACAACAACAGTTCCCAAATGCACAATCCGAAATTAATTTTCAATGGTCAAGTTTAACCCAAAAAACCAATCCACATCAGTTTAACCCTAAGCGTGACTACTCAGATTTATCCGAATTTAATACGGTAAAACAATTAATCAATTTCGCTAAAAACAACCCTGTAGCAGTGTTATCTTGGGGGCCAATCACAGAGCCTGCGATTGCCATTAAGCATTTGTTAGATACTGGCGATCACAAGACATTAAGCAATATCACAGTCATTTCACACTGGACTAAATCTCAGCTTTCACAAGGTAGCGTTGAGCAACCGTTTAAAGTGGCAAACTGTTGGGATGATTACCCTGCCTGCGACTATATGCATCAAATCGCATTAAAAGAGCCTAACGTTAAATTTATCGAAGTGGGCTCGGCTGGGCAAAAAGGCTTGGTTAACGGTTCAGTTAACTTTGAGCAAATGGAACAATTTGAAAACAGTCGCCTAGGTCAGCTATTTTTACGAGGTAAGTTCTATTACGGCAAGCCAGATCAAAGCGATGCAGCGACCCATTGGTTGCTAACTAACTTATACCCGGTCAATACCCAAACCTATCCTAACGATGGCAGCTTAAGCATTGACCAAGAGCGCGACAATGTTAAGCGATTCTATGATGCCGCACCGGCGATGATGCAAGATTTAGCACAGCGAAATAACGCAGCAGCAGGTAGTCCATTTACCAAAGAACACCTAAGCGAGTTTTTTACCTATGTGTATAAAAAGAAAGGTAAGTACGAGGTTTACGCCCCCTACGCTGATATGAATTATCAAGTTTTTGATAATTCAGGAGCTGAAGTCAAAAACGGTAAATTCAGCTTTGGTAACCAAGAGTTACAAATCCCTGTTAAAGCCGAAAAATCTTACCAAGTTGTTGTCAGCTATGGTGATTGGCAAAAACAGTATTGGCTATAAAAACCTAAACAAACTAAAAGAAAAAAGAACCAAGCATGAATAAATTAACCACACTATCTGTCGCCCTGATAACGAGCCTGCTTAGTGCCTGTCAACTCAATATTTCTGGACCAAACTCTGCTGATTCAAGTACTGCTAACCCGTCCTCCGCAAATAAACCCGCTAGTACGGGAATGGCAACAGAAAAAGCTATTCAAGCAACAATGGCACCGCCACTTACCGGCCCTAATATTGTACCCAAACAATTTATAGCCTCTGCCGAGCAACGACAGCAATTGGCTGAACGAAAACAAGCCGTACAATTTTTTAACGGCTTATTTTTACGTGATCCTTATATTATGCTCGGGCCTGATGATTACTACTATTATACAGGCACCCGCCTAGACAGAATTGAAGGCGGTGATCCCAATAATCATTTAACTGAAGGGGTTGAAATTTGGCGCAGTAAAGACTTACTAGACTGGCAGTTACTCGGCGTGCCATTTAGATTTGCTAATTTAAGTTGGAAAGACGAACTTAGCGAACGCGGCAAAGCATTGGGACGTAAACCCATGATGTGGGCGCCGGAGCTCCACTACATAAACAACAAATGGGTGATCACTCATACAACTAGCGTGAAACGCGCCAACTTATTAATTGCCGACAACCCAATGGGCCCTTATGCTGAACCTTACCCTGGTTCTAGTTTTGGCCACCGTCACGATCCAACTTTTTTTGTCGATGATGACAACAGCGTATATTTACTCAGTAAAGCGTATGAAGTTACGCCAATGCAACCCAGTTTAGATCAATTCGCCGGACCATCATTTAGAGTAGACCCAGCCAATCGTAAGATAGGTCATGAAGGCTTATCTATGGTGAAAATTTTTGACAAGTATGTCATTTTTGGTACGGGTTGGAGTACTGATAAAATGCGCCATGGCAGCTACAATATGTATTATGCTACAGCCGATAATCTGCAAGGCCCATACAGTGACCGAAAATTTTTAGGGCGTTTTTTGGGTCATGGAACACCTTTCAAAGACAAACAAGGTAATTGGTGGGTAACGGCGTTTAAAAACGGCAATGTCTATAGCCACGAGCAAATCAAACATCTAACCAATCAAGCTGACAAAGCCATCACCCCAATGAGCAGTGGTTTTATGTTAGTACCGATAGAACCCAAACTAGATACAAAGGGGGATGTATATTTTGACGTGCTTGATGAGAGGTATAAATATCCAGGGCCAGAAGAGGTGCAACAGTTTTAACAATATCTGTTTGGCGTAAAAACATAGTAATAAAACCGCTAGGCTATTATTTATGTAAAATGTGGCGCAGTTACCTAACTGCGCCAGTTTCTACACAGAAGTTGCGCAATTTTGCAAAGTACTAAATAGTGATAAATACGCTACAATAACTATAACTCGATCCAGCGCGCACTGTGCTCTGGAACAGTGACTTTAAATAAATTGATAAAATATTTAACTGAATAAAAGGATTTTTTAAAATTTAGAATAAGCGATATAAATGATCAATAGCACCAAACCTTGCAAACCAGTAAAACAATTGACACAGGTAGGTGTATTATTCGTTTGGCTGCTAACTTTAACCAGTCAAATTGCCTATGCGCAACAACCTGAAATATTTGTTCATATGGCAGCAATGGACAGCAAAGACCAGCGCAATCAATACGAAATTGAACTATTACAATTAGCGCTTAGCCTTACCCAAGACCAACACCCAACCCCGTTTAAATTACAACCGACCCATCAAGCCGACCAATCGGGTCAAACCCACGTCAATTTAAAGCGAACAGAGGTGTTAGCAATTAAGGGATTTTACGGCCACAACTTTTTTATTAAGTTTTCAGCACGCAACGATCTCTTAAAACAACTGCATGCCGTTGAGTTTCCACTTGAGCGTGGCATTGTCGGTTATCGAGTCAGCTTTGTGGCTAACAACAATAATCTCAAACCACCTAATGATTTAGTGCAATTATCACGACATCGCACAGTACAAGGTATAGGTTGGCTAGATACACAAATTTTGAAACACAATGGAATTAACGTATTCACCGTATCTAAGTACGATAACATGTTTGCCATGATCGCCAGTCAACGCGCTGAATATTTTTTTAGAGGGGCTAACGAATGGCTACACGAGTACCGAAATTTTAAACCTAAGTACCCCAAACTAGTACTCGAACAAAACATTGCACTGCACTACCCCATGCCTCGTTTTTACTTTACAGCAAAAGACAACATAGCTAATGCTCAGCGTGTTATGCGCGGCTTGAAGCTAGCGTATGAATCTGGCAAATTTCAGCAACTATGGTTCAACTACTACGGCGAAAGTATTAAGCGTACGCGCCTTAGCCAAAGACATATAATAGAGCTAGATAACCCTTTTATTCATGAAATTGATCCTCAGTACCAACAATACAATTTCGATATAGCTGAATTACGCGATTTAGAGGCCAATTCAGTCAGTGAATAATTATGTCGTTTGAAGGGGCTTAGATATCATTCTTTAGGCTAAAGCAAAGCCCCTAAAAATCAGGCGTTTACTTAAGCTCTCGCAAATGCTAAGAATAGTCAGGTTAATTAACGGAATTATATAATCATCATGACATTATTATTTATCTACTTAGCCGTAGCCATTGGCGTGTCTTTTTTATGCTCCATACTTGAAGCTGTATTGCTATCGGTTACCCCCAGCTATATTGAAAAAATGAAAAGCGAAAGTCCGCGTGCGGGTAATCAATTGATGCAAACCAAAAATAGCATGGATGAATCCCTTTCCAGTATTTTAATACTCAACACTTTTGCCCACACCATGGGCGCAGCGGGTGTTGGTTCACAAGCCGTTCAAGTATTTGGTCATGAATGGGAAACCTTAATTGCTGTATTATTAACCTTGGTTATTCTTTATTGTTCAGAGATCATTCCCAAAACCCTAGGAGCGACCTTTTGGCAGCGATTAGCGATTCCATCGGCATTTGTTATTTCTGCTCTGGTAAAAATAGTTTACCCATTAGTTTGGGTTTCTACAGGTATCACCAAGTTATTTAGCAAAAACGCAGACAACGAAATTACACGCGATGAAATCATCGCATTAGCCTCACTTAGTCATAAAGACGGCGTCCTGTTTTCACAAGAAAACGCTTATCTTTCCAATGTACTCACACTACGCGATAAAACCACAGACCAAATATTAACCCCACGCACTGTTGTCCATATGCTAGATGAAAACACCACAGTGACCGAAGCGCTCAACAATCCAGATACGGGACAATTTAGCCGGATCCCCGTATATGCGGATAACAAAGACAATGTCACTGGCAAAGTCATTCGTATTGACCTATTTGACGCAGAGCGAAATGGTAAAGGCAACGATCCCATTGCTAACTACATAAAACCCATTTTTCGGGTTTCAGATAAATTATCTGTCCATAAATTGCTCGACCTATTTATTAAGCGCAATGCCCATTTATTTTTAGTTGAAGATGAATTCGGTCAAACAGAGGGGGTGGTCACCTTAGAAGATGCAATCGAAACCCTAATTGGCCGTGAAATAGTCGACGAACGCGATCCGGTTGAAGATATGCAGGCACTCGCTAAAAATAAATTCCGCGATAGATTACGTGAAGCGAAAGACAATGGAGAGCCAGAATAAAATTACCTTAATCATTAAAAGCAAAACTATTAAGGTTCCATTTATATGAAGTCCTCAATAGGCTTGCTTTAAATATCATTTTAGTCGAATTATTCGAAATTCACGTCACTGGTGTTATCGGTTTGCAACTTATCAAATAAACCTATAGTGCTGGCATTGTCGTTTGTTATTAACGCACCATTGATATTGAAATTTTTAAAGCGAATATTTTTGATACTGCCATTACCGTTATTAAAATCTTCAATTGCATTTAATAATAGTGAGCTTTGCAGTTGCCCATTACCACCTATGGTTTGGCCATTAAGCTTCTCGTTCTTAATACTGACTAACTCGTTATAAGTCGGCATGTAATCGACATGAATATTTTCAAACAGCCAGTTGTCATAAGATTGGTTAGGGTAAAACTCATTTCTTAAATAAATGACACGAGATGTCGGCCCCTCCATCCAAACATTACGTAAGGTAATATCCGAAATTTTACCCGTTCGTGAGTCTCCGGCTGGACGCTCTGTCAGGTTGGCTAAACCACGGTTTTTATTTAAACCTGTCCATTCGGTATGCAGTACATGAATATTTTCAATCAACACATTTTTAACGGTTTTAGGGAACCAACCAAACTGAAACATGCCGCCGTTATCCATTTGCCAAACAACACAATCTTTAATAACCGCATTTGAGTGATAAATTTTAAAAGCATCATCCATAGGCGACACAAAACAGTCCGTCATCTCGGTACCTGTGCCCACGTCAAAGCCATCATTGTTATAACGCCAGTTACCTAGCATTTTAATATTGCTGATTTTTGCCCATGAATTATTGCTATCTGCCTCAGCACCGAACACATAAAACGAGCCATTAACCAAGGTCAGGCCTTCCACCGTTAGCTCGTCCTGTTCTGCATCCAGCAGCTTGATGCCTTCTCTTGGACAACCATCAGAGTAACCATCACTATTGACGCACACACGCTCTGATAGTGGTAATGTGCTGCCCACATAGTATTTGGTTTTATCCGCTCGCCACGGAAATTTTTCACCTGAAATAACCCCTCGCCCCGATATGGTGTAGCCTTTGCTTGGTCCAGCATTGTGATCAGCATTAATCGCCCCCATCACATACGCACCGCCAGCTAAATAGACTTGTTTTACGTTAGATGGCACTTGCCAATAACTAATGTTATGCGTTCCTGGAGCGAAATAAACAACCTGCTTCGTTTTAGCTACTTCCCGATCAAATACATCGCCATTTTCAACCACATAAGTCGTGTTTGCGCTTTTATCTGGTACTGGCGCAATATCTTCTCGCTCAGTTCGATCAGCAAATAGCAGTAACGCATCCAAAGGAATATCTTTTAACGGTGCATAGCGATTATCTTTAAACTCTACCGATAACTTACGGTTAGATTGCAATACACGGATTTTGATTGTTTTAGCGGCTAGGTCTTTTTCTATGATTTGATAAGCCACACCAGCCAACGCAGTTGGGCGCACTAAAATATCGGTTACCGAGCCAGCATCAGCTAGCTTTTCAATAGTGACATCGACTGATGTTGCCGCTGCATCGAATGAAAACTGTGACCAAGCAAAAGATCGATTAGTGTCACGATATGAGTCGGCGCCATCTTTTGTACCTGGCTTTATTTTTGGCGACATAGCAGCAATCGGTGGGATGGTTTGCAACACGGTTAACGATTTACCATCAATACTCACGTCAAATTTGTCTGATAAATCTTCGCTTGGTAACTCACCAAAGGTGTAAATTTGTAAATCCGTCGTTCGATCAGGCTCAGCTATCGCCAAAGAAGCTTTAACGTTAACCGTAATAACATCGCTAGTCGTTAAACCTTGTATATCAGTTGCCGTTAATGTGAACGAAAGTAAAGTTTCTTCGGTAACTAAAGGGGCGACAAATTCAGTTTGGCTCGATTTGGGATCCAATATTTGCACGGCAGGGCCACTCGTTTGCTGCCATTGCACAGCTTGCAACCCATTTTCAGGGTCCGTCACGGTTCCGCTTAACGTAACTTGTTTGCCTGAAATGGCATCCTGATCAGCTCCTGCATCGACCACAGGTGCGGCATTAACCCAGCGTGCAAAAACGGTCATTAAATCCGTTGCTTTTGCGCCGTCGTTATCTGTCACTTCAACCATTAAAGTTAGCTGTGTATCGACATTAATATTTGGCAATGTAAACATCGGCTCAGCAGCATTAGGATCAGAAAATTGCCCTATATCTCCTGAAACTTGACTCCAACGGTAACTAACAGTCCCGTCTTTATCATTGCCAGTTGCTACCAATTGTATGGTCTGCCCTTCATCACCGTGCTGGTCATCTCCTGCTGACACAGTAGGAACCTGATTGACTTTTTTAACCAAAACACTAACTTGTTGGCTACTGCTAGCCCCCACATCATCTGTCACCGTTAAACGAAATACTAGACTTTCATCCGCATCAATATCTGGTGCCGTAAATTGAATTGTTGAGGTATTACCCCCACTAACAGACATTTGTTTACCTGATATTTGCTGCCAATCATAGCTTTGTATGGTGCCGTCACTATCGCTGGCGGTCGCGTTAATAACAACAGGACTGTTTTCATTAACCGTTTGGTTTGATACGACGATGGTAGGTGCTTGATTTTTACTTTCATTAGAACTATCAGAACCGCCACCACCACACGCGGTTAGAGCCAGCATAGCTAAACTTGCCATGCCACGATAATTGAAAAAATTTTTCATGTGCTACCTTTAAATATTGATAGGAACCACGCGAATTTATTTTGTGTGTGCGGTAATACCTATCACTGAGTTTTGTTGTTATGTGTTTTATCTAGATTCTTATTGGCCGATATTGCTAGTTGTTCTAAACATCACACCACACCGAAAAACGGCCCTACTGATTCATCGCCTTGTGTAATCAAACCCTGCTTCACTTGGCTAAGTGACTGCGCTTTACAAAAATAAAATCGCCCTGGTTACAAATTAAATTTAACTCTTACAAAAACGGCAATTAAGCGACCTTTATTTGAATAACCTCAGCTCTGTGGCTGTTCAGAACAACAGAACAATATCAATCTGTTTATCATTTCACTTACTTTAATATTAATATAATACAAATATAAAAATTAATGAACATGTTTGTTTAAAATTTAACAAATCAAACGGGCTTATTTGTAAAGGTTTATGCACTCTGCAAGTGCAGAGTGCATAAGTTACCAAGTGTTAGCGTGTATTAAACCCGCCCTACAATTGGGGTTTGCAGGTTGTCGGATATTTAACGTAAAGCTCCGAAAACTATATTTCGTAGGGCAGGATTTACTCCTGCAAATACAGAGTGCATAAGTTACCAAGTGTTAGCGGGTATAAAACCCGCCCTACAATTGGGGTTTGCAGGTTGTCGGATATTTAACGTAAAGCTCCGAAAACTATATTTCGTAGGGCAGGATTTACTCCTGCAAATACAGAGTGCATAAGTTACCAAGTGTTAGCGGGTATAAAACCCGCCCTACAATTGGGGTGTGCTGGTTACCTGAAGTTTCGCGAGCCGCCCTTACCTTAAAGTGCTTTTACTTGTTGAAACTTTTGCGCACAGGCTTTGCATATACAGGCTTTTCCTTGCGCTTCTGATGGGACTAGCTGCAATAGCTCGCCAGGAAATGAAATGTTGTCATCCATACACCAGCACGGCTTACTATCGTCATTAGATAAATTACCGCAAAAATTGGCTTGATTACACAAGGGACATTTTTCTGGTGAAACGTATTCGGTTTGACTCATTGAAGACTCTAGCTAGGCTCTATTAACTCTATATATGCAGTATAAACTATTGAACTTTAAGTCAGGTAGCAATCAGTAAATTCTTGGCAATGGCTACGAGCTTCATGTCAAAAAGCATTAAATACAGATCACCCTTACGTCAATATCAAACGAAGAGTTTATTTTATCTAAGATACTCACGACCCTTCGACTTCGCTCAGGATGAGGGTGTAATTTTTAATTAGACAGTTTCAATCTTAGACCTCTGCTAATATGAAATAGTACCCCCCTTAAACATATAAAGCGGCCCAATTGGCCGCTTCAATATTTCGCTATTGCTGCTTCTATAAAAAAATAATCAGTTGAATATGTTGTAGGGCGCCGTGCGCAGTTCCAGACGCTTAACGGCATTCCCTACATCCATGTAGGTCAAAGCTACTGCTTCGTCAAAGACTTTAATTACGACGCGCAGGATTTTGTTCCAGACAAACCCTAAGTCCCTGCTATCCATACAGGCACCAAAAGTAGGCACTTTAAGCGAACGTCGAACCCAAAATAACTAACCTTGTTTCAGCTAACCAACCTACTGGCTATTAATCAAATACACCGTCTCTTTGGTGACAGGATCAATGGCTAATAGCGCTTTATCGCCTTCATCGAGTGCCACTAAATAGCCTAGGTCTTTTTCTTTAACCAAAGACACCAAGCTGCCTAATGAATGAGTTAACGTCACTTCACTGATGTCGGCATTCTCGGTACCTGCTACTAAGGCGTCGATATTGGCTAGGCTAAACTGATAAATTTTGTTGCCATCGGCGATATAAGCCGTTGCGGTTTTATCGTCTATGGTTAAATCTTCTAGCTTGCCATTAAATGCCGTGCCGTTAAGGTGAGCAAAGGTGATTTGCGTGGTGGTTGAAGCCGCAATATCAGCTTGGTTAATTTTAGTTACCCAAGTATTGGCATTATTACGTGCAGAGATAATCACGTACTCATCACCATTGGCCGCAACATAGTTATCAATCGCTTTGCTTTGTTTAACATTGTTGATATAAACAATGGCGCCCAAAGTACCAGTAGTTGGGTCAAAGCTATGTACACCTAAACCATCGTTACCACTAACAAACACCTTGTCGTTTTGTACTGAAAACACTGCGCCGTGCACGCTTTTACCTGTGTCCGTACCGCCAGATAGTTTGCTAACTGGGGCTGTGGCATCTAATGGCTGCGTCGCGCTAATGTCGTAAGTTTTAGCGCCAGCCCAATGTTCGGCTGTAAAGATGTAATTGCCTTGTGCATTGTTATTTAGCGCGATATCAAAGATATATTCCGCTTCGGTAAATAAGGTTTCAAACAATGGATTTAGCTGTTCTGGCTTGGTAGGATCAAACACAAAGATTTGGTCATCACGTTTATTTTTATCATCCCAAAAGTTAGCTAAGTCCATATCATTTTGATCAACGATATAAAAGACTGGCGTACCCTGCTTAGTATCAATCGCCACATCTTCTAACAAGCCAAATCCTTGTCTTGCATTAGCGTTAATATCATCGTCCTGAGTCGGCAGCGGCAAATTCGCTGGATAGGCTTCGTCAGCTGTAGCTAACTTAGTCACTTTAAAGGTATACGGACTGCTTTCTGCTAACCCAGCTGGAGCACTTGGGCGAAGTACTATCGTGTTTTCACCATCAGCCAAAGTAACGCTATGTGTCCAATCACCATTGGCGGCCAATGCATCAACTGCAACAAAATCACTGCCATTAACCGATATTGTTAAATTATCAGCGGTCCAAGTTGGCGCATCGCCTGTGAAAGTGTCAGGCAACACTAACTGTGATAAACCGCGCACAGTTATTGTGTCCGCCATTGTCGCCGAAGCGACTGCAGGAAAGGCAACTTTAGCTTGTAATGCTGGCCATTCTGGATTGGCAATGGTGCGACCATAACCAGTAAAGGTTTGATCACCTATGCTTAGCACTGGATTAAACTCATGATAATACTCATCACCTGCTGTGTACTCAGCTGATTGCTTAAAGCTGGTGATATCGTATTTAACTTGTAAGGTATCGCCTTCGTCAATCTCGGTTGGCTCTTGAGTAAAGTCACCGCCATTAACCGAGAAGCTGACCCAATCATCACCTGATATTGATACCATAACCTTGTTGTTAATGCCGGTAATTGGCACGTCAACAATATAGTCACTATCTACAGCTAAGTCGTATTCTTGCTGACGTAATACATTAATGTCGGTATCAACGTTTAGGTCTTCCGCCGCTGTGGTAACACTAAAGTTGTAGGTGTGCACTCCGCCATTACCGTCAGGCCATTCAATTTTTGCACTATAGGTTTTGGCAAACGTTTTATCAGGAATAGCAACATAAACTTCAATGTCGTTATCCGCTTGCGCACAAGCGTTATACATTGCTTTGCTACTACCACCTGAGGTTGTTTGCCTAACGACTGGCCACACAGACTTGTATGACTGGCCTTGTTCAAACTCTAGGTTTTTTTCTAACGTCGCAATAAATTGCTGGCCGTCAAAAGTGAACATATTATCATCACCAGTAAAGGTAAAGTCTACTTTGTGGAAAGCGTCCATACCGCCAACCGCATCTTGCAACTCAAAACGCAAAATCTGCTCATCAGCAACATCGGTCAATACAAAACTATTACTATCATCACCATCAGCAGTACGTTTAACCTCAACAACGCCGGATTCGTCATAAAAAACCTTGTCTTTAAAGTTAAGTTCGTCCGGTATTACGTCATTTTTACCCGCCGTGGTTAGATTAAATTGGTGTTGCTGGCCTGCATATTCCAATGTCGCATTGTACTCAATGCCATAACGGTTTTCGGGTATAGCAAAAGCGAAATCAAGTGAATCGCCATTTAATACGCTTTGTTTAGTATCCGAGTTCGATACCAGTAGTTTGGCCACCACATAAGGTACTGACTCCTCCACCATGTAATCGTCATCTGCCGGACAACGGTCAGGGTGTGGCACTAGCACAGTGCCGTCACCCGTACCAGCTTTACCATCTAAACCTGTGGTAGAGGAAATACTAAATTTATGTGAAGCAAATTTATCTAAACCACTGACAGGTTCAGCCACTTGCCATTTGTACAATTTACCTGCTGAAACTGTATCGGCTTGATGCCAGTTGTCTTCCCCAGCAACCAACTGTGGTACAAAACTTTGCGCGTTTAAACTTTCAGGCTGGCTATCTTTCATATAGCTAGGCTGCTGAGGGTTATCATCACTACAACCCGCTAACAATGCCGCTGAAATCAACGCGGCGACATATTTGATTTGTGTTTGATGAGTTGTCATCGAAAAACTCCAAAAATCTTATCTAATGAGGACGTTTCCGCGGTGCCTTACAAGGCACCGCTATTAGCATTAATTACGAGACTCAGCTTTATTTGAGCGCTTTGCGCTAACTGAATGCGCACTACGCCTTAGTTACACGTATTAACTGGCTCAACATTCGAGCTCTTCAACAGATAAACACGGTCGCCCGAAATCGGGTCTATTGCCCATACTGCTCGTTGCTCTTTGTCCGTTGCTAAAATCATGTCGAGCCCACCTTCCATTGCGAACGAAGAAATCCGCCCCATTAACATAGGTGATTCTTTATCTAAGCCTTCATTACTGGCTAACTTAGTCGCTTGCCACGTAGTGACTAGTGGATCTTCAATATCTTGTAAATCCACTTTCCAGATCACATCAGCATCTAAATCTCCGCCTTGCTCTGGTACTGAGATATAAGCAAATCCGCGCTTATCATCTACCGCTATCGCATTGGCGCGCTCTAACGTAATCGGCATATTATTTTCATCAACTAAAGAAATAATGGTGTGGTTATTTTCAGCATCGACTTGATAGATATCTTTCATCGCCGCAGGCACCGCAACTTTACGCAAGTAAACTTCACCTGTGTTACCACGATTAGCGTCGTCACCTGTACCGTTATCAACCCCATCTAAAGACAAGATCCAATCCTGCAAATATGAGTTACCATCGCCGTCTGTTTTTTCAATGGTGTAAGCGTCTAACGAGAAGCCATTATTCACTTCACCACCTGCATCTTCGTTGCTGTTAGTTTCTTTGGCTAACGCACCACGGAATGGCCCGCGGTTGTTGTTATTTACGTATTGACCGCCATTGCTGCGGTTAAAGCTAAACTTACCTTCACCGTCAACGGCAAATTTAAATTCCTGAGTACCAACAAAATGCTGAAAATCGACATTAAAATTCCAGATCGATTGCGATGCCATATACAACACATCCCCAGTATGACTAAACGCCATATGTGCCGGACGACGTGGCGCACGCCAAGCCACACTTAAACGGGGATCCATACCGGTTAAGGTGCCCGACAACTCATCATCTGTGATATAACCTAAACGCCAAGTCCAATGACCAATAAACACACCACCAATTTCTGGTTTAACATGGTTAACTTGCACACCGTGCACCACTTCAGTTGTTGATGCAGCACAACTGGCAGATGCACTAAGGTCCATCGGTGCTTTCCAAATAATCGCTTTACCCTTTCCGGCCAATGTCGAGTTATCCGACATTAAAATAGTTGGGTTAGCAGCATTACGCGTATCAACGGTAATATCCGTCAGCTGATTAAAATAGATATTGGCTGAGCTTTGGGGGTAATGACTTAAGGTCGCGTTTTTTTCAATATGAATAAATGTAGGCTCAGATACACTCGGTTTAATTCCAGCTAAATCTGACTTACCCACCACGGTGAAATAATAGTTAGACGCCGTACCAGATACATCCATTTGCGTTTGCCAGTCATACGCTTTTAGCTCAATATCGCGCCCTGAAACGCTAACGGTTTTACTTTTTTCGGGCATATAGACCAACTGGTCTGCCGGAATAGTCACAGGATCAACACCGCCTATTGGCTCACCCGCCGCATTGGTTTGCTGTAAAACAATAGCCGTAACTGCAATGTCG
The DNA here is from genome assembly GCF_003063625.1 of Saccharobesus litoralis. NCBI lineage: Bacteria > Pseudomonadati > Pseudomonadota > Gammaproteobacteria > Alteromonadales > Alteromonadaceae > Saccharobesus > Saccharobesus litoralis. Next base: position 2,232,595 of record NZ_CP026604.1, on the reverse strand, counting down.
GCTTGCTCGCTAAACTCCGCCTGATCCATATTGATATAAGTCGTGGCACGCAAGGTCACACTGTCGTTAGCGGTTGCTGAACGCAGCGGTGGAAAGTGAATATCTGTGCTTGGTCCAGGCACATAATCTTGAGCATGGTTATTAATAACCAAGGTATCTACATGCGTGTTATCTGTTGTAGTATCGTCGCCTTCGATAAGTACACCATGCTCGTCTAACGCTGGCGTCACCTCACCTATCGTTACCTTAGTCGTGTAACTTTGTTCAAACGAACCTTCGGGTGTCGTGATATGCAAGAACACATTTTTACCCGCGCGTACATAGAAAGGTTGTGTATATTCAATTAAATCACCATCAAGGCCAAGTTGATACTTAACCGAGTAGTCCTTACTGTCTTTTTCGATCACCACAGGGGCACGAGTATTAAAAACTTGACCTTGGAAGTCACGCGTTACCGTGCGACCAGGACGCCAGTTATTTACATCTCGCTCTAAGAAACCTTCAGTTATATCAACCACAGGATTACGAGAACCGGTGCGTACCATAAATTCATAATCTAAGCCTCCAACGCTCATAACCGCACGATAAAGTTTGTTCCAATCTTGATCGCTAAGGTTAAAGGTCGGCACGATAACTGTACCGTTATCGAGTAACCCGTCTTCTTGGGTTAACGCTTGGGCAGTACCAATTTCTTTTGTTTCGTTAAGTGGTATATGGGTTCTTAACTCGTACTGAAATAGATTTTGACCACTCACATCAGTACTGTCCGCAACCACGCTAATCACTTCGTCAGCAGCATTGGTATATTGGCCTTCATTCTGACATGAAGTATAAGAATCAAAATAGCTAAGTACCGCAGGGTCAAAACAGGTACCGGATATCTCCGAAACGGATTTAATCGAGATTGCCGTTTTGCTATCAACGCTTAAGCCCGTCACAGGGTAAGTCATGGTTTGCGCCAAACTATCGGCATTTTGGCCTTTAGTTGAATCCGAACCTTCATCCAAGTAGTAGTAAGAAACTTGAGAAAGTGTATTGGCATCCCCTTTTACTTCTAATCGAGTGCCACGGCTAAAAGTACCTTTTCCAGAACGAAATAACACATCGTTTGGCTCGAGTTTCTCTTCGACTTGAATATCGGTTGGTTCTAAATCAGCACTGCAGCCAGCTAACACTAAGGCAGCTGACAAGCTGGAATAAATAAATAGATTGTTTTTCATGATTTTTCCTAACAATTAAGCTGTCAGCTTGAATTAAAAGTTTACGCTTACGCCGGCTACATAATTTGCGCCTGTTTCTTGGTAACGACTTAAAATATGCTTGGTTGTCGTCATATCACCTACATAGCGGCGATTGGCTTCTGACAGCACATTGCGAGCCTGTAAGTACACTCGAACATTCTTATATTTATAACTGGCCGATAAATCTAAGGTCGCAAATTCGTCATTCCACTCGGGTAATTGAATACCAAGAGACGGTACGGCTTTGGGATCTTCATAACTCAAAGCATCAACATACAATTGCGGATCGGTACCCGCGGTAGAGCTACCGTTGAGATTCTCGGTTCGATAGTTGTATGCCGCACGGAAGTTAAAGCCATATTTGTCGTAAAACACTGACAAGTTGTAACTATCTTGTGACAAGTTAAATACAGGTAAGGTTGAGCCATCTAACTGACTGGAGCCCGAATCTTGTGAACTATCGGTAAACGTGTAGTTCGCTTGCACCCCAAAGCCGCTTAAAAAGCCAGGTAAATAATCAAACGTATGTAACGCAGCTAACTCAATACCTTTAATTTTGCCGTCACCACCGTTAAACGGTTGGCTAACTGTTACAGGGTCGTTTCTAAAGTCACCATCGCCATTACGATCAGCTGGCGAGAAAATAGTGTAGTGACGTAAAGTTAAGAAGTTTTCTAATTCCTTAGCAAAAATCGCTGCCGATAAGGTGTTGGTATCATTGATATACCACTCCCAAGAAAAATCAAAGTTAGTCGCTTCTTGTGGTTCTAGTCCTGGATTACCCAGTTTGGCTGTCCATGAATAGTTAGGTAAATCTAACGACGGCGATAAGTCAGTTGGGTTAGGACGCGACATGGTTTTAGCCATAGCCACCCTAATAAACATATCGTCTGTCACAAGGAAGTTAACATTAAGTGACGGCAGTAAATTGCTATACTCGTTGGTAAAATATAGCGGGTCGTATTGTTCGACATCTAAACCATCTAAATCCTTAAGCTGTTTATCTTCATCGTTAAGGAAACGAGTGGTATGCACACCCAATGACGTTGTTTCTGTTTCTACGTAACGCACACCAAAATTACCCGAGACCGGAATAGTAAACACTTCATTTTCGAAGTTAACCTTGCCGTACAATGCGCGGGTTTCTTCGGTGATCAAATAAGGGTAAGAGCCATCTTTAACATATTGCGCTTTAGGAATAGTGAGTACATGGTCAAATTCATTGTAGCCTCTGCTGTTCACATCTTCTGCGTCTGGGAATTCATATAATTCGGTATTACATTGACTGGCATCCTTATCAAAAATCAAGCAATCACCGGCACGCCCCGGAAATGCGCCCAATAACAGTTGTTTAAAATCGTTATGACCTAAATTAAATGTCATCCATTGATCAAAATTGGCGCCATCAGTGTTTGGAAACAGCTTAGGACTCAAAGTTAAATGACGAGAAAAATAGTTGTCGATTCCGTACTCTTCTGCCATGACTTGCTCTGCAAATTCCAACGCAATTTTGTCGTTACCTGTGACTTTTTCACCTTGTGGTCTTACCGATAAATCGCGGTCATACGCGCGCCAGTTAGTCGAAAAAATGGAATTGGTGCCAAAGTTGATAAACTTCAATTCTTGCTTAGAGCGCTTAATATGATTGTTGGCAAAGCGTGCCCCAAACTCAACTTTGGTAATAAAGTTTCCGTCAACATTCCAATCAAAATCTAAACTGAGTTCGTCTTTTTGGTTGGTTGATTGGGTCAAAAATCCCCAACCATTATGTAATGCATACAAAGAGGGATTATTTAAATCTTCTGACAAATTACGAGAAGTGTAATTGTTACTGTCAACCGCAATTACGCCAAATTCGGGTAAATCAACAGTGGGACTAAAATCGTAATAGGTATAGGCTTGAGCCAATGAATTAGCCGCTGTATCGGTTGTTGTTGTACCTGGGCTTAAACGTTGTGCTATGCCATCGTTGTCGCTTTTGGCTTCTGAAAATGCATACTTGGCTTCTAACGATAACCCATCATTTATAAAGTATTTAAAGCCCAAACTATAAGTATTGGTTTTGGTGTTACTAATAGACGAGCTATATTGACTAGCAACGGGTGCGTGATAGGGACTGCCAGTTGGGCTAACCGTGGCTGATTGCACAATATATCGTTCAACTGGATCTAATACCGGCACATAATACGCTAAGCCTTCGGCTAGCGGGCTATTTAGCGCCAATGCATTTACATATTCCTGACTTTTTTGATATTCAAAGCTTTGTGCTGGACGAGTCCAAGCACCTAAAATAGTCGGTGTGTCATTGCGTTCTGTGGCGATTAAATCGTAATCTAAAACTTCGTTATCTTGGTGACGCGTACCGTACTTCATTACTTGATCGGTGGCGATACGCTCAAAATCCGAAGTTTGACCAAATAAGGTAATTTCAAGATCTTCGGTCGGCGCCCACTGAATGGTGGTATCAATTGATAAGTTAGTTTGCTCAAAGCCTTTACTGGCTAGCTCAAGATCTTCAGGACGATAAGCGGCATAAGGAACGCTCGCATCCGATGACAATAAATCAACGCGTTCACCTGCAGCATTAATTGTTGCTGGGCGTAAACTACCATTAAGAAACCTATTATTGTCGATTTGTTGAGTAAGCGCAGGCGACCAGTTAGTTTTCATTTCATGGGTTTCAGCAAAACGCTCTTCATTTGATACATTAAATAAAATACCAAATTGACCAATACTGTCTGAGTCCCAACGCTCGGCAGCCGCTAGTGAAATTTTACTACCGGTATCGTCAACTAAATCGTCTTGCGTACCTTGCACATTTAAGTTAACAAAGCCGTTTTTCTTGTCTAAGGGTTTAAACGTTTTAAGACGGATAGTCGCACCAATTGCCCCTTCAACCATATCGGCAGTTGGCGACTTATAAACTTCTATCGCTTTAAATAGCGCTGAATCAACATTATTAAATGAAGCTGAGCGCGTTTCATCGGCAGATGCCATACTTTGGCCGTTGACCTCGACTCGGTTTTGCGAAAGACCACGCACCTGGAAATTGGAACCGGCACCGGTATCGTCGCGGCCAATCTGCAAGCCGGTAACACGCTGTAATGCTTCTGCGATATTGTTATCAGGTAATTGACCAATATCTTCTGCAGCGATGGCATCCATGATTTGCTCAGCTGATTTTTTCAAAAACGCCGCATCGCGTAATGAGTTACGAACACCTGTCACAGAAATGACTTCGGTATCTTCAGCTTCTTGTTGATTTTGATTGTTGTTATTGTCGGCTGTGGCTTCTTGTGCATAAGATAAAGGCACATAAGATATGGCCAGAGAAGCCAGCAAGCTCAATCGAATGTGCTTGGCTAATGGGTTTTGCTTGAACATATTTGTTCCACCTACTTTTTCGTGCTTACAAATAATTGTGCGTGTCACGGTTTGTGTTATTTGCACGTCCTGTACTTTGGGTATGAGTATTTATTTTCCCGGTTTAAAACCATAAAAGGCCGTAACGACACGAACTGACTTCGTTCGTTTTCCTTTTGTTAAAACTTAAAGGTTTTTGTTAATCGAAACATTGACAATCCTTACCTTTGTATTGACCAAACTTACAATTTGACATACAAATAAACTAAATTTAGCGTTTTGCGATTTATAGTCATGATTGATAGACAGGGTTTTAAAACTTAATTTATATATTAATATCAGGTATTTACGTTAATTAACTTTACATTTAGGCAGAATTTTCAATATTTACCCTATTACCCCGCCTAACAAAAACACTTATTTTGTAATACAATAAAATCATGATATGTTCCCACATGTAATTTAACGAAGTGGCAACATTTACGGTTTTGGGTAGGTGAAAAATGCTATGGATCTTTTGTAGGTCGAAGCTGCTGCTTCGTCAAAGCTCAAAATACGACGCAAGCGTCGAACCTACAAAAATAGCTAGCCTTGTCTCAACTAATCAAAAATTGAAAAACTCGGGTTTACAGGTAGAAAATGGCGAAAGTTTGGCGAGTAAATTTGATATTTAAGGTGACTAGCTTGTTCATCATGCTTGTGTTCGCCTGCTCTCTGCACGCTAAAACGATTTACAAACCCAAGATCCCAAGCGTGTTAGCCAATCCAGCCAAATGGCATGTGATTGAAGCGATACCAAGTCGTTTAGTTAAAAACTTGGACTTTGATGCCAATAGCCAGCTGTGGATCGCCTCAATCGAAGGTGTCATGTTTTATGACGGCTATACCTTAACTAAGTTTGGTATCGAACACGGTATTGAGACCAGTGAGTTTCGCCTAGTAAAAGTCGCCAGAAACGGCGCTGTATATGCCATAGCTAAAAATGCCATCTATAAATACGATGGCACAAATTGGCAAGCCTTAATGCAAGGTACGCCACTGTATTCCAATAAAACCGAATACTATATCAATGATGGCCACGAAGATAAGCTTGGCGCAATTTGGTTTGCCGCCGAATCCAAAATTGTCAGAATTTACCAAGACCAAGTCAGTTTGTTCGATACCGAACATCAATGGATCTCATCATTGGCTATCGATCACCTTGGCGACATTTGGCTGTTGGGCGGTCAAACTGGCACCGTAAGCCGCTACTCGGTACACGAAGGCGCTGTGCATTTAAAACGGCAGTGGCCACAACTAATGCGTTCTAAACATGCTAAAGAGATTGGTTTTAATGGTCATATTACCCAGTTATCGGATTTAAGCATGTGGGTAATGAATCGCGAGTATTCCAGTGCAACACGTCGCCTAAAAGTCGGAGAATCTCGCTGGCACCCCGTCAAATTACCGCACCATGTGCGCTCCCAAGGCCAAAACCACTCGCTATTCGAAACAGCCAGTGGCGACTATATTTTGCCCGCAGGTAAACAAATCCTGTTCTCGCAAGACAAAGGGCTCACTTGGCAACAACAAGACTATGAGCAACATAGGATCACCGGTGACTTTGATGGGGTCACATTTAAACAATCACCGGACGGGCATATCTGGTTAATTGAACCTGGCGCCAGTATAAAACGCTTTCCTGATAATCATACTAATCCTAAGGTTTATCAAGACCTTCTCTTCCAATGTGAAGCGCCCAATGGCGACGATTTTTTTCTGTCTAACCAAAATCAGTTAGTACAATTTTCTGAACAGAAAAAGCTCTGGTATGCCTTTGATAGCAGCGACAATATTATTCAATACCCATCTAGCGTGTTATGTGACAGCCAAGGTCATATTTGGGTAGCCGGCTCACATAATCAACAAGCCGCAATCAGTTATTTCAATGGCCACATTTGGCGACAGTATTTCTACCCTGAGTTTGGTAAATCTATTCATTATTTATCGCCAATCGAAGGTAAAAATAACAAGTTTTATTTTGGTTCCAACGACGATAAACGCGATCTCGAGTTATACAAATCAACCTTATTGGAAATCACTAAAACACCAAATGGTCTGCGTGATAAACTATTTGAAATTGATTACCACAAAGTTAGCAATATCATAGTTTTAGATGACAACCAACTGATTTTAAATGGTCACCGTCTACGCCAATATAACAACTATCAATTTAAATCGCTTAAACTGCCACTAGAACTGAAAACCGGTTGGATCGACGACGTGATCATTGATGATAACCAGCACATACTGTCGGCAACTTGGGGCGGCGGTCTTATTAAATATAATGGAAAACAATGGTCGTCAATTAATCGCTCTAATGGCTTTTTAACCAATAAAATCTCTAATCTATTAAAACTACAACAAGGCCACTATTTGGCGTTAACTGACGTTGGTGCGGTAAAATTTGACGGCCAGCGCTGGTTTGCAATTGATTTGCCTTATGCCACAGGCGAGCGTCGTGGACGCACCTTAAAACAGAGCCAAGACGGAGCTATTTGGGTTAGCTTTTTTAATACTAATTGGATTTACCGTAAAGATTATCCAGATACCAAAAATTTTGGTTTAAAAACCATACGCTATCAACTGAATAGCAAAGCGCCCAACACCCTAGTCAACATTAAGCAAAAACAGCAAGAGTACAATCAATCGATTTATCTGGCTTGGCACGGGCAAGACTACCTTTCAGAAACACCAACCGCTAAACTCGAATACAGTTTTCGTTTAATTGATAGACAAAATGACAACAGTGAACAAGAATTAGCACATTGGTCGGAGTTTAGTTTTGACACCAGCCAACTTTTCAATAATTTACCCGCTGGTGAATATAATATCGAAGTTAAAGCGCGCGATAGTCATGGCAACATCGACCCGACCCCTGCAGCTTTAGCCTTTACTATTGTCCAGCCATTTTGGCAAACACTGTGGTTTAAAGCATTAATCATACTCTTCCCTATCGTTATTGCCGGCCTGATTATCGCCCTGCTGGTACAGCGCGTGCGACATATATCGGTATTAGATAAAGCGCGTTTAAAATTCTTAACCAATATCTCACATGAATTAAGAACACCACTGTCATTAGTCATTGGACCGTTGGAAAAGCTTGCGCGTGAACAGCTAGCCAATGGTGCAGACAATCAAACCGTTGATTTGGCGTTAAACAATGCAATCCGCTTAAACGAGTTGGTTGATCAGCTTTTGGACTATCGCAAGTCACAATCAGGCCACTTAATGCTTTTACCGAAAACCTGTGAACTCGTCAGTTTTTGTAAAATGATTTGCGCCAACTTCAGTAATATCGCCGAGCATAAGCAACAAAGCATTCAATTCCACTGTGATACAACTGAATTCCTTTGCCAAATTGACCAAGATGCGTTACGTAAGATTATCGAAAACTTGATATCCAATGCGGTGAAATACTCACCTAACGGCTCCGACATCAGCATTAATCTGAGCTTTGGCAGCAATACAAAATCAAAGTTACCATTAGAGATCCTGTTTAGCGTGACCGACCAAGGCGAAGGTATACCAAAAGATCAGGTTAAAGAAATATTCGATCCCTTTTACACATGCCATCGCACCCTAGGTAGCAAGCAAGTTAGCTTTGGGGTTGGCCTTGCTTTAGTTAAAGAACTGGTTGAATTGTTAGGTGGTAGTATTAAGGTCACCAGTCCTGTACATACAAAGCACGACAAAGAAGAAAACGCTCAACCTGAGTTTGGCAGTTGCTTTACAGTGCGCATTCCCACTCAACGGTTCGCTAGCCAACAAACAGAAATCAAGATCGATGAATCTGAGCTAAACGACCTAGAAAACAGTAATAAACCGGTTGTATTACTCATTGAAGACCAACCAGAACTTGGCCAATTTATTCAAAGCGAATTGCAAGACGACTACAAGGTGATCTGGGCCAAAAATGGCAGCGAAGGCTTTGAAATTGCCAACAAAATTGCACCAGATATTATTGTGTCAGACATTATTATGCCGGGTGAACTAGACGGTATTCAGCTTTGCCATCGCTTAAAACAAAACCTAGCGACCAGCCATATCCCAGTTATTTTACAAACATCGCTCTCCTCAAAAGAAAGCGAGCAGCAAGGTTTGTCTTACGGGGCAATTGACTACTTACAAAAACCTGTATCGACAGAATTACTCAAGATAAAAATCAATAACCATATAGAAAGTTTAAAAACAGTAGCACAATCAGTTGAGCACAAGCTAAATTTAGTAAGACAAAGCAACATTAGCTCGGCATCAAGCCTTAGTAGTCATAACGCCAACAATAACGGCACTAATAACGGCAACCAGTCGACACAACGAGAATCTAACCATGCAGCAACAGGTGACGATTTAGATGCAGCGTCCCCAATAACCCTCAGCTTTGAAGAGCAGCAATTTATCGAGCGCTTTCAGGCCATTATTGACAACAACTACGAACACTCTGGGTTTAATGCCGAAAAACTGGCGTTAGAAATGGGGATTAGCAAAAGTGCTTTTTATCGTAAGTTTAAAGCGATAACCAATACCTCGCCTGCCGACTATATTCGTGATTTCAGACTGGATAAGGCCAAGTATCTGTTAAGCCAGCAAGACTGTGCGATTAAAAGCGTTGCCCTGCAAATTGGCTATACAGAACAAAGTCCTTTTTATCGCGCCTTTAAAAAACGCTTTGCCTGTACGCCATCAGAATTCAGAACATCGGTTTTAAAACAAACGAACTAGAAAAATTAAAAAACCATAGGAAGCACACTTATGTCCAAACCTTTATATGCGCTTATCCGCACGCTACTCTTTTGTAGTATTATATTTTCTAATAAAGTCTTTGCTGCAATAGAGACCTACCAATGGCCAACAGCCAATGGTCAGGCGATAGTTTCAGACAAGTACACTGTGGCCGTCACCGACGAGAACAACAATAAACAAAATATTACAGTATTAATGTCGCCTCTCGATTATCCAAGCAATTGGATGAAAGCCGAAATGCAGGGCCGCAGTTTTTCTTTTGCTTGGTTTAACTACCAACCGGAAATGGGCAAAACCATTAATATTGAAGTTAACAAACTGTTTGGTGCCAATGCGAGTGAAGTCAAACTAGCTCCCAGAAGCTACCAACTCAATGCTAACTTTCAAAACAGCAAAACCGTTAATTTTGACTTAGATAGTAATCAAAAATTTATCTCAGTTAACTTTGTTCACGCCGACAATCAAACGCCCGAGCATAAATGGATCAAGCATATGCTGATGATATTTGTCGATACACCTGAAACGGATGTACCCAATATCAACGCTAACGGCGTAGTAAAATATACGAACGATGTCAGCGCGCATGATATTGAAAACGCACAAACCATCTATTTTGACACCGGCTATCATAACTTGGCTGATTTTAACGCCACAGGCGAAGTGATTAGTGATCGCGGCAAGCTAGAGTTAAGCGCTAATCAACAAGTGTATTTTGCCCCCGGCGCTTTTGTTGAAGGTTATATTGACGCGCCACAGAATGTAAACGGCGTGAAAATATTTGGCCGCGGTATTCTTACTGGTCGCCAATATCTTTGGAAAGATCACCCCGGCTACGATGGCTTTAGAATTGGCGAATTAATCCACCTTTACAACAATTCTACAATTGACGGCATTATGTATATGGACGCGCCCTTTCATGGCATTGTCGGTAACTGGAACAATACGCTTAACAATATAAAAATGTTTGGTTGGCATGCTAATAACGATGCAGTACGTATTGGCCATAAGTCAGTTGTCAGCAACAGCTTTTTACGCCCAGTTGATGATCACTTCTATAACTTTGGGTTAACCATCAAAGATTCTGTACTTTGGGCTGGCCATAATGGCGGGATCCTAACTTACGGCTGGGGTGGCGAAGCCAATAGCAACAGCTATAAATCAGGGGGATCGACAATGCAAAATATCGATATTATTAACCCTGAATGGACTAAATTAGCCAACAACAATAGCCTAGTTATGGCACAAGTTGGCTATGACTATAAACCTTATAAATATCCAGCCAACCCTGATCAAGTCACCCGTGTTAAAGATATTCGCATTGAAGGTTTGATCCCTGGCTTGGTCAACTTAAAGCCTCGCTCATACGGCGGTAAAAATATAGCAGTGCAAGTCGCCGATGCCAATGTTGGTTATATTGGCGATTTAGAGTTAGAAAATATTACGGTTGATGGATTATTGCCTGGCAAAAAAGGGTTATTGCGTGGCGATACGAACCCATCATCTGACGGTGATAAAATTTTCTATATTCAAAACGTCTCATTTAAAAATGTCACCATTGCCAATACTTGTGTAACCGATAGCAACAAATTGGATTACTTTGAAATTGATAACCCAACCAGCAAAGATATTCGATTTTTAGGCTGTGATAATCAACAACCCGATCCTACCCCAGATCCTGTACCTACCCCTGATCCTGAACCAACTCCAGATCCTGAACCGACTCCAGAACCCGATCCGCAACCAAGTCCAGAGCCCACTCCGGAGCCTGATCCAACCCCCGAACCTAAACCAGAGCTGGATGCAGATAACAAGCAAAGCAGTGGCGGCGGTAGTTTAGGCTATTTACTGGTGTTGCTAGGGCTTTTTGTAGTTCGACAATTTAGAACTGGAAAATACAATATCTAAATTTAAAACATAGGTTAGATTTTTAAACGTCACCCCTGCGAACGCAGGGGCCCAGCGTCTTTTATTAAAACCCACTAAACGTTCCTAACAATGCTCATTAAATCGCTATATTTTAGGTTATGACTACAGAGAAATAACCTCTGAAGTCAACAATTTAACGACCACACTTCCCACTGTGACCAACTAAGTCACCTATAGGTCGATTAAGGGCAAAAAGGCAATATAAGGAGCAATATGGTCAATGAATTAAATCCTGTAAATCGTTAAATTTAATCCTGTGTTGACTGGTTGTGAATAAACAAAAAGTTAACCACCATTAGGGTTTGATGAAAATCAAATCTTATGTGTATGCTTTGTTCAGCGCCCGTTTGGGGCGCTTTTTTTTACCCACATATCTATGCTTAAAAGTGTAGATTAAACTCAGCAGAAATATCTTCTTCACTTCCGTTTTGCTTAATGAAAATTACATCTATTGTTCCCTCTAGGTTATCGAGATTTGCATCTTTACTGACGATGTCACAACACCTTAATTTTAGCTAACCTAGTCTTTAAACCGACTAATACCACAACGTCACCTTAAACACACTTCTAACAAAGACGACTAAGGTTTTTCGATTCAGCAAAGACTGACTTTCCTTATCTATTCTCATTGTTAAATATACCAACAGAGTCAATTTTGTTTATCTAATCCTTAGGTAAGCTGATTAAATCTTTACCATTTCATTTGCGTGTTTTTTCCCTGTTTTTTCTTGCCTAGCATCAAGAGGCTTATCAAGCACTAACAACAATCTAGGAGAATAAAAATGAAATTAAAACATATGCTGATGGCTGCGACCTTAGCCAGTTTATCTCTGTCACAATATGCATTCGCCAATCTGCCAAGTGGTGTGCATAGCAGCTTAAACACCTCAAACGCCAGTTGGAATGCAACCAGTAAAACCTTAACGATCAAAAAATCGGTATCGTTTGGTAATGACAATAATAAAGAAGGCTTTTACTGGACTGTGCCAACGAGTATTAAAACTGTGCATATCAATTCTAATGTTACGGTAACCGGTGGCTTTAGGTTAAAAGCGCCAATGACCATAAAAGGCGGTAACCGTAATACCAGTAAAATTTTTGGTACCAATACCAAGGCATGGGCTCATGGGCCTGATGGTGTACCCGACCCTGCCACCAGCTGCTCTGCAGGTGCTAAGGGTAATGACCGCGTGCATGACTGCGAGAAATGGAAATATGGCGCAATCAGTGTTGACTACAACGCATCAGCTAGCGCGCAGTATAAAGTTAAAAGCCTAACTATCGTCAATGCCCGTACTTACGCAATTACAGCGTTAAAGCAGCCTTTAAATGTCGATAGAGTCACCATTCTAAATACGCGAACTAATGATTTTCGCAGTAACTCAGACGGCATAGGCGGTGGCCCCAACACGCGAATTACCAATACCAAAATTGATACTTGGGATGATGCCATTAAGCTTTATGCCAACAACACTTATGTTAAAAATGTAACCATAGTTCATAACTCCAATGGCGCACCATTTCAGCTTGGTTGGGGCGATAAACCTACCACAACTCATAACTTACATAATGTATTAGTTAAACAAGGGCAAGATCCTAATGGTCACTTTAATTTAGCCTTATTCTCTAACTCAGGCGGCACAGTTAATGCGACGGTTAATACTTCAGGTTTGCGCGCCGAATACAGCTCTAATAAAAAGCTGTGGTACAACGGTGGAAAAGTCAATTTACCGCTTATTGTAATGAAAGGCAGTAGCTCTTCTAAACTCACTTTAAAGAGTCTCGACGGCGCCAACGTTAAACTATCAGCGCCTGCTGCCAAGCAAGGCAATGGCCAAGCCTCTGCGAAAATGAATGGCGTTTGGGCGGTTAAAAACTACTACAACTTTGGCAATCCAAGTCTAGTTACTGGCTGTGGTTGTTAGCTGTTTGTCATGATAAAAATGATCAGTTAAACGATTTGTATGGTCATAAAAAAATAAACCTCGTCATGCCGGGCTTGCCCCGGCATCCAGTGCCTTTTTTCAGTGTGCAATGGCATGAAATATGTAGTCGGGTTTACATATCCAAAGCCACTGGATTGCGGCGTTCGCCACAATGACGAGTTTATAACATTCAAGATCGTGACTTAATGATTAACTGATTTTATTGATACAACATATAAAAGGTACGCTGTATGACTATTCTAAAGGCGCTTTCGATCAAAGTGCTCGTATTAGTATCTATGATAACTAGCACCTTTTATTTATTGTGCCAAACAGAGCAACCTAAACTTACTAACCTTGAAAATCCATTCATGCATCCTGAAAGGGAAACAAACAACAGAGAAACTGATATAGAAAAAATACGCCAACACTCAAGTACCACTCAGCACCAGTACACTAGTTTTAATATCAATCAATTGATCCAGTTATGGCATCAAGACCAACAGCAGTTTATTAATTACACTCAAGCTTGGCTGCAAAGCGAACCACGGATTTTATTAGCCCAAGCCTTTGCACAACCGCTTGATAGCAGCACGCAGATTTTCATACTGCAACGGCAAGTAATAAGCGAGCTAATTCAGTTACATGGTCAACATAGCTGGGGGTTAATTGAAAGAGCCATTGTTAAACCTAATAAATTACAAATCCAGCAAGTACTATTAGTCGAAGCATTCTCAATTGATGCCGACTTAATTCACTATTGGCAACAGGCTGGCTATTTTGACAGTCTTAACACTGGATTAGGGCTAAGCTTTATTGAACAAATTCTAACTGAAAATTATATTCAAGCGCGATTATGGCTGCTTGAACAGCCTAACTGGATATCCTCACCAAATGTGATTAATGCCATACTCAATCAAGGAATTGTCCAGCAATCCGTTACATTAAGGAATGACTTGGCACTCATTAATGATCTCAACAAGCAAGACAGCTTAAACTTATTGGTCGAGGTAATTGTTGAGACAAATAAAGATAGAGATGTTGACTACATAATTCAGCAAGTATTCCACACGATCGGCGATAATAGCCAAAATCAGGCTGCATATTCGCTGGCTTTTAACGAGTTAACAGTGCTTGATGCAGAGCAAACCTTACAACTCGGATTTGATTACTTTGGTCACGAGCCAACGTTTTACGACTGGCTGCTAAATCAAGATATCTTTTATTCATTTAGTCAAAAGCAGGATGTAAATTATGTATTGTCTTGGCTTAGATCGACTTATCACCAGCAGCGATTTATCACTCAATACACAGATTATTTACTCAGCCAACCCGATATTGATATAGATTGGTATGTTAGTCAGTTACCCAGTGAAACACTACAGCAGATAGCGCGCCAAGTGATTATCGATTCTAGGGCTAATAGTTAACTGGCTAATAGTTAACTGGCGTTTTCATCCTGCGCACTTTCCGCACGTGACTTAAAAGGAATGATTCGACCAGTATCAATATTAATTAAATAAAATTGAGGTTCGAATTCTTGATGAGGGTGTCTAGCTGCAAGAAGAAAATTTTCATCAAATTGCTCTAGGCTTCGATAGGTGTGGTAAGGGTCATTCAACAAAAGCCGTCTAGCAATCACTTGCTGATTAATTAAATCTAAGTCAAAAGCCATAAGCTGACTCATATTTTGCTGATCGGAGAAAATCGCAAAAAGTGAGTGAGTTTGCCAACGCCAAGCTAATTGTAAATTTTGTAATTCCCTACCATCAAATTCAAAAACGCTCCAATCTTGTTGAGTTTCTCTATCTCTAACTCTTATTTTATAGCTATTTAGCTCAGGATCGACATAAGCGTTAAAACCAAGTTCGGCGCTAACCGCAAATACATGACGATATTCATTTAACACCTCTATATTGGGGGATTCAAATGTTTGCATGGCAGAGTAACTAACATAAGTAAGAGGAAGACTAGAACACGCGACTAAACCACCAACCCCCAGCATCAAGCTAAACTTGGTTCTCCGAACAGCCGCTCGCCTGTTGGTCGCATCAAGGTTCGAAACCGAGCTAAATGGAGTCTGTTCTGGGCTAGCAAAACTAGGCTCCACCTCAAGCTTATAACCCAGTTTAGGAAAGGTTTTAATAAAAATAGTGTCAGGCTCAAGATCATGCAGCGCTTTGCGCAAAAGACAAATACAACGCTGCACCGACTGCTTGCTAACCACCATACCAAGCCAAACTTGCTCTAATAACTCATCAATGCTGACAACACGCGGATGACGTAACGCAAGGTAATTCAATACAGCCATGGACTTTGATTCAAGACCAATTTGCTGGCCTTGCACCGAAATTCGATTATAGCTTGGTTCAACCTTAATCAAGGCTAAGTAAAAATCATCAGATGTCATGGATTTTGTCACGAATAGTACAGCTTTATTAAATTAATAATAGCAAACTCAGATATTTGTAATACAAAACCTCCATTAAATCTAGTTAAAGTCACAATAAAAGTAGAATTACGATTAATAAATACGCCTAAGTACGTTATTTCATTGTCATATTTTGATAACCCGATTACTGATAAAAAGCCTTTCTATTGTAATTAATCAGATAAGCCTAAGAGATAAACACAACATGAAAAAAGCGGTATATAAAGGGCTTAGCCTTTAATCAAAAACAAATACTCGCGTTTTCACTGCCGTACACTAAATCTAAAAACAAGTAACAATAACAGCTAAAATCAATTTTTAATCAAACTTAAATTTATAATATAATAACTCATATATATTTGTTAAAATTTTGTATCTGGAAAAATTACATGATTGATAAATTCAGATACCAAGCTGCAGCAAGCCAATTGGGTATATTTTAAAGCAGGGAATATGGAACATCAGAACAAGCAAATATATCAAGTCTATTTAAGTGCACGTGACAATCTCACTCAATTAGTCTCGATTATTGTCCCTTCCAAAGAAGTTGAAGACATAGTGCAAGAAACCTATGTCAAAGTTTGCCAGCAAGTCGACTCTAATGATTTACACAATCCAAGATCATTTATGATGAAAACGGCAAAAAATTTAGCCTTAGATTACTTAAAGCGAGCTGAAACACGGCTAGTCTCAGGTTATGATGAGTCGTTTGAAACTGGGGTTGAAGAGATATTTAATCCGAGTCACGACACCTGCACCCAAGCGCAAAATAACCAAGAACTCGCCACTTTTTGCCAAGCGGTTAGCTTACTGCCAACACAAACGCGTAAAGCTTTTGTGTTAAAACGCGTCTTTGGTTATAGCCAAAAAGAAATTGCCCAAGAACTCAATATCGCCGAAAAAACCGTAGAAAAGCATATTTCTAACGGATTTAAAAAATGCGGCCAATACATGCGTGAACGCGGGTTTATTTAGTCAATTAACAGTTAATACGCTAACTCAGCGCTGCTACATAATTTAAACAACACATCGTTTTTCATCCCACAAAAAATAAATTTTTCCAAATTCCCATGAGGGAAAATATTGTCTGATTCGTTTTGTAACAAGGCGATAACAAAATTTCGCCTAAATTTAATATTAATATAATAATACACTGGAAAAATTCATGACAACAAAGTTTGTAAAAAACAAGATATGCCAAGCAATCTTGACTTCAAGCACACTAGTAGCAGTTAGCCTATCTTCTTTTTCTTTCGCGAACGAATTGGAAGAAACAGAAATAATTGAAGTTCGCGGTATTCGCGCCAGTTTAATCAAGGCGATGGATGTTAAACGCAGTGCCGATAGTGTGGTAGATGCCATTACCGCGGAAGATATAGGTAAATTCCCTGATCAAAACGTTGCCGAATCATTACAGCGTATTTCAGGCGTAACGATTGATCGCTCAAATGGTGAAGGTACGGGTGTAACCGTACGTGGTTTTGGTCCGGCTTTTAATGCGGTTCGCTATAACAACCGTCTTATCGCAACTACCAACACGGGCCGTGACTTTGACTTTCAGGTTTTAGCGCCAGAATTAATCTCCGGTGTACAAATTCATAAATCACCAACAGCAGACTTAGTTGAAGGTGGCATAGGTTCTACCATCAATATGGAAGGCGCACGCCCATTAAGCAACCCAGGTACAACTCTTGTTGGCTCGGCGAAAATGACTCAACAAAGTATTTCTGAACAATGGAGCCCTCGCCTTTCGGGTTTATTCAGCACTACGTTCAACGATGACACCATGGGTTTATTATTTGCTGCGGCTTATGACGACAGAGAAACACGAATTGATCGTCTAGATATTCAAGCTGGTGCTTATGCATACAGAAAAGTGGATTCAGATGGTGTAGATGGCAAAGATTTGTTCGGCCGTCACCCAGGCAAACCCAATTTTACTGCCGAAGTCGAAAATCGTGAACGTCTGAGTTTAGCCGGTACGTTTCAATGGCGACCCACGGCCGACCACACCATCACTTTCGATACCATGTTAATTGATTTTGGAAATTTCCAAACTCGCTATGGCGTGCAATTTTCGCCCGAAGGCGGCACGGTCCGCTTAAACCCTGTATTGGATGACAATGGCACATTTGTTAAGTTTAATGCGCCAAATAACCCTAATGATGTTGAAGTACGCCCTTTCCAAGACGATACCGAAACCACCATGTTTGGCTTGAACTGGCAAGGTACGTTAAGTGATCAACTATCAGTTGAATTAGATATTGCCTATTCAGAAGCAGAAAATGTAAATCGTAAGGATCAACTAACACCTGGCGCCTTCTTCGAATACACCTTGGACTCAACCACAGGTAATACTATCCCAGATATTCAAACGCCAGGAACTAACCTAGAAGATCCTTCTTTATTCCAAGCTCACTTTGTTGGTTTACGAGAACAACAACGTGATGATTCGGTTTTTGAATTGAGATTTGATGTCGACTATGCAGTTGACATGGGTATGTTTGAATCTGTACAAGCTGGTGTTTACCAGTCAGAGCGTGAAAAATCACAATTAGCGCTGTCTAATCAACCGACTTGGTGTCGCTTAGGTTGTAGTCGTAATACCAGTAAAGTTGATTTACCAAACAGTCTATTCAAACCCTTCCCATTTGATAACTATATGGAACAAGAACCAGGAAACTTTCCACGAGCTTGGGTTACATTTGATCCCAATGAGTTTCTAGCATTAGCGACCAATATTGATCCTGAAATTGCCAACTTAGCGCAAAGTGACCGTGAATCTTTTGAAACCAAAGAAGATTCAACTTCACTTTATGCACGCGCTAACTTTTCTGGCGATTTAGGCACGCAGGCTTGGTCTGCTAATATCGGTTTACGCTATGTATCTCTTGAGCGTACAACATCAGGTACAGCGCAAGATTTGGTTTTCAATAGCTCCACAATCGAAAATCCAGGAGGGGCAAACCTTAATTTCATTGGCGAAAAAGAATCTCTTTCTGTATCTAAAGATTTTAGTACTGTATTACCTAGCCTAAATATTAGATACGATGTAACTGATGACTTAGTGGCTCGTTTTGCCGCATCAAAGGTTATGACAGCGCCCGGCATGTTTGCTTCATCCGTGCAGTCTAGTGTCAATGGTAACTTCGAGAACTTTAGTATTTCAGGTTCTAACCCACACCTAGAGCCATTCCAAGCCAACCAAGTGGATTTGAGCTTAGAGTACTATGGCGAAAACGGCAATGGCGCAAGTGTCGGCTTATTTTCAAAAGACATTACTACCGGTATAACTCAAGTCTCGACTAACTTAGATACTGGCTACGATGTGCCCGGCTTAGGACGATTATTAGCAATAGATAATCGCTTTCAAAATAATGATGGTGGCAAAATCACAGGCTTAGAATTAGCAGGGCTTTACAATTTTGCAGGCATGTTAGACGGCTATGGTATCCAAGCTAACTATACCTATGCCGATTCTTCTTCGGGGGACAATACAACTGAAACCGATCAAAGTCGCCTCGCTACTTTTGCCCTACCCACAGAGGATGGTGTTGAAGGATTCGCCAAATATTCCTACAACATCATTGGCTTTTACGAAAAAGAGGGCTTTGGAATTCGTTTAGCTTATAACTGGCGTGACCGCTTTATTTATCGCGCTAATGGCGGCGGTAATGATGCCCAATATGGACGAGCTTATGGCCAATGGGATCTCAATGCTAGTTATGACTTAAGTGAAAAAGTTAGCATGTTCTTCGAAGGCATTAACTTAACCGATGAAGGTACTATCCGCGAGCAATCATTCGGACGCGTATTCCAAGTTGAATATGCCGGTCGTCGAATTGGCGCAGGTATTCGCGCCCGCTTCTAACGAGTAACGATTTAGTAGGCTCTATTTGTGGAGCCTACTGTTTGGATGGTGTTTGTACTTTTTAGCATTTGCTTATTCTGAAGCTTTTAACTTTAAAATATTCAATGCAGTACCCGCACTGCCTTTATTTGCTCTAACTTGAGAGCGCGTGTAGGCGTATCTTTCAGTAATGGTAATAGTAACAAGCTCATCTATTACCTTATTAACACTTATGTGTTGCTCTGATGCTAACCTAGCCCCAAAAACTTATCGTCAAATCACTAGAGCTAATTAACTAAGCTTTTTTTCGCTTGCAATACCGTTTGCCAACTTTCTGTTTTATTTAATAAACGGGGTGTTTGTTTATTATTAACCTTATCGCCTTGCTCTTGCATCCAACTATGTAATTTTAATTTAAATGATTTAACAATGAACTGTACTTCTGGTTTATCAATCAAGTTATTCATCTCCCAAGGGTCATCCTCTATGTTATAAAGCTCAAACTCTGGGTTGCTGTAATAATCCATTATTTTTTCCATCGCTTTAGGATTAACTTGGCCTAGCTCCCACCATTCATGCCAATACATGCCCGCACCGTCTCGGCGTAATAAATCGCTATGATTAGTAAAAGCGTACTCTGGGTGAATATTATGAATTAACTTCCATTTAGCAGTTCGGAGCGCTCTACTTGGATAGATATTCTTGTCACCATCCGCCGTTGTAGTTGTATAAATTTCTGTTCTATGTTGGTTTGAATCACCCAGCAACACAGGTTTAAATGAACGACCATCAATATTGTCTGGCGCTGAGCCACCTGCTATCTCAATAACGGTTGGCAGCAAATCAACCCAACTAACCATGGCGTTTGTATACCCTGGCTTGATTTTACCCGGCCAGTGGGCGATAAAAGGTACGCGAGTACCATAATCATACAGTGTCCATTTACCAAAAGGCCATTGCGAACCATGATCAGCACTGTGAATAAACAAGGTATTGTCGCCAAGGTGCTGAGTTTTCATTTTAAATAAACGTCCGGCTAACTGATCTAAGGTTTTAATTTGTTGATAATACTTAGCTCGATGACGCCGCGTTTGCGGCGTGTCTAAAAACTTAGGCGGAAGTTCAACGTGATTAGGGTCATAATCGACTATAGGATCATTCCATGGAACATGAGGATTAGTGGTTCCCACAAATAGACACAAGGGGCGGTTTGAGCGACGATTTTTTAAAAACTGTCCAACCATACGTTCTAATTTTCCGATATTATCGTAGTTATATAGGTTGGAATGCGGCTTATAATAGTCAAAGCCAAAGCTTTCACCTCTTGCTTTACTGCCATGGGCAACTTTACCAAAAGCAGCAACCTCATACCCCAGTGCTTTCAAGTTCAGAATAAGGCTCTTTATTCCCTTGCGTGGATATTGATGGTTTTCTTCTGCGCCATTTTTAGCAGGCATTAACCCAGTTAACATTGCCGCACGACTAGGCGCACACGCAGGCGAAGCAACATAAGCATGGTTAAACACCAAACCACTCGCGGCTATTTTTTCTAATTCAGGCGTAGCAATAAACTCATTGCCGTAAACACTTATATCACGTTGAGATAAATCATCAGCTAGATAAATCATAATATTGGGTGGTTGTTTAGCATGGCTCGAAACTGAAATTAACGTCAGTATTAAGACACATACCAAGTCTATTAATTTGCGTAACACTTTCGCTCCGAAATTTGGTTTTAATGACATATCTTATTGTCCAAAAATGCGCTGAAGCTCTGCCAAACTCAAACTTTGCTTCAGCGTTTTAGTGAGTAATTTTTTAAATTTATCGTTTGAGAATATTTCGTTTACAGGGTCTAAGGTATCTGCTGGGTCAACGCTTTAATAAGGTCAACTTCTTGTTGACGATAGGGGGTTCCATTGGCTCGAAAAATATCATGAAACCAAACCTTGGGCTCAGTTTTATATTGGCGTTGCCATGAATTCCACGGATATTGGGTTTGGGTTTTGCCTGCGACTAATCCCCAATTGTAAGCAGCAATTTTGTGTTGTTTAAATAATGGTAATATTGCTTCGAACGTTGACCCTGTAGGACGCGCCATATACTCGGTACAAAACAGCGGACGGTTGTAGCTTTGCAAGTGCCGAATAATACGTTCAGTAAACGGCTTTTTGCCATAACTATGAAATGAAATTACATCTGACTCTTGCAGTGAATATCGCTCTAGTGCCGTTGGGTTGTTAATCCAATTGGGATTACCCCACACGCCTATTGTTATTGGCTGTGATGGATCCACCTCTCTTGCCCAAGCCATGGCCTTTTTCATTAAACTCAGCGCATATCGCGACTTATTATCAGCAATATCTGGCGTTAAACTCGCACCGCCATAAGTGTTGCGATTGTCATTGTCAGGCTCGTTATAAAGATCCCAGAGTAAAACTCGCTTGTCATTTTTATAACGCGTCAGTACCGACTTAACATAAGGTGCTAATGCCATCTGCTTGTTTTCATTTAAGAGAATAGATTTGCCCGGCGACTGCAGCCAACCCGAGTTATGAACATGAGGCCGCGCAGGGCGCTGTACCCCAACGCTTGGTTCTGGATCCCATACACTATCGAAAAATACAAACATAGTCGCTATGTTATGTTTTTCAGCAATAGCAAGATACTGATCAACTCGATCTAAAAAGCCACTAGGATCTTGCTGCCACGCTAAGTTATGTAAGAATACCCGCATGGTGTTCATGCCAATACTCGCCGCCCACGCCAATTCCTTATCAATAGTCATTGGATCAAATGTATCTTCCTGCCACATTTCGAGTTGGTTAACCGCGGTCGATGGCACAAAATTAGCGCCTACTGGCCATTTAATATTGCTATACCATTGATTGGCTTTTTGCTCAGTCCAACGTTTTGCGGGTTGAGTAGAGGTATCAACATAAGTTGTAGAGCATGCACTCAGCAATAAAAGGCTGATGACAATGATCCATTGGTGTATTTGTTTCATGGTTTCCTCACATATGCACACAGCTATCATTAAACTTACCTGGTTTAAAATTGCTGTACTTCTTCTGGTTCAAGGCTAGCAAAACGTCGATCTTTAACTGTAAATCGCACTTCACCTAATTCATCTTTGCTAATAGTAATAGGTACCAGCATGGCTCCATTTTTAGTACCGGTATAAGCGATATCGCCTTGGTCTTTTTGTTTAATCAATTTATCGTAAGGCACACATTTACCATTGATAAAAGCGGTCATCCATCAACGGTCCTGATGTTCCTAAAAAGGTGCACCAAGGCCTAAAAAACGCCCTACCCACTTATGCTCTGAGTATGGGCCTAGTATGTAGTTAGCTCTGGTATAATAAAGGCTATCAGTACCTTCATGACCCATTTTACGATCGCTTGGCCAGATGTCTTTTTTCTTACCTTGATACGCTGCCATATCTTCATTGAATGCCAGTTGACGATCCTGCTTTTGCAACGAAAAAAATTTCGCTACAGCATTTCCCTTTACAGGCACGATTTTTTCATCGGAAAACTCAGGGCTATAAGCCCAAGCACTTAAACTTAAACTCAAGATCAGTGCTGTCCAAACAGACTTTTCTAACACTTTACTCAACATACGCACTAAAGCCCTTGATAGTCCCAATCAATGGCCAAACCATCTTCTGGGATCCCTTTAGGGTAATAACGCCCATTAGGCGCTTGTCTGTCCAGTGCCATCATTTCAGTAACGATCCCTTGATCTCCTTGCTGGAGCATCCAACTCTGCAATGCTTGATACAACCGACTCTGCTCTGAGTGTAATGATTTTTTTCCTGCTAAATTGTTGAGTTCAAACGGATCGTTATTTAAGTCATAAAGCTCAAACTCTGGGCGATACAAATAAGCATTTGCTCGATTTAACGCACTCCCTCCTTTGTCATACCAAGATTGGAGTGTACGTAACGGCCCTTTGCGTTTTACAACAGTATTGGAAAAAGCTTGTTGATAGTTAAGATTCCAGATCAAACGATAGTTTTCATCACGTACGGTGCGAATAGGAAACGACGCTGAGCCAGAATAAATACCTCGCGTGGTCTGAATAGCAAATGCGTAATCACGATGGCGACGCTGAGGTTTTAGTAAGACATTCAACAAACTTTTTCCATCCAGTGGCATCCCCGTAGTATGCCCGCCAGCCGCTTCGATTAAGGTGGGTAGTACATCCACATATTGCATTATTGCCAAGGTACGTTGCGCGGGCTTTATCTTGCCAGGCCAGCGAAACAATGCTGCAGCTCGGTGTCCATTGTCGTACAAAGTCCATTTGGCAAAAGGAAAGTTGGAACCTTGCTCAGATAAAAACATCACCAAAGTGTTATCTGCCGCACCTGATTGCGCCAGCATGCGCAAAATAGTACCAAATTGCTGGTCCATGTAGGTTATCTCTGCATAATATGCACTTAAAGCTCGTCGGGTTTGCAGCGTATCGACTAAGCCGTCCGGCACGGTTAACGTTTCAGGTGGGTAAGCAGATTTATCTCCTCTAAACCAAGGAGTATGCGGTTGATTAGACGCAACAACCAATGCCCATGGTTGCTGAGTTTCGGCAAAAAACGTCTGAGCTAAAGTCAAATCTAAGTCTTGTTGATTTTTTTTGGTATCACCATGCCTACCACCAAGATAGTCAAAGCTAAAACTGGCATGAGGTGCTTCATGGCGTTTACCCATCAATGCCACACGATACCCCAAAGGCCTCAGGTAATTAGGTAAACTCCGCGTACCGGCATACACTTTGCCGTGGTTGGGGTGTGCGCCACTGCGTACAGGTTGTAATCCCGAATACAGAGACATTCTGGTTGGAGCACACATCGCTGAGCTAGAAAAAGCATAGTCAAATTTCAGTCCTTGTTCAGCAAAACTATCAATGTTTGGTGTTTTAACATCTGGATTGCCATAGACCCCAATATCACGAAAAGTCAGATCATCGGCAACAAAAATTAGAAAATTGGGCTGTTTAGCTAACGTATTCGTTGCCATTAAGACCAACGCAGATATGGTAATGTAAAGTCGTGTGTTCATTAATTACTCGTCAATGTTGTATCGTATTGATTACAGCGCCGTTATCAATGCGGATTTAGGTAGCTATTCATTTCTTGCCACCAAGCTAATAAACGCGGTTTCATGCTTGCTACCTGCTGGGGTTGCTCCTTTGCTAGATTCATAGTTTCACCGGGATCAGCCAATAAGTTAAACAACATGAGCCTAGAACCATTAGGATCCATCAACAATTTATAATCTCCATCACGCATGGCTAATCGAGGACTGCGATGTGCCTGTAAGCCTGGTTTAATGGTTCGGTAAACACCGTATTCCCAAAAGATAGGCTTATCTCGACGTTGATTGCCTCCTAACAAGGCATCAGCCATATTGATACCATCAAGCTTCGTTTGTTCGGGAAGAGGTAAACCCGCCATGCTGGCTAAGCTTGGCAATAAATCAATTGCACTAAACCAGGTTGAGTCATTGACCGTTGCGGCTTGTATTTTCAAAGGCCAACGTATAAGAAAAGGCATGCGGATACCGCCTTCATATAAACTCCACTTACGCCCAAAAAAAGGACCTGTAGAGCCGGGCGGCGGTGTCATATTTTGTTTATAATAATGATGCCAATCAGTAGGACCATTGTCTGACGTAAAAATAACAATGGTGTTATCTGCAACTCCAGCTTCATCAATCGCATTAAGCAAACGGCCAATTTGTTGGTCCATGGCATCTAGTATGGCGAAAAAACGGTCTTCTTTTGAGTGGCGTCCTTTACCTTGCCATTTAGCCAATTGCTCCTTGGATGGGTTATGAGCATCATGCACGTCATTCGGAAACATGTTAACCAAAAAGGGCTGATTTTTGTGGCGTTGAATAAAGTCGATCGCTCGGTCAACATAAGTTTGGGTAGTTTGATGTTTAGGCAAAGAAAAAATTTTTCCCTTGTCAGCTGGATAATTCCAACTTAATTTTTGGTTACCATGCTTTTGCCATAAAATGCGATCACCCAATCCTTCGAATGATACTAAAGTTTCATCATAACCGTAGGCAGTAGGCAACGGTGCGTCATCAACATCGCGCCCTCCACCTATGTGCCATTTACCAAAATGTGCCGTGGCATACCCTGCTTGCTGAAAAAGACGTGCATAAGTCAAACGCTCAGTTGACATATAGTCTGCCATATATCGCTGCTGATTATAGCGGCGACTTTCTAAGAATGAATTAATCCGTTCACGATGCGGATACACTCCCGTTTTTAACGCCGCCCTAGACGGCGAACATATCGGAGAGTTGGCATAAAATTGCGTGAATTTTTTCCCTTCTTTAGCCAGTCGGTCAATATTAGCAGTCGCAACTTGGGTATTGCCAAATGCGCTAATATCGCCATAACCCAAATCATCAATAAATATAACTACAACATTAGGGCGGTTTGCTACGATCTTGTTTGTCGCCTTTTTCTCGGTAGATGTGCAAGCCACCAATATCAAACCGACACATACAACCAACATTAGACTAATTAACTTTGCCATTACTGCCTCTGCTTATTTTTCTTAGGCTTAAATAGCGCAGCATGTTGTGGGTGTTTTGCTAACGTCGCTTCCAGTTTTTGCACTAATTGAGGCATTTTACTAGCGACATTTTCGGTTTCTAAAGGGTCCTGTTGGTAGTCATATAACTCTATGATAGGTTCGAGCCCTTTGTTTGAGAGCCATTTTACCAATCGATAACGCTCAGTTCTAATCGCAAGCCCTGTATAACGAGGATTACGCCATACATGATAAGCGTGATCTCTCAAGCGCTTGTTAGCATTCTGCAACACAGGCAACATACTGGTTCCATCTATAGCCTGTTGTGTTTTTGGAATACTGATCCCTGCTAATTCTGCTAATGTTGGATAAATATCAACCGTTTCTGTTATTTGTTTGGTTACACTCCCTGGCTCAGTCACGCCCGGCACAACCATCAACAGCGGGATATGGGTAGCTTGCTCATAATTTGAATGTTTAGTCCAAGAACCATGATCACCTAAGTGATAGCCATGATCCCCCCACAGTACAACAATCGTATTTTTATCTAGCCCTGTCACCTTCAATGCATCTATAACTCGCCCTAGTTGGGCATCCATATAACTCATACTTGCGTAATAACCATGTATTAGGTTTCTGGTTAATGCTTCGTCTTTAACGATACGTTTTTTAGGGTTTACTGGTGTAAAATTGTTGATCTCCATTTGCCTTTTTACCGCAAATTGAGGGGCGCCTTTGGGGTCATTAATAAACTGAGGCATGGCAAACTTAGCCGGATCATAGGCATCCCAATATTTTTTAGGTGCCGAAAACGGTAGATGAGGCCGTGCAAAACCCACTGCCATAAAAAACTTCTGCCCACTTTTTTTTAGCTCGTGTAAGCGATTAACTGCATGAGTGGCTATTCGACCATCAGCATAGGCTTCATCCAATACATCTGGTGCCTCCCAAGCTGCGCCGCGCGGGCGTTTCATGTTATTAATACCATCTCGCCAAGATGCATTGGTAAACATGCCTTCTTCACGTGTAATGGTCCCCCCAGTACTTTGTGGGAGAATATATTCAATTACCTTGTCAGCGCGATGTGGCCGACTCCAACTGGCCGTATCATCAATCGTTCCGTGACCGATATGATAAACTTTCCCCATGGCTTCAGCATGATAACCAGCTGACTTAAACAGCTGGGGCAGAGTTAACGCTTGAGGATATCGCTCCCGTAGCGATACACCAAAATTATATAAGCCAGAACTAGTTGAACGGCTACCTAACATTAAATTATATCTTGATGCCATACAAACAGCTTGATTGACATAAGCTCGTTCAAAGCGCATGCCTTGTGCGGCAAGCTTATCTATATTAGGACTGATGGCGATTGGATCACCATACACACCTAACGCTGGCTTTAGGTCATCCACCAAAATCATCAAAACATTAGGCTGAGTTGCACTTGTGTTGGTTGTTTTTTTTTCAGTTGGAATCTGAGTGCTCGATATACTACACCCCAACAGCAACCATATTGTAAATGCCATGCATAGTGATTGTTTAAACTTCATAATTAACTCTTATCGACGGTGATAAGGCTGAGGCCATCAACCTATCTAAATTGCTCAACAACATCACCCGTACTATTCATTGCAAGCCTGTCAACCAGCCAGCTGTCATTAGATTGATTGGGTTATTAAAATAAACACTAAAACGTAACTTTACCTACGCCTTTCGCTGTCATAGGAATGGGTTTAATTAGCCCGTTTTCGTCATAAAACATTTCTTCAATGGCCGTTTTACGAGGATTGCCTGGTTTGCGATAAGGCCCTTTACCTTCAACATTTTCCCAGCGGTGATAAACGATATACCACTTATCGGTTTTACTATTTTTAATAATGGAATGATGTCCAGGGCCTTTAAATTTATCATCACTTTTCATTAAGTTGCCGCGATATGTCCATGGACCAACCGGTGTCTTTGACGTTGAGTAATAAATTGAGTAACTGTCCTTATTGAAACGACCATGGCTATAGGTGAAGTGATACATACCGTTGTGGTAATGAATAAAGGCACCCTCAGTAAAATTTTGCGGCGTTTCAACATTAATTTCTCGTTTGATGCTAACCATGTCGTCATTAAGCTCAAATACTCTTAACGTAGAACCAGCGCTTCCTCCTGTATACAAATAATATTTGCCACTAACAGGATCGTGATAAGCCATAGGATCAATTGCTTCAAAACGGCGTCCTTGACGTTGAGCAGGATCTTTATGCTGATTTTGGTCTTTTACCAATGCTGCACCCGAGTCTTTAAAACGTCCAATCGGTGAATCTGAAACAGCAACCCCAATATAAGATGGCATAGGGCCAGCAGAATAATAAAAATAGTATTTACCGTCTTTTTGGATCATACCCGGTGCCCATGGGCGTTTTTTGGTTGGTAACCAAGAGATATCCTTAAAATCAAGAATCGGCCCATGACGTTGCCAATTAACTAAATCACGAGACGAGAAAGCGTAAAACTTTCGTTTCCACTGATCATGCGTTGGGTATACGTATACAGTACCGTCTTCGACAATAGCATGGGGGTCTGCCGCATCATCAATCACATAATTGTAATTTTTATCAGGCGTTTGCGGTGACGTTAACGAACAAGACACTACAAAACAAAGTGAAGCAAAAGATAAAATGTTTTTTTTCATGTTTACTCTCAATCAAGTTTGCTGTGAAGCATTAGCTATGCTTTTCAAATGTAACCCTTTAGTACAAGCGACATTTGCTGCCCAGTGGTAAAACGAGCTGAAAAACAAGTAACGCCGTGTACCTTTTCGTTCAAATCATAAAAAGCGTTTTGTTCAAAATCTATAGCAACATACCTAACAAGAAACGATCTCAAGCAAACCTTAATTTTGCTAAAAACTTTAGGAATACTTTAGCCTATAAACTCACCCTAAAAACAACTTAAGGTTTTGTTTTTAATTTAGAAAAATAGAGTTTTTATATTTATTTTCCCAATTGATAAGTTGCTTCAAGTCAAAAAACATTTACACTAATGACCTGCAGTCAAATAAAAAACATTAATAAAATTCAGCGCTTTGAACTTCTTAATCGTTATCTTTGAGCCTGTATTGCATCAGCGATTGAAAGGCGCTAGTAGCGGGGCAAGTTGTCGTTTATATAATTTGCGTTTCGTTTCAATATCTTGCCCGTAAACCACTTTTTGCTGAGGTGATATACTCAGGACGTCGCCACTATAACTGAGTCTTGGTACAACAATTTTTTGCTCACGCGTTGTTAAGTCCCATTGCCATATATTTTTCATGCTGCCAGGCCGATTTAAAAAATAAAACACGGCTTGAGCATTAGCAGAGTGCAATGTCGCGTCGTCAGGAAACTCAGAGTCTAATAAATGATTAGTTTGACCATCAAACATATAAAGCTGATTTTTACCTTTTCCTAAATAAAAAATATTCCCATTACTACTCACAACTTGAGTATCATCAGCCAGAGTTAACACTTTTTGTTTACTGGTATCCGCTAGTGACACTTTCCAAACACGATCTTGATAGCCATTTGTATCAAGATAATAAAAAAATTCTTTATTTTTATTAAATCCAAGTGGCTTCGAGAAATAGACATCCGATAACAATGTATTGCCAGTACTCAATAATAATGAGTAAGCATAAATGTCGTCATTTACCTTAAACAACAACCAATGACCATCACTTGACCAATTTAGGTTGGCTAACTTCTGCTGCTGTGTAAATTGAGTTAACTGGCGATGAATCCCGCCAGAATATAGCCAAACTTGGGAAGTACCTTGGGTTGTCGTAACATAAGCAAATGATTTACCGAGCGGATCCCATACGGCATGATATTGCGCAATATTCTCTGTTGGTAATACCGAACTGCAGCAGACATTAGCTTGGCCTAGATATAGTTTTTTAATGCTAGATTTTTTAAGATAATATAGTTGCTGTCTTTGTCCCAATTCAATTTCTTCAACATAGGCTTCTGGGTAGTTTGCTATCCTTTGCGGCTTACCAGCTAGTGGAATGATATAAAGTTCATTTTGTGCAACATGCGCAATAAGACCCATATCATCACTTAACCACTCAATATCTCGAATTACCTGTTTAAATACCTGATTGGCAATCTCTTTGTGTAGGGTCAAATCGAAAACCTTCACATGCCAAATTTCACCATTGCGATGAACATAAGCAATTAATTGCTTATTTAACGC